>ONSW01000018.1 GCA_900320595.1 uncultured Eubacteriales bacterium | reverse complement strand
ATCAAGCAGGACAACCCCTTCCCCTCTGTCTGCGGCTATGTCTGCAACCGCCGCTGCGAGGCTGCCTGCACGCGCGGCTCTCTTGACAAGGCTCTTGCCATCGATGAGATCAAAAAGTTCATCGCCGAGCAGGACCTCAAGAGCGAAGAGCGTTACATCCCCGAAAGGCTTTACCGTCGTCCCGTCGATATCCCCTATGAGCAGAAGGTCGCCATCATCGGCGCCGGCCCTGCCGGTCTGAGCTGCGCTTACTACCTCGCGCGCATGGGCTACACCAATGTCACCGTATTTGACCGCAACCCGGCTCCCGGCGGCATGCTCGTCATGGGCATCCCCAGCTACCGTCTCGACCGAAGCGCGCTCAAGGGCGAGATCGAAGTTCTTGAAAAGATGGGAGTTGACTTCCGGATGAACACCGAGATCGGCAAGGACATCACGATCCAGCAGCTCCGTGACGAGGGCTACAAGATCCCCGGCGAGGATCTCACCGGCGTTTACGGCGGCGTCGACTTCCTGCGTGAAGTCAACCTCGGCAACAAGCCCGAGATCGGCAAGAAGTGCGCGGTCATCGGCGGCGGCAACGTGGCGATGGATGTCTGCCGCACGGCTGTCCGTCTCGGCGCAGAGACAACTGTCATCTACCGCCGCAGCGAGGACGAGATGCCCGCCGATAAGGAAGAGGTTGCCGAAGCCCGCGAAGAGGGCGTGAAGTTCTGCTTCCTCAACGCACCTGTCGAAATCCTCGGCAATGACGGCAAGGTCTGCGGCCTCAAGGTCGAGATCATGGAGCTTGGCGAGCCCGACGAAAAGGGCCGTCGCTCCCCTGTCGGCACCGGCAAGTTTGAGACCATCGAAGTCGATTCCGTTCTCGCCGCCGTCGGTCAGTCAATCGATTGGGGCAGCCTGGACATCGGCGAGCTCAAGACCGGCAAGAAGGGCAACGCGATCGCCGATCCCGTCACCTATCAGACCGAGCAGAAGGATATCTTCGTCGGCGGCGACGTCTACACCGGCCCGAAGTTCGCAATCGATGCGATCGCTGCCGGCCGCGAAGGCGCCGAGTCTCTCCACCGCTTCGTCAACGAAGGCCAGAGCCTTACGATCGGCCGTAACCTGCGCGAGTTCTATGAGCTCGACAAGGATAACCTCCTGATCGACATGGATTGCTTCGACCGTCCCGCCCGCCAGGCAATCTGCCACGACGCCAGCAAGGCCAAGACCTTTGAGCACGACCGTCTCACCTTTACCGAGGAGCAGGTCAAGGCCGAGGCCAGCCGCTGCCTCGGCTGTGGCGTGAGCGTTGTCGACCGGAACCGCTGCATCGGCTGCGGTCTGTGCACCACACGCTGCATGTTCGACGCTATCCACCTGCAGCGTGACGTTCCCGAGGCCTCCACGATGGTCCGATGCGAGGACAAGGTCGGCCCGATGCTCAAGTATGTTGCCAAGCGCGCCATCAAGATCAATCGTAAGGAAAAGTAATGCACGAACTCGGAACAGTCTTTTATGTGATCGAGCAGGTCGAAAAGGTCTGCAAAGAAAACGATCTGACAACGGTCGGCAGCGTCACGCTTGAGATCGGCGAAGTCAGCGGCATCATCCCCATGTATATCCAGGATTGCTGGGAATGGGCCAAGAAACGCAGCGAGATCATGAAGGACGCGGAACTGAAGATCGAAACGCTTGAGGCTGTCACCTATTGTGTGGACTGTCAACGGACGTACTCCACCATGAAGTACAAAAAGATCTGTCCATACTGCAACAGCGAGAACACCTATCTTCTAACCGGCAACGAATACAACATAAAAGAAATCGAAGCCATGTAACAAGAAAAGAGCAAGCCCATCGGGCTTGCTCTTTTCCTGTGCTGTCTTTATTCGGTTCTCAGCGCTTCGACGGGATCCTTTCTCGCCGCAATCCCCGAGGGGATCAGTCCCGCGATAAAGGTCAAGATCATGCTGATCAGGACCAGCCCGATCCCGCCCGCCGCGGGAAGCGCGGAATTGAGCGACATGATCCCCGTCAGATCGTGCACGATCATATTGATCGGGATATTCAGCAGCAGCGTCAGAATGATGCCGATCGCACCGGCCGTGAAGCCAATGATGACGGTCTCGGCGTTAAAGACGTGAGACACGTCACGGTTCGACGCGCCGATCGCGCGCAGGATACCGATCTCCTTCGTACGCTCGAGCACGCTGATATACGTGATGATTCCAATCATGATCGAGGACACGACCAGAGATATGGCAACGAACGCAATCAGCACATAGCTGATCACATTGATGATCGTCGTGATCGAACTCATCAGCAGTGCCACGATATCGGTATAGGTGATCTCATCTTCCTTGGATACCGTGCTGTTGTAATTCTTGATCGCTGTGGAAATGTTGTCCTTGTCTTCAAAAGACGAAGCGTAAATGTTGATCACGCTCGGTGTGTCAAGATCGACATAGCCGAGCTTTTTCATCGTCTCTTTATAATTGATCTCCGAATAGACAGGAGGCATCGCGTTGTTATAGATCCAGAGATAGTCCTCGTCCTCCAACACAAGCAGCCCGAAGTCCTCGACAAGCTCCTCGTCGCTCAGCTCGCGGTACAGCTTCTCCATTTCGGCAGCGTACTGCTCGCGCACCTGGTCTCCCGCCATCTTTCCAATATAATCGAAAAGCATGTCGTCGTCCATCTGCTCCAGCATCGAGGCATACTCCGGATACGTTTCCAGGATCTGCTTCTCGATATCCTCGCGCGTCGTGCCCTCAAGCTGTTCGTCAACCATTTCCTTGACGTATTCATCGCTCGGGTGACACATGAATTTGATATAGAGCTCCGCGATCGTGGCCTCGTCCGCCTGCTCGATATAATCCCGCGCCGCCTGCTGCTTGCGGTCTTTTGTCAGCGCTTCGTCTTCCGTATCCAGGAATTTCAGTCCCGAGAGAATGTTGTAATCCTTGTCAGCAAGCTGCTTTTTGACGAGATCCTTTTGTTCCGCCTCTCTGGCGATATACTCGATTAAGGCGTGCGTATATCCGATCGCGCCCGTCATCATGCCGGAGACGGCATCCTCGTTCTGCCGGATGACCCCGACGATCTTGAGTTCCAGCCCGTTGTTGTACAGTGTCTTGAGTCCAAGGTCCTCTTCGCCGAGATTGATATATTTCTCCTCCGCCTCGTCATACTGGTACATATCGGCCGGAAAGATATAGCGGAAGCTCATGTCGCAGATCTCTTCATAACTCCAGCTTTCGACCTTGGCCTCCACCGTCTCCTGCGAGACGAAAGACTGCATATCATCGGCAATTGACGCCGTCGACTTCAGCCCGAGAGCATAAAGCACGAGGTCTGAGATCTCGTTGTTCTCATTGACGATCAATACCGCCTCGTCATAGTTTTCCGGCCATTTGCCGTACAGGACGTCATACTGGTTTTTCAAAAAGGGATTGATATATTCTCCGTTCTCGCCCGGCAGCATCTCCTGCCAGATGTCGATCACGGAATAATACGAGCCATAGGTGGAAAAGAACGAGCTGTAATCGCCGCCGTACATGCTGCTCATGGCCGTCTGCATCAGCTGTACAACGTCGGTCTTCGCGATGTTCCCGTCCACGTCCTCGGCATAGAGGTTCATATCCAGATCATAGGTGTACTGCACCGAGCTGATATACTGCGCGATCTCGCTGTTTTCGTCCTCAATATATTCCTTGAAGGGCTTGAGGTTGTTCGTCTGCTTGTCGGCGGAGATCATCGAGTTCATCATATCATACATGACCGTGCTTGAGTATACCGCGTCCTTGTCATGCATCCCGCCCTCGGTCTGAGAGCGAACACCCATCAGCGACGTCATCATATTGGTCATATCGACGCTTTCCGCCTGGATCGTGATCGGATAGCTTGAAAGCGTATCGGCCTGTACTTTGTCGATGTAATTCTGGATACCGTTGGAAAGCGACATAATAAGCGCGATGCCGATAATGCCGATGCTGCCCGCAAAAGCTGTCAGCACGGTTCTCGTTTTCTTCGTCATCAGATTGTTCAGTGACAAGGAAAGCGCCGTCAAAAAGCTCATGGACGTGCGGCGTTCTTTCTTTGCCGCAGCGACCTTTTCTTCCTCCTCTGCCGTATAGGGATCACTGTCGTCGATGATCACGCCGTCCTTGATACGGATGATCCGGCTGGCATAACTCTCGGCCAGTTCGGGATTATGTGTGACCATGATGATCAGCTTGTTGGCCGAGATCTCCTTGAGAATATCCATGATCTGAACAGAGGTCTCGGAATCCAGCGCGCCTGTCGGCTCGTCGGCCAGGAGGATATCTGGGTCGTTTACCAGCGCACGCGCGATCGCCACGCGCTGCATCTGTCCGCCGGACATCTGGTTCGGCTTTTTGTTCAGCTGATCGCCTAGTCCGACCTTTTCAAGTGCTTCAACCGCACGGCGTCTGCGTTCAGCCTTGCCGACGCCGGAGATCGTCAGCGCGAGCTCTACATTGGAAAGCACGCTTTGATGCGGGATGAGGTTATAGGACTGAAAGACAAACCCGATCGAGTGATTGCGATAGGCGTCCCAGTCCGCGTCAGAGAAATTCTTGGTAGATTTCCCGTTGATCACAAGATCGCCGGACGTATACTTGTCAAGCCCTCCGATGATATTCAAAAGCGTCGTCTTGCCGCAGCCGGAGTGTCCGAGGATCGCGACAAATTCGCTTTCACGAAAACCGAGATCGATCCCCTTCAGGGCGTGAACAGGCTGATTGCCGGTGATATAATCCTTTTTGATTTCCTTTAATTGAAGCATGCCGGAGATCCTTTCTCTCGGTTGACATCCGAAACGATATGAGATAAAATACAAAAGCTGCCTGAAAGCAGATACGCTTCCGTAGCTCAGCAGGATAGAGCGTCCGCCTCCTAAGCGGAAGGCCGGCGGTTCGAATCCGCCCGGGAGTGCCACGTCGTCACAGATCCATGATCTGCGGCGACTTTTCTATTTAACCATATAATTATGAACAATTCACCTGTTCCATAAAAGAAAACCGGAAGATATTATCTCCCGGCCTGTCTTTGCTTTTAAAAAAGGAAAAAATTGTCCCTTGTATCAGAAGCAGAAGAAAGGTACACTCATAAACGGGTGATCAAAATGATGAAAAAAGCGCTCCGGAATATGTCGACGATGTGCGATGAAGCCTGGTACATATTGATGGGAACGCTGAAACTGAGCTGTGCCATGCTCCTTTGTGCCTATCTTCTTTTGATTTGGCCGCAATGCGGCTATGACGAGATCATGCTCGCCTCCGCGCTGGCCGAAACACCGCAGGGACTGCTGCTGATCGCTATTCTTGCCTCTGCTCTGCTGGAAGATCGGCACGGCTGAAGAACTCTTCCCTGCTCATGCTCGCGTTGACGACGTCAAGCAGAGCATCCGCGCTTAAATGTTCGGGAAGTTCAAGCTCACGCATCAGCGCTGCGCGCTTCTCCGCGCTCTTCTCGCGTCCGGAAAGGCCGAGCCGGTACAGATCCGCCTTTGTGACCTTCTGCGAAAAATCGGCCGCTTGCGCGTCTGAAAACGTCGCTCCGGCACGCTTGAGCGCCGCAAGCAGGATCTCGCCGCGCATTCCCTCCACGCCAAGCTTTCCTTCTTTGGACGGCCTGGCTTTTCTTTTTTCCTTCCCGTGAATATCAGGAACATAGGCCTGCTTTAAGCGTTCCGCCGGAACACAGGCTTTAATAAAATTGCGGATCATAAAACCGGCGCCGTCCGGGTCGGTCAGAATGATCAGCCCTCGCTTCTCCGCCATGGAACGCAGCAGCTTCTGCTTTTGTTTGTCGTTAAAGATCCCGAAGCCGCCCGTTTCGATCACGACAGCGTCCACGACCTGCAGCAGCGTGTTTTTGTCATACCGCCCCTCAACAACAAGGACCTCTTTAACGCTTTGCATCCGCCGCCTCCAGCGCGATGGCAAGCACCGCATTTTTCAGCAGTTCCCTGCTGTCGCCGCCGCTGCTTTTCATCTGCATGTCTGTCTCGGCACAGATCCTGACAGCATTTTTCAGTTGATCTTTGGTAAAGCTGCGTGCGGATTGGATCAGCTTTGTCGCGATGAAATTAAACTTGATCCCGCAGCATTCCGAGACATAGCTCGCCCCAAGATCATGCTCGATCGCAAGTCTTGCACAATAAAGTCTGCGCATCTGTGAGCCCAAAACAGCCAGAAGGAAGATCGGATCATATTCATTTTCAGCCAGCAGTTCCGAGAGCGTGTTCATCGCAGCGCTCACCTGCTTCTGTGCCAACAGATCCGTCAGTTCGAAAACCTGCGCTTCCGGAATATGGTGCGCCACCGCTTCAACATCCTTGACCGTTACCTTTTCGTCTTTGACATAGTTTGCGATCTTATCGATTTCCGGGATCAGGCGGTTCATCAGATCTCCACTGATGAAAATGAGCCTTTGTGACGCTTCAAAATCGATCCGCTTTCCGTGCGCGGCAAAGCGCCGCGCGATCCAGTCGATCAAAGCCCCCTGTCCCTGCTGGGTAAACTTCAGATCACAGCCTTTATCGCGGATCGCCCGGATCAGCTTCAGTCTGCCGTCCGGCTCGTATTCCGCGTTTTGCACAAAGCAGACTGTGCAGTACGCCGGCAGTTCAGATAATACCGCGGTGATCTCCTGGGCCTCTTTGAGCTTGTTGAGATCGATATCCCGCAGCTCGATAAACGTATGGTCCGCCAGAAACGGAAGCGCATCGACCGCCTGGCGCAGAGCGTTTGCCGTGAGCTCCGGTCCGTCAAAGCGTTTATAGTTAAAGCCGCTTTCTCCCTCCGGGATGCAGAGCGCCTTAAGCTGTGTCAGATACTGTTCGCGCAGATAGTCCTCTTTACCCCAGAGGAGGTAGAGCGTCCGCGGCCCTTCTGCCTTAAGCTTCTGCAGTTCCTGCCTGTAATTCAGTTTTTCGTCTTTTTCTTTAGCCATGAACGCGTATCTCCACCGTTCCGTCCGAATCTGTCCTGGAAACAGTATAACCGAAGCGCTTGAGTCGTTCAAGTATTTCCGCGCTCGGCAGACCATAGTTGTTCTTCCCGACGCTGATGAGAGCGCGGTTTCCGCCGATCGCGTCAAGGTATTCTTCACAGCTGGCGTCCTTCGATCCGTGATGTCCCACAACTAGCACTTCGACAAGGGACAGATCAAATTCTTCCGTCAGCTTCCTTTCCATTTCCGCCGGGGCGTCTCCGGTGACGATCATGTCACAGTCATCGATCGATATGATGAGAGGCATGCATCTCTCGTTCTGATCGCCGTCGTATTCCGCCTCAAAGAAGCGCAGCAGCATCCCGTTCAGCAACACATGATCTCCACCCTCTGCCAAACGAACGGTTGTGTCATGCTGTTTTGCTATGCGCAGGAGTTCGAAAAACGCCTCATCCTCAACCGCGGAAGGTGGGAGAATGACCGTGTCCACCTGCATGAGATTCGTAAGCCGCTCAAATCCGTTGGCATGATCGGCGTGCAAATGCGTGAACACAAGAACGTCGATCTTATCCCTTCCGCGGCTTTTCAGATAGGCTGTCGCACAATCCCCAGCGTTGTACTCGGCATAACTGGTGCTGCCGCAGTCGACGAGAACCGTCGAATCCCCGGTAAAGGCGCTGATACACTGCCCCTGCCCGACGTCGATCGCGGCAAGCGTCCCTCTGGCCAAGCCGTAATACCATCCGATTCCAAGCTGCGTCAGCACGATCCCGATCACAGCAGTTACTGTTGGGATCACGATCTTCCAATGCGTTTTCAGCCTCAAGAGGAAAACGAGGGCAAGAGAAATATATAACGCTATCATCCACAGTACACTGATCCAACCGGAAAGATATATGGCCGAGTACCGAAGCGAAGCTAGGAAGCCGCATACGCGGAAGCAATAACGGGCAATAAGGGAGATTGCAAACGCCGCCGCCTGTCCGAGCGCCGGGATAAAGGAAAGCAGGCAGCAGACATAGCCGCCGATAAAGCAGATCGGGATCGCCCACAGGCAAAGCAGATTCGTAAGAGGTGAAACTGCCGATACATATCCGAAATGGATCGCTGTGACCGGCAGCGAGAACACCATAACGCTCAGCGACATGCCGATCAGCCCGATCGGATATTTCATCCCCTGCGCAAGCTTCCCCTCGCCAAAGGGCTTCATCAATGTCTCTACGATCCGGTCCGCAAACAGGATAATCCCAAGCATTGCGGAAAAGGAAAGTTGCAGGCTGATATTTCCCGCAGCGAACGGATTTATCAGCAACAGGAACGCAAGCGCGGCGGAAAGAGATGTGACGGAGTCGTTCTCCCGTCCGACGAGCGGGGCAATGAGTAACATGGTTTGCATAAACGCTGCCCGCACAGCAGTCGGAGAAAGACCGCTTATTATCACAAACAGCCAGGCAAGCGCGATGCAAAGGATTGCGCTCCGCCTTCCTTTTCCCAAGATAAAGCGGAGAAAAGCGACAAGAAAGCTCACGTGCATGCCCGATACCGCAACGACATGCATCAATCCGGCGCGGCTGAGCGCGACATAAAGCGCATCGTCGCGATAAATATCGCTTTTATTCCCGACAAGCAGCGCTTTTATGAACGGTGCCGTATCCGCAGGAAAGATCGAATCTACGCGACGACTGATCGCGTCGCTGACAGCCGAAGCCAAAGAAACGATCGAGGTCTTGTGTCCGATTCTCACGATCATCCCTTTGACGTTTCCCGTCAGATAAACATCTTTGGCGGTGTAGCGATCGGTATGCGCACCGTAACGAATATCGGCCGCGGACAGCTTCACCTTTGCCGTAAGCACATCGCCGCAGGAATAGCGTCCAAGCTCTTTTTCGCTGTCATAAAAGATGCACTTCAGGCGCGGCAATCCGTCTCTTTCGAGGCGGACCTCCGCGCTGGTATAGGATTCATATTCCTGCGGTGACGCAAGCAGGACAAAGCGCACGGTCTCCGTATTGCCGGAGAGCGAATGTGCTCTTTCCGTCGTCAGATCGTAATGCGCGGCAAAGCTGACAAACCCGACGGCAGCGGCAAAGAACGCGATCACGACCCCTTTTAAGCTTTTCAGTCGGATCCCCAGGACTGCCGCCCCCATAAAGGCACAGAAAACCGCAGCGTATATCACGGATAAGCGCGAGAAGATATAATTGGCAGCAAACACCGCCGCGGAGAAAGCAAAAGCCGCTATCGCAAGTTTTCGCATACAGCCGCTCCCATGATCGCGCACAGGACCCGCACGCTTTTTGAAAAAAGAATGCGGGTCCTGTGCCGTTTTCTTTTCAGATGATCGTCTCGGGGAATTTTTTCCCGCCGATAAGATGGAAATGCAGATGCATCACGCTCTGGCCTCCGTCCGCGCCGCAATTGTTCACGATGCGATAACCGTTGTCCAGTCCTTCCGCCTTTGCGATCTTTGCAATCGCCTCAAAGCATTTGGCAACATAGATCGAATTATTTTCATCGATCTCCTGCGCGCAGGAAATATGCACCTTCGGCACAACGAGAATATGAACGGGAGCCTGGGGATTGATGTCCCGGAAGGCAAAAACATATTCGTCTTCATACACCTTGTCGCTGGGGATCTCCCCCGCCGGGATGGCGCAGAAAAGGCAATCGTTCAGCATTTCATTTTCTCCTTTCAGATTTTACCGGACACGAACTGCTCGACCGCAGAGAGTGCCTCGTCCAATTTTTCGAGATCGCTGCCGCCGCCCATAGCGGAATCGGGTTTGCCGCCGCCGCGTCCGGAGATAACAGGCGCGATTGTCTTGATAATATCGCCGGCGCGAACGCCCTTGGCTACAGCGTCCTTTCCGCAGACGCACTGGAGCGTGATCTTCTCACCGCTAACAGAAGCAATGACCGCTACGACAGACGCATCCTTATCACGCAGCACATCGCCCAGCTGACGCAGCGCATTGGCGTCAAGGTCCTTCTGTTTTGCCGTCACGACATGAAGGCCGCCGATCTCCTTTGCCCCGGAGAGCATGCTGTCGGCGCCGCCGGCCGATTCCTTGGCCTTATACTGTTCGATCGTGCGCTTCGCCTCACGCAGCTCGTCCATCTGCTGGCGTGCGCGGTCAACGATCTGATCAGGCGCGGACTTATACAGGGCGGAAAGTTCATTGATTTTGTCGATGTCTCCGCGCAGAATATCAAGCGTTCTCCTGCCGGTCACAGCTTCAATCCTGCGCACGCCGGAAGCGACCGAACCCTCGGAAAGGATGTGGAAAGCACCAACCTTCGCCGTGTTGTTCAGATGCGTACCGCCGCAGAGTTCCTTGCTGTAATCGCCCATACTGACGACACGGACGGTGCTGCCGTACTTTTCGCCGAAGAGTGCGGTCGCGCCGCTCTTCTTCGCTTCATCAACAGACATTTCCTCCGTCGTGATCTGGTATCCCGCAAGGATCGCCTCATTTACCGCGTCCTCGACCTTCTGCAGTTCCTCGGGCGTAATAGCGGCGTAGTGAGTAAAGTCAAAGCGGAGCAGATCCTGGTCGACAAGAGAGCCCGCCTGATGCACATGGTCGCCAAGCACTTCTCTCAGCGCGCTGTGGAGAAGATGCGTCGCGCTGTGAGCGCGGCTGATCGCGCCGCGGCGCTTCATACAAACAGAAGCCTTGACGCTGTCGCCTACCTTGAGCGATCCGCTCTCCAGCACGCCGTAATGCATGTATTTGCCGCCCTTGTTCTTCTGAACGTCATTGACTTTAAAGAGACCTTCGCCCTTGATTTCGCCATGGTCGCCCAGCTGGCCGCCCATCTCGGCATAGAGGCAGGTGCGGTCAAGCACGACGATCGCCTCGCTGCCCTCGCTGATCTCATCGCAAAGCCCGCCTTCGGAAACGATGGCCAACACCTTTGCCTCGCATTCTGTGCTGTCATATCCGACAAACACCGTGTCAGGCACGGATTTGCCGAATTCAACGCCGGCCCAGCCGAGGTCGCCCAACGCCTTGCGCGCTTCACGTGCACGAACACGCTGCTGCTGCATCAGATCCTTGAATTCATCGGTGTTGACGCTCATTCCCTCGTCGGCGCACATCTCGATCGTCAGATCAATCGGGAAACCGTAGGTGTCATAGAGCTTGAACGCGTCGGCACCGGAGAAGGTGGTCTCCCCTTTTGCCTTGTGCTCGGCAAGCAGATCGGAGAAGATCTTCATGCCGGCGTCGATCGTCTTGTCAAAGCTCTCTTCCTCGGTGCGGATCACCTTAGTGATATAATCCTGCTTTTCGCGAAGCTCGGGATACTGGCACTCGTTTTCATGGATGACGGTATCGACGATCTTGTAAAGGAAAGCGTCGTTCACGCCAAGCAGCTTGCCGTGACGCGCAGCCCGGCGCAGCAGACGGCGCAGAACATAGCCGCGTCCCTCGTTCGAGGGCAGAACGCCGTCGCTGATCAGGAACGTGGCTGACCGGATATGGTCAGTGATCACGCGAAGCGACACGTCCATCTTCTCGCTCTTGCCATAGTAGGCGCCCGTCAGCTCGCTGACCTTGTTGGTGATGTTCATGACCGTGTCTACTTCAAAGAGCGAATTCACGCCCTGGCAGACGACGGCCAAACGCTCAAGGCCCATGCCGGTGTCGATATTCTTCTGCTTGAGCTCGGTATAGTTGTTGTGTCCGTCGTTGTCAAACTGGGAGAATACGTTGTTCCAGACTTCCATATACCGGTCGCAGTCGCATCCGACCGTGCAGCCCGGCTTGCCGCAGCCGTATTCCTCGCCGCGGTCATAGTAGATCTCCGAGCAGGGACCGCACGGACCCGAGCCGTGCTCCCAAAAGTTATCCTCCTTGCCAAAGCGGAAAATGCGTTCGGCAGGGATGCCGATCTCATCATGCCAGATGTTCCAGGCCTCGTCGTCGTCCACATAAACAGACGGATACAGTCTGTCCGGATCAAGGCCGACCCATTTCGGAGAGGTCAGGAATTCCCAGCTCCAGGCAATCGCTTCGTGCTTGAAATAATCGCCGAACGAGAAGTTGCCCAGCATTTCAAAATAGGTGCCGTGGCGCGCAGTATGGCCCACGTTGTCGATGTCGCCCGTGCGGATGCACTTCTGGCAGGTGCAGACACGCCGGCGCGGCGGCTCCTCCTCCCCCTTGAACCAGGGCTTCATCGGCGTCATGCCGGCGTTGATCAGCAGAACGGATTTGTCGTTCTGCGGAATCAGCGAGAAACTCGGCAGACGAAGATGATCCTTTGTCTCAAAGAAGCTCAAAAACATTTCTCTCAGTTGATTCAGTCCGTACTTTTCCATTTTGTCCTCCTCAAATGTGGCAGGAAAAAAGATACCTCCGCCCCTGTTGCAGGGGCGAAGGTCATTTCGCTGTACCACCCTGATTTGCCGCATTGCGGCCTCATCGGCGCCCATAACGCAGGCATGCGGCTTCGTTTTCCGAAGCAGGCTCGGAAGTGGCTGTCGACTGCAGTCGCGGGATCTCGCACCAAACCGGTCCCTCTCTGAAGCGCTGTTGCTGTCGGCTCGTTTCGTCATAGCCGTTTTTCGTTATGATTCTATCACAAACGCTTGATTTGTCAAGAAAAATGCTCTTCTTTCGCCTTCCTGACGATCGCAAAGCGTTCGGCCTTGCACGGAAGACGCATCCGCACCGTCATCATCGGATGTCGCGCGTCCTCGATCAAGACCCCCTCTTCATCTCTGAGCTCACCCGCCGTGAAAGAAACGGGCTTTGCATCCCGGCGCAGGAGCTCCAGCTTGTCCCCCGCCGCAAACTTGTTGCGCTGGGTCACTACGGCGCTTCCTTCCTCGTCGCATGTCTCCACGACGGCGGCAACGTCATATGTTGAAGTGTAGTTCGTATGTTCATAGCTCTGCCCCGGCATCCCGAAGTAGAAGCCGGTCGAATACGGACGGTGCCGTATTTTCCGCGTTTCCTCGACCCAGATGGGATCGAGCTTTTCACCGCGCAGCGCCGAGTCGATCGCATTGCGATAGGCATTCGTGGCCACCGCGGTATAATAGGCGGACTTCATCCGGCCTTCGATCTTCATACTTGTGATTCCGGCGTCGATCAGTTCGGGAATGTGCTCGATCATGCACATGTCGCGGGAATTGAGAATATAGGTGCCGCCATCCTCGGTGATCTCGAAATACTCTCCGGGGCGCGTTTCTTCTACAAGGTGATATTTCCAGCGGCACGGCTGGGCACACTGGCCTCGATTGGCGTCGCGCCCGGTCATGTAATTGGAAAGAAGGCAACGGCCGGAGAAGGAAACACACATCGCGCCGTGGACGAACGCTTCGATCTTCAGATCCTTCGGCGTTTCGGCACGGATTTTCCGGATATCCTCGAGCGGTGTCTCCCGCGCCAGCACGACAGTATCGGCACCGAGATCATATAGAACATTCGCCGTCTCGCTATTGATGACGCCAAGCTGGGTGCTGACATGCAGTCCCAGCTTCGGCGCATATTTTTTAGCAAGGCGCATCACGCCGAGATCCGCGATGATCAGCGCATCCACGCCGATCTCCTGGAGAAACGCAAGATAGTCCGGCAGTCTCTTCAGCTCATCCTCGCGCGGGAGAGTGTTGCATGTCACATACAGTTTTGCTCCGACAGAATGTGCTTCCTGAACAGCCCGGCGGAGTGTCTCGTCGTTAAAGCTGACCACGGTAGAACGCATGCCGAATTCCCGTCCGGCAAGATAAACCGCATCGGCGCCGTAGTGAAGCGCCATTCTCAGTCTTTCCATATCGCCCGCGGGCGACAACAGTTCAACCCTCTCCGCCATAGTCTTGCGTAGCTACAAAAGCGTTGAACTGATCCATCGTTTCAAAGAAGCGATGCGTTCCGGTAGCGGTATCGAGCGTAAAGAAGAAATCGTTTGTGATGGCTGGGACCAGCGCGGCGTTGATCGAACTCATGCCCGGATTGCAGATCGGCGTGGGCGGCAGGCCGATATTGATCATCAGGTTATACGGCGACTCCTCGGCAAGCATTTCTGCCGTCGGCGCTCCTTCGTGATCCTGGTGGATATACAGGATCGATGATTCAAGACCCAGCGTCCAGCCGTAACGGATTCGATTGTAGATTACAGAGGCGATCAGGGGCCGTTCCTCGTCGTTTGCCGCTTCACGCTCGATGAGCGAGGCGATCTCCAAAACCTGTCGGAGCGTCAATCCTCTGTCGCTGATCTGCTTTTCCACATCTGCGTTCAGCTTTCCATAGAAATTCTGCAGGAATTTGTTGATGGCGCTGGGGGCGCTCATGCTCTTATAAAACTCGTAGGTATCCGGGAAGAGGAATCCCTCAAGCCTGGAGGGATCGCCCGGCTCAAGTCCATTGAGGAAGGAATACTCAAAGTTCTCGTTGGCAGCAGCCTCCATCAGGTCGTCATAACTGCAAACACCGTTCTCTTCCAGACGATAAAAGATCTGGCTCATGGTATAGCCTTCCGGGATCGTGACGCTGACAGTCGCGGCCGCTCCGGAATTTTTGCGCATCTTTCCGACAAGCGCACGATAGTCATAGGAGGAACGGAGCTCGTATTCGCCCGGCTCGATCTTTGTATCCGCTTTTGATACCTTGCAGAAAAGCTTGAAGAGCCATTTATACTGAATCAGTCCCGCCGATTTCAATTCATCCGCGACATAATCGATATCCGCGCTGGAAACACGCTTTGTACCGGTGACATTTCCCTCATCGTCTAAGACTTCAACGGTTTTGGATGTGAAAACATCCGTCGGGAGAGAGACCTCCGCAGTAAAAAGATCCTTGTTCAGCGCAAGCGCATCCGCCGCCGACATCCAGGCAACACAGGCCAGGATGATGCTGATGCACGCGATGAAAACAAAATACATCACGCCGCCGAGGCAGCCGGAATGGTATTCCCTGCTCCGTCGTACGGGACGAAAGTCACGTTCCGTCAGTTCTTCCTCATCGAAATCTTCCGGATCTGAGGGATCGTCGGATATACTCTGCGCGCGGACTGATCCGGTTTTTCCGGTTGCTGAAGCCGCGGCATGCAGAGCGCTGTCTTCAATTTTCTTTTGAGATGCGGTCTTTTCCTTCTCCTCGTGGAGACGGAAGATCTCATTGATTTTTTCCATTTCTTCTGCCATGGTTTACCTCCTGTCGCTGAGGGGCTCGTGTGTCAAGTCGCTGTAAGCCGGCATAGGATAGCGCGAGCGGTGGAGAAAACCGCTCTTGCGTGCCGACGCCTGCCGTACAAGGAACGGCACAAACAGAAAATCTTCAAGTGCGGAGAAAGGGTACAACATGTTCTGCAACGGGTGCAACAACAGTTATCTTTGGCTGATCATCATCCTGATCATCCTCTTCGGTTGGAACGGCAACGGCTGCGGCTGCAATTGCGGCTGCGACAACAACAACGGCTGCGGCTGCGGCTGCTGAGCTATGCCGGGGGTCTCCGTAACGGAGGCCCTTTTATTTTTTCAGTTCGGAGAGGATCAGCTGATAGATCTCCTCGTTCTTTTCATCGATATTTCGTTCCACGCCGTTTTTCAAATAAGGCACCCTGTGCCAGCCATAAAACGCCGCCGCCTTGTCCGCTGTATTCAGGCAGCGCGTTAAGTAAGCGATGTCTTTTTCATGTATGTCGGCCGATGTGTTTGTCTTTTGCTGTCTGCGTCTCATACGCGCGAGCGACAGCTCAATGTCAACGTCAAGATAGATCACAAGATCGGGCTTCGGAAGCCCCATCTTCGTATATTCCAGGTCGGAAAGCCAGGCAAAAAAGTCGTTCAGTTCGCTCTCCGGCAGCTTGCTTCCCTGGTGGACGGCATTGGACGTCGTATAGCGGTCAGAGAGAATAAAGGCGCCGTCAAGATACTTTTTTCCCCAATCCTGCTTGAAGGATGCAAAGCGGTCCACGGCATAGAATGTCGATGCGGTATAGGCGTTCACATCGCTTGGATGCTCTCCGAATTCGCCGGAGAGATACATCCGGATCAAGACGCTGCTTTCTTTGTCGTAGCGCGGGAACACGATATGGTCGTATGAGATGCCGTCGCGCTGCAGTTTTTCACAGATCCTGCGATATTGCGCGGATTTTCCGCTGCCGTCGATCCCTTCGAGAACAATCAGCTTTCCTTTACTCATTCGTATATCTTTCCTCCGATCCTGTACCATAGCGATACAAGAATTACAAGCGGGATCCTCAGGACCCGTAAAATGCGTTTTGGTTCTCTATAAACGCGATAGAGCCATTCAAAGCCGGCCTCGCGCCATTTCAGCGGCGCCCGATCTACCGCGCCGGCAAGAACGTCAATCGTGCCGCCGAGACCCGCCATCAGGCCGATATGAAGACGAGCCGCGTTTTTGTGCATCCACAATTCCTGTTTCGGACTGCCGAGGCAGACGATCAAGAGATCGGGAGATGCGGCATTAATTCTCTCAATCAGTTTATCTTCATCGTGCGGCGGGTAATACCCGCTGCTCGTTCCGGCAATCACTAGGCCGGGATATTTTATGCTGACTTTATCGGCCGCCTTTTCGGCGATCCCCTTTTTTGCGCCGAGGAGAAAAACGCTTTTCCCCCGCTGCCCCATCTTTTCAAGAAGCGCTTCGGCGAAGTCGACGCCGGGAATCTTCTCGTTAAGAGGCAAACCAAGTATGCTGGCTACAAGAAGAACACCAACGCTGTCCGGCAGCGAAAGGAAGGCGCTGTCAGCGGCGCTGCACAGCCCGGGGCTTTTCAAGGCGCAAAGCAAAAACTCGGAATTGGGGGTGATCACATATCTGCTTTCGCGTTTATCCATCACGTCCAAGGAGCGCTCGACCGCTTCATCAAGGCTTATCCGATCGATCCCGATCCCCAGGACGTGCAGACGCTTCATATCTGATCAAAAACCTCCCCGATCTTTTCGTGGATCACGAGATCGGCATAACTGTCATAGGGAGTTTCGCTCAGATTCACAAGGACAAGTTTATTTCCCCGGTAATAATTGATCAGTCCGGCCGCCGGATACACGTTCAGCGATGTACCGCCGACGATCAGCACATCCGCGTTGCGGATGTACGAGATCGACTGAGAAAGTATATCCTCATCGAGCCCTTCTTCATACAGGACGATGTCCGGGCGAATCACACCGCCGCAGCTGCAGTGCGGGACACCGGTGCCGTAGTTGATGACATCGGCCGGATACGGTCTGCGGCATTTGGAACAATAGGCGCGCAGGATACTTCCGTGCAGCTCCAGCACTTTTTTGCTGCCGGCAGCCTGATGCAGTCCGTCGATATTCTGTGTGATGACTGCGCGCAGCTTTCCCTCGCGTTCAAGCGAGGCCAGACGCAAATGAGCACGATTCGGCTTTACGCCCTCCACGACCAGCTTGGCGCGGTGGAACCGATAATACTCCTCGGGGTCGCGCGTAAAAAAGCTGTGGCTCAGGATGGTTTCGGGCGGATAGTTCCACTGTTGATTGTACAGGCCGTCAACACTTCGAAAATCAGGGATGCCGCTTTCCGTACTGACGCCGGCTCCGCCGAAAAAGACGATGTTATTGCTATCGCGGACGATCTCTCTCAGCTTTTCGATCTTTTCGTTCACCATACTCGTCCTCCTGTCTGACAGATAAAGTATACACACGGTCGACCGGCCTTACAAGATTTTGCGCACACACCAGGCGCCGGTTTAAGAATTCTTATTTACTTGAGTTTTGCCGAGATGCTGGCATAAAGCTCCTCACGCTCGGCCATGAAGATCTCATTTTCCCGTCTGGTGACATACCGATAGGTGTCGTCGGTGCTAAGCGCTGCAAAGGAAAGGATCACGCTTCTGGAAACGCGGCAGGAGGCCATAATAAGCTCGGCCGCTTCGAGCAGCATGTTTTTATCCTCTTCCGCGCACAGCGCGCAAAGCTCCTCGATAAACTCAAGCGCGGGCTTTGCCATATTGACGATCTCTGCCTCGATGCAGCTCGCCGTCTGGATCGAAGCCTCGATCTCCCGTGCGCCGCCTTCCTTTCTGGCGCGGCTGATCGGTCTTTTTGCCTTAATGTTCTCGTCGATCAGATTGACCATATAGCTGCGCAGGATCTCCGCGTTCCGGACAATATAATTGAGTCGTTCGTTTTCCTTATCATTTTCAAGGCAGGACTTGGCGACGCGCTCGATGAGCGCGTTTCCCATCGCGGCCGTATAGGCAGCCGCGATGCCCGAACCGGCTTTGCTATCAGGAGAAGCAAGGGCGGCGGTAAATTCCTCCGCCTTCTTTTCTTTGAAAACATCAATAATGATCTTGTTCGCCATTTCAGCACGCTCCCGTCTTATTCTCTGTTAAATTCACGCAGGGACAGCCCCTCGTTTTTCTGAAGCGCCCAGTTCACGCACCATTCCGAAGTGAACAAAAGCAGATTATTGCCGCGAAAGTCCTGTACCCACTTGGTATCGCTTGTGAGATTCAGCGAGTTGATGTCGATGTTCTCATTCTCGACCCAGCGTACGACCTCATACGGCATGGATCTGCGACGAATATCGACGCCGTATTCCGTTTTCAGGCGATATTCCAGTACTTCAAACTGCAGAACACCGACGACGCCGACGATGACCTCCTCTACGCCGGTATAAGGCTCGTGGAAGATCTGGATCGCGCCCTCCTGGGCAATCTGCATGATACCCTTTTCAAACTGCTTGCGCTTCATGGTATCGACGCGCTCGACGCCTGCGAAATGCTCCGGCGCAAAGGTCGGGATCCCTTCGAAGCGGACGTTCATTCCCTTTTCGCAGATCGTGTCGCCGATCGAAAAGATGCCGGGATCGAATACGCCGATGATGTCGCCGGCAAAAGCCTCGTCGATCACGGCGCGCTCCTGTGCCATGAGCTGCTGCGGCTGAGCCAGGCGCAAGGCTTTTCCGCCCTGGACATGGAAGTATTCCTTGTCGCGCTCGAAGCGTCCGGAGCAGATTCGCATAAAAGCGATCCTGTCACGGTGCGCCTTATTCATATTTGCCTGGATCTTGAAGACGAATGCGGAAAAGCGATCGTCGAACGGATCAATGACGTCATCCTCCGACACACGCGGAAGCGGTGGCATCGTCATGTGCAGAAAGCTCTCCAAAAAAGGCTCAACGCCGAAGTTGTTGAGTGCGGAGCCGAAAAATACCGGGCTGAGTCTTCCCGCGCGGACTTCCTCGATATCAAAATCGTATCCCGCGCCGTCAAGCAGCTCGATATCGTCGGAGAGGACCCGTCTCAGCTTTTCGCCGATCAGCTCATCAAGCTTTTCCGTCTCATCGAGCGTGCATTCGATTGCCTTGATCTTGTTCTGGCCGCGGTGGAAGTCGGTAAAGGCAAGGATCTCGCGCTTTTCCCGGTCGTAGACGCCCTTGAATTCCTGTCCGCATCCGATCGGCCAGTTCATCGGATAGGTGCCGATGCCGAACTCGTTTTCCAGCTCCTCCATCAGCTCATAGGGACTGCGCGCCTCGCGGTCGAGCTTGTTGATAAAGGTGAAGATCGGAATATGGCGCATCGCGCAGATCTTGAAGAGCTTTCGCGTCTGCGGTTCGATACCCTTGGCCGCGTCGATCACCATAACGGCGGAATCCGCCGCCATCAAGGTTCGGTAGGTGTCCTCCGAAAAGTCCTGGTGACCGGGGGTGTCCAGAATGTTGATGCAATAGCCTTCATATTCAAACTGCATAACAGACGAGGTGATGGAAATTCCTCTCTGCTTTTCAAGCTCCATCCAGTCGGAAACGGCATGGCGCGCCGTCGCTTTCCCTTTGACAGAACCGGCAAGTTGGATCGCCCCGCCGTAGAGCAGCAGTTTTTCCGTCAGTGTGGTTTTACCGGCGTCCGGGTGGGAGATGATCGCAAAGGTCCGTCTCCGGTTGATTTGTTCCTGATTCAGTGACATGGGCTTCTTCCTTTAAGCAAAAATTCTCTAATAATTTATAATATCATAGGATGCTTTCAAAAGCAAATCGTTCTCGCAGCTTCGCGCAGATTCTTTCCAAATTTTCGTCGGAATACTCGATTTCCGCGCTGTACAGGCGGACGTGTTCGTCTGACTGCAACGGATCTGCCCTGTCGAGCGCCGCGATCAGGCAGGTGCCAAGCGCGCAAAAGGCAAAAATAGACCTCGCCTGCGAACTGTCTTTTGCGGTCAGAAAATGGCGGAAAAGAAAATAGGAGAGGATTCTTCCGTACCGGGAATCATGGATTGTCTCTTCCCAATGAGCGGGAAAGGCGGCAGATCCCAGCTTTTCAAGCGCGAGATCCCAGGCTGGATCCATTCTCTCAAGTGAGCGGAAAAACGGGATCCACTCGTTTAAATCGAATGTAAGCGCTGGGATGTCCATTTGTTTGCAGCAATCGGAAAGGCGCTTCGAAAACGGCTTTTCCTCGACTGCGAGTTTGGCAAACAAATCGGCACGAATTTCAGCCAAATGTTCCACCCATGGGTCTGTTTTCTCATCCCCATCATCAAGCTCTTCCCTTAGGCGAAAGCCATCCGGGGACTTCAAAAGAAGCCGGACAGCCTCTTCGCAGCACAGGCCGAGCCCGGCCTCTTCTCGTCCCGGGAAGCTGTTGAAAAAGCGCGGGTGAAGCGCACAGATATCGCAGAGCGCATCCTCCCCCAGTGTCAAAATGATCCGGCAGAGATTGTGCTCGTTTAAAAAGGGACAACGCCCGTCCGGCTGCAGGCAAAAATGACGCTCGCCCTCGTTCGTGATTTTTTCAGAAAGCTCTTTTCCGAATTCGCCGCCGACAGAAGCATATAGCTCCGCGGTCTCGTCGTCGACGTCGATCTCCCAACCGATGCAGCAATTGTGTTTGCACGCCTCTCCAATGCAGGAAAAGCTGTCATAAAAGGAAGGTCTCGTATAGCGCATACGTCGCACCTCGCTCTCAATGAATATGCCCTGCACACGGCAGGGCATATTATAAAGACTTTAATCCGCTGTTTTTTCCATATGCTGTGCCGCAGCGCGCAGCATCAGCTTTTTTGTTACCGCGCCGTCAAAGGTGACCTCTATGAGATAATCGCCGCCCATCGGCGTCATCTTCACGATCTCGCCGGCGCCGAATGCCTTGTGTTTGACGCGATCGCCGACCTTAAAGTCAGGGGCTGCTTTTTCCGCCGCTTTCTGCGGAGCGGGACGGAAAGCATAAGGATTCGTTTTGCGGGTGGGCGCCGTATATCGCGGCGCTTCAAAGCCGAGCGTCTCGCGGCGTTCGTGGTAATCAAAGCCTTTGGGGATGTTTTTATTTGCAATCAGCTCAGGCGGGATCTCGTCAACAAAACGCGAGACCTTGTTTGTATTGGTACGGCCGAAAATCATGCGCTGTCTGGCACAGACAAGATGCAGCTTTTCCTTGGCGCGTGTGATCGCGACATAGCACAGCCGCCGTTCCTCTTCCATCTCGTCTTCCTCGCCGATAGCGCGAAGACCGGGGAAAATCGTTTCTTCGAGGCCGACCAGAAACACCGTTTTGAATTCAAGACCCTTTGCGCTGTGGATCGTCATCATCACGACGCTGTCGGCGTCCTTGTCATAGTTGTCGAGATCGGTATAGAGCGCAACATCCGCAAGAAAGCCGGCAAGCGTCTGGTCGCCGGACTCTTTCATGTAAGTAAGGATGCTTGTTTTCAGTTCGCGCACGTTTTCGGCGCGCGCCGTGTCCTCGACCGTGTTCTTCTCCTCGAGCATACGAAGATAGCCGCTCTTTTCAAAGAGCTCGTCAAGCAGCAGATCAGGCGTATTGTTTTCGGAATAAGAGCGCAGCGCCTTGATCATGTTGGTAAACTCGCGCATTTTCAGCGCGCTGCGGCTAAGTTCGGGAAAGCTGTCAGCTCTCTCGAGAATGTCAAAGAGCGTCGTGTTGTTTTCGTGGGCAAGATCAAGCGCCGTTTCCACGCTCTTGGCGCCGATGCCGCGCGGCGGATTGTTGACGATGCGCGTCAAACGCAGATCGTCCCCCGGAACAGCGATCACGCTTAAATAAGCGAGCATGTCCTTGATCTCGGCTCTGTCGAAGAATCGGGTGCCGCCGATGATGCGATATGGAATACCGTTTCGCTTGAATGCATATTCAAGCTGGTTCGACTGGGCGTTCATGCGGTATAGCACCGCGTGGTCGCGCCAGTTTGCTCCGTGGCCGTAATCCGCCATGATCTTGGACGCGACATACTGGGCCTCGTCATTTTCATTGTCCGCGACGTAAAGCTCGATCGGCTCGCCTCTGTCGCTGTTGGTCCAAAGCTCCTTGCCTTTCCGCCCCTTGTTGTTGCGGATAACGGCGTTGGCCGCATCGAGGATCTGACCGGTGCTGCGGTAATTCTGCTCAAGGCGGATCACGCGGCAGTTTTTATACTCATCCTCAAAGGAGAGGATATTCTCGATCGTAGCGCCGCGGAATTTGTATATGCTCCCCCCATCCGCCTGAAACAAGCGCGGCAAACTGATACTGAAGGTGGTTTGTATCCTGGTATTCGTCGATCAGAACGTACCGGAAGCGGCGCTGCCAATAGTTGCGCACTTCCTCATCCTCACGCAGGAGCTTGACCGTAAAGAACAGCAGATCGTCAAAATCCATCGCGCCGGCGGCAAACATCCGGCGCATGTATTCCGTGTAGATCTGACCGATCTTGATGCGGCGGATGTCGCCGATCGCCTGCGCCTGCTTGAGATACTCCCCTGCCGAGACGCCGCCGTCCTTCGCGCGGCTGATCTCACCCAAGACAGCTTTGTAAGCAAAGGATTTTTCATCAAGATTCATGTCCTTGATGATCTTTTTGGCAAGGCTTTGGCTGTCGGATGTGTCGTAGATCGTGAAATTGCTCGGGAAGCCCAGCTTTTCCGCATCTCTGCGCAGCATTCGAACGCAGGCCGAGTGGAACGTGCAGGCCCAGATATCGCCTGCC
>ONSW01000032.1 GCA_900320595.1 uncultured Eubacteriales bacterium | reverse complement strand
ACGATCGGCATCGTCTACGGCGACATCGGCACCTCGCCGCTGTACGTCATGAAGTCGATCCTCGAGGGCAACGGCGGTCTCGCCGCCGTGGACGAGGCGTTCATCATCGGCTCGCTCTCGCTCGTGATCTGGACGATCACCCTTTTGACCACGATCAAATACGTGCTCATCGCCATGAAGGCGGACAACCACGGTGAGGGCGGCATCTTTTCGCTCTATTCGCTGGTCAAGGACTACGGCAAATGGCTGATCCTGCCGGCGATGCTCGGCGGCGCGGCGCTGCTGGCTGACGGTGTGCTGACGCCCGCCGTGACCGTGACGACGGCGGTCGAGGGTCTGCGCTCGATCGAGAGCATGGACCGCTTCCTCGGCGCGGGACAGTGGAAGGTCGTGATCATCACGCTTTTGATCATCACGGCGCTCTTCTCGGTCCAGCACGCCGGCACCAGCCGCATCGGCAAGGCCTTCGGGCCGGTCATGCTGCTGTGGTTCAGTTTCCTCGGCGTGACGGGGCTGCTGCACATCACCGCGCTGCCCATAGTGCTGCGCGCCTTTAACCCGATCTATGCCGTGCGCATCCTCTTCAGCCCCGCGAACAAGCTGGGCTTCATGATCCTCGGCAGCGTGTTCCTCGCCACAACGGGCGCGGAGGCGCTGTATTCCGACATGGGGCACGTCGGCAAGGAAAACATCTATTTCTCCTGGCCCTTCGTCAAGCTGTGCCTTATCCTCAACTATCTCGGCCAGGGCGCCTGGATCCTGCAGAGCCGCGGCAACAGCGCGCTCTACGCCATCGAGGATCTCAACCCCTTCTTCCTCATGCTGCCCGAAGCGCTGCGTCCCTTTGCCGTCGTGCTCGGCGCGGCCGCCGCGATCATCGCCTCCCAGGCGCTGATCACCGGGTCGTACACGCTCGTGTCCGAGGCGATCTTGCTTGACCTGCTGCCGCATCTCGAGATCCGCTATCCCGCCGATACCAAGGGTCAGCTCTATATCGGCAAGGTCAACAACCTGCTCTGGATCGGCTGCAGCCTCGTCGTGCTGTACTTCCGCTCCGGCGCGCGGATCGAATCGGCCTACGGTCTTGCCATCACGCTGACGATGCTGATGACGACGCTGCTGCTGGCGGTGTACCTGTTCAAGCTGCGGCGCAAGCCCGTTCTCTCCGTGCTCGTGCTGCTCGTCTTCGGCGCGATCGAATCGGTCTTCTTTATCTCCAGCCTTGGCAAGTTCATGCACGGCGGCTATGTCACGGTCCTGCTGACGCTGGTGCTGCTTTTCATTATGATCATCTGGTACCGCGGCACCCAGCTGGAAAAGAAGTACAGCACCCAGCTGCGCGTGCGCGAGCATGTGCCGAGCCTTGTCGCCCTGCATGACGACACCGAGATCCCGCTGCTGGCGCACAACCTGGTCTATCTCGTCAACGGCAGCGACCCGGAGCTGATGGACCGCGACGTGCTCTATTCGATCCTCGACAAGGACACCAAGCGCGCCCAGGCCTACTGGTTCGTCTCGGTCCACACGCTCAACGAGCCGAGCACGATGAACTATGAGCTCGAGCGCTACGGGACCGACTGCATTTTCCGCATCCGCATCAATCTGGGCTTCAAGTGCGCGCCGCGCGTCAACGTCTATCTGCGCCAGATCGTCCAGGACATGCAGGAGCGCGGCGAGCTGCCCGATCAGGATAAGAAGTATTCCATCTACGGCAAATCCAACGTCGGCACCTTCAAATTCTGTGTGATCCTCAAGTCCGTCACCACCAAGACGGAGCTGAGCGATTTTGACGAATTCGTTCTGAACGCCAAGTATTCGATCCGCCGCCTCGCGGGGTCCAAGGTCCGCTGGTACGGGCTGGACACCTCGTCACTGATCATGGAGCGCGTGCCTCTGATCACCGGCGGCGGCAGCGTGGACGGCAGGATCACCCGCATGGAAGAGGAGGAGTAAGCATGGCTGTCATCGGCTTTATCGGCACGGGCAACATGGGCGGCGCGCTGGCAAGAGCCGCGGCGAAGAGCCCCCTGACGGAGCGGCTGCTGCTGGCGAACCGCACGCGGGAAAAGGCCGCACGTCTGGCAGAGGAGCTGGACGCGGAGGTCTGCGGCAACGCAGACGCCGCAAGGGAGGCCGACGTGCTCTTTCTCGCCGTCAAGCCCCAGGGGCTCGAGGCGATGGTCGCGGGCATCCGGCGCGAGCTTGACGCGCGCGAACGCGTGCTCATCGTCTCGATGGCCGCGGGCTGGACGGTGGCGGAGCTCGCGGCGCTTATCGGTTCCCACCCCGTCGTGCGCATCATGCCCAACATCCCCGTCGCGGTCGGCGGCGGCGTGACGATGCTGTGCGCCTCCGAAAACGTGACGGCGGAGGAAAAGGCCCTTGTCAAAGAGCTGCTTGCCGCCTCCGGGATGGTCTCGGAGCTCTCCGAGCCGCTGATGGAGGCCGCCTCCGGCGTCACGGGCTGCGGCCCGGCCTTCGCGGCGATGTTCGTCGACGCGCTCGCCGACGGGGCCGTCGCCTGCGGGCTGCCGCGCAAGGAGGCGATCGCCTATGCCGCGCAGATGATGAAGGGCACGGCCGAGCTGCTGCTGACTCACGGCGAGCATCCCGACGCGCTGCGCGACCGGGTCTGTTCCCCCGGCGGGAGCACGATCCAGGGCGTGCGCAAATTAGAGGAAGGCGCGTTCCGCGCCGCGGTGATGAACGCCGTGATCGCTACCTGGGAAAAAGAGTTTTGAACAGGAAAAAGCTGCCGTACCAACAGGTACGGCAGCTTTTTTGTTTCTTTGTTATCCGATCAGCGAGCTGAGCTCTTTCGCGGCGGCCTCGAGATCGTCGCTGCAGATGCGCGCGTCGCAGAAGCCGGACGCCTCGCGCTGTCGCTCGGCGGTCTCCATGCGCAGCGAAAGCTCAAGAGAGCTGCGGCAGATCGCGCGGTAGCGCTCCTCGAGCACGCGCTCCGACGGCTCGATATACACGCACAGCGCCTCCGGCATGTTCGCCTTCACCTGTGCCGCGCGGTCGACCGAGCGGTCGATCATCACGTTGAGCCCCTTGTCCAGCAGTTCCTTCACGAGCCGGCGCGAGGTGCCGTAATCGTTGCCGGCAAACTCGGTCGCTTCGATCAGGTCGCCGGATTCCTTCAGCGCGTTCCAGCCTTCGAGATCATAGAAATAAAAGCCGACGCCGTCCTGTTCCCCCGCCTTCATCTTGCGTGCCGTGACCGGCACGACAGGGACAACGTCCTCCCTCGCGGCAAAGACCGCCGCGGCAACATCACCGAGACCCGCGCCGGACGGGCCGGAGAGAACGACCAGCTTTTTGCTCATAGCATCATGACCTCCCTCGTAGGAATATAATCAGTATATCATGCCTCTCTCCCCTTCGGCAAGCCCCCGAGGGGGATTTTCGTGTTCGCCGCGTCTTGCCAAAAGCTGCGTTTTTCGGTATACTGGGCGCATGAAATTGACTTGTTTTCAACAGCAAGGAGTTTGATCGAAATGGATAAAACCGAAATGATGCGTCTGCTGCACGCCGTGGCGGACGGCTCCGTCAGCCCGGAGGACGCGGCGCTGAAGCTCAAGACCCAGCCCTTTGAGGAGATCGGCAGCTATGCCAAGGTGGACTTTCACCGCGGCATCCGCCAGGGCGTGCCGGAAATCATCTACGGCGCGGGCAAGGCAAACGAACATATCCTCGGCATTGCCCGGAAGATGCACGAGCACGGCCAGTCCCCGATCCTGATCACCCGTCTGACCCGGGAGGCGGCCGATCTCGTCGCCGCCGAGCTGCCGCTGCGCTACGATCCGCTGTCAAAAACCGGCATCATCGGCGACATGCCCGCCCCGACCGGGAAAGGCAAGGTCCTTGTCGCGACCGGCGGGACGAGCGACATCCCCGTCGCCGAGGAGGCCGCGCTGACGGCCGAGGTGCTGGGCAACGAGGTCGTGAGGCTGTACGACGTGGGCGTCTCCGGCATCCATAGGCTCCTGTCCCACATGGAGGATATCATGTCCGCGCGCGTGATCGTCGCCGTCGCGGGCATGGAGGGCGCGCTGCCCTCGGTCATCGGCGGGCTGGCCGACTGCCCGGTCATCGCCGTGCCGACCAGCGTCGGCTACGGCGCGAGTCTCGGCGGCGTGGCGGCGCTGCTGTCGATGCTCAACTCCTGCGCCAGCGGCGTTTCGGTCGTCAACATCGACAACGGCTTCGGCGCGGGCTATATGGCCAGCGTTATCAACCATCTCGACTGATGGAGCTTCGTGACTTTTTCGCGGCGCATCCGCGCGTTGCGCTCGCTTTTTCCGGCGGGGTCGACTCGTCGTATCTGCTCTATGCCGCGCTGCAATGGGCCGAAAGCGTGGGCGTTTACTATGTCCGCTCCGCCTTTCAGCCGCAATTTGAGGCTGACGACGCGCTGCGTCTGGCGCGGGAGCTCGGCGCCTCCGTCACCGTGCTGCGCGCCGACGTGCTCGCCGACGCTCGCGTTGCGGCAAACCCCTCTGATCGCTGCTATTTCTGCAAAAAAATCATCCTCTCCGCGATCCGCGCGCAGGCGGAGAAGGATGGATATGCCGTGCTGCTCGACGGCACGAACGCCAGCGACGACATTGCCGACCGCCCCGGATGGAAAGCACTGCAGGAGGAGGGCGTTTTGAGCCCGCTGCGCCTCTGCGGCCTTACAAAGGCCGACATCCGCCGTCTCTCAAAAGAGGCCGGGCTCTTTACCGCGTCCAAGCCCGCCTACGCCTGTCTCGCCACGCGCATCCCCTGCGGCGAGACGATCACGCAGGAAAAGCTCGCCAAAGTCGAGGCGGCCGAGAGTGAGCTGTTTACACTGGGCTTTCGCGACTTTCGCGTGCGGACGCCGGGCGGCGCGGCGCTCGTGCAGGTCACGGCCGATCAGACGGCGGCGGCGCATGAAAAATGGGACGCGATCCGCGGCGCGCTCGCGCCATACTTTACGCGCGTGGAGCTTGACGCGAAGGAAAGGAACAAAAGCTTATGAAAACGCTTTATCTCGACTGCGGCATGGGCGCGGCCGGCGACATGCTCACCGCTGCGCTGCTCGGTCTCGTTTCCGACAGAGATGCCGTACTGGATGAGCTCAATGGCGCCCTCGGCGGTCTCGCCGTCGTCTCGGCGGAGGACATGACGCGCTGCGGCGTATGCGGCCTTCACGTCAAGGTCGACATCGCCGGCGACGAGGAGGGCAAAGAGCTGCGCCATCGTCACGCCCACACCTCGATCGGCGAGCTGCGCAGCCTTCTTGCCTCTGCGCCGGTGCCGGACAAGGTACGCGCCGACGCCATCGCGGTCTTTGATCTTCTGGCCGAGGCTGAGGCCAAGGTGCACGGTGTAGAGCCGGAAAACGTCCACTTCCACGAGGTCGGCAGCATCGACGCCGTGGCCGACGTGCTGGGCGTGTGCCTGCTTGTCGATAAGCTCTCGCCGGAGCGCATCCTCGCCTCGCCCGTCTGCACAGGCGGCGGCACGGTGAAGTGCGCCCACGGCATTCTGCCCGTGCCCGCCCCGGCGACGGAGCGGCTGCTGCGCGGTATTCCCTGGTATCCCGGCGAGATTCAAAGCGAGCTCTGCACGCCGACCGGCGCGGCGCTGCTGCGGCATTTTGTCAGCGACTTTGTCCCGATGCCCCCGATGCGTGTGGAGAACTGCGGCTACGGCATGGGGAAAAAGGAATTCCCGCGTCTCAACGCGCTGCGCGCCCTTTGGGGCGAGAGCGGGGGCGGGACGGAGGAGCTTTTGGAGCTCGCCTGCAATCTCGACGACATGACCGGCGAGGAGATCGGCTTTGCGCTCTCCGCGCTTTTGGAAGCGGGCGCGCTCGACGCGTGGACGATCCCGATCGGCATGAAGAAGAGCCGCCCCGGCGTGCTGCTCAGCTGCCTCTGCCGTGAGGGGAAGCGCGAGGCGCTGCTGCGCTGCCTCTTCCGGCACACGACGACGCTTGGCGTACGCGAGCGGCGGTGTACGCGCACCGCGCTCGCGCGGACGGCGGAGACGGCCCACACGCCCTACGGCGACGTGCGTGTCAAGGTCTCGCAGGGCTGGGGCGTCACGAGGCGCAAGGCCGAATACGACGATCTCGCCGCGCTGGCAAGGGAAAACGGCGTATCTCTCCGCGAAATCAGGGATTCGATCGAATAAGCATATAAAGAAGCCTGCCGGGCGGCAGGCTTCTTTTTTGTTTCATTCTCTCCCGCACAGGCTCAGCGGGAGTTCCATGTGATTTGCCTCGAGCAGCGCGCGGTCGCGCAGGATCTTGTCCGCGGGGCCGTCGGCGGCGATGTGCCCGTCCGAGAGCAGGATCACACGCTCGCAGGTGTCAAGGATCATGTCGAGATCGTGCGAGGTGATGAGCTTCGTCTGGGAAAGGCCGCGGATCGTATTGATGACGATGCGGCGGTTATAGGGATCGAGCGCCGAGGTCGGCTCGTCCATCAAAATCGCTTCCGGCTCCATGGCGAGAACAGTCGCGATCGCGGCCATGCGCTTTTCGCCGCCGGAGATCTTGTGGTTGTAGCGATGCTTGAGATATTCGAGCCCCAGCTCAGCGAGCACCTTGTCCACCCGCGCCTCGGCCTCCTCGCGGCTGACCATGTAGTTGAGCGGGGCAAAGATCATGTCCTCATACACGGTGGGCATGAACATCTGGTTGTCGGAATTCTGCAGCACGAAGCCGAGCTTTTTGCGCACGGCGGCAAGCGTGTCACGCCCGACTTCCACACCGTCGACAAGGATCTTCCCCTCGCCGGTGAGGAGCCCCAGGAGCAGCTTCATTACGGTGGATTTGCCCGCGCCGTTTGCGCCGATCAGTCCGACCGCCTCGCCGTCTGCGATGCGGAAGGACAGGTTTTCGATCACCCTTGTCCCTTTTTCATAGGAAAAGCTGACGTTCTGAAATTCGATCATTTTTCTCTCACCTCACAAAAAGGCCGCCCAGAAGCTGCGCCACGTCGACGAATCGCAGCAGTGCGAACAGCAGCAGACTGCCGCCCAGGAACACTGCGTCCTTCTTCCCGAAGGGCTTTTGCGGCGCATAATGAAAATGCTGGTGATAGCCGCGCAGCAGCATGCTGGCATACAGCTCCTGTGCGCGGTCCATGCTGCGCAGCAGCAGCTGCCCCAGGAACGAGCCCCAGGCCGAGACGCGAATCCCCTTCTGCCCCGGCGCGCGCAGATGGTAGGCGTCGGTCATGACGGCGAGCTCCTCTGTCATCACGCCGACATAGCGATAGGTCAGCAGCAGGAGCGTGACGAGCGTTTTCGGCACATGGAGCCTGCGCAGCGCGGCGCAGATGCTGTCGAACGGCGTGGTCGCGACAAGGAGGAATGACGCCATCAGACACAGCACGCCCTTGAGCATCAACGTCAGCATACTCACGGTACCGCCCGAGACGGCGAGCGTGCCGAGCCGCAGGATGATTTGCCGGTCAAAGAGCGGGTTGAACAGTCCTACCGCCATCACGAGCGGAAGCACGATGCGCAGCTTGTAAAAGCAGGTGCGTACGGGGATGCCGCTGACCGTGAAGAGCAGCACCGGCCAGAGCAGCAGCGGCACGAGGCCGCTGAGATCGTACTTGTCAAAGGACACGACCGTGATGATGTATGCAATTGTCGAAAGCAGCTTCGCCGGCGCAGACAGATCGTGGACCGGCGAAGAGCGCGCCGCGAGCTCGTCCATTTCGCCGATCTCGCGCAGCGCCTTGTCCATTTTATTCATACGGGCAGTCCTTTATCAGAAAGTTGCAGGCTGTGTTATTCTCGCATAAAAAGCGTGTTTTGTCCAGCTTTCCGGAAAAGCACGACAAGAGGCGCCGATGCGGCGCCTCTCATCGCTCAGAGGGGTGGGAATTATAAAGAGGGGGTTAGGTATCCTTTTTCTTGCGGAAGAAGCCGCCGGCCAGACAGATCAGTACGGCCACGCCCGCGACCATCGCCGAGCCGACGACGCCGGACACCGTGGTGCCTACGGGCGTGTCGTTTTCGGCAAAGGCATAGTCCGGCAGGAAAGAGGTCGCCTCCTGGATGCCCGCGGCCGTATCAGCCGCCTTGCTGGAGACGCCGAAGTTGTCCTCGTCCAGCCCCATGTTCTCGGCGTAGCCCTCCTCGGCGTTGCCGAAGAGCGCCCACTCGAGCCCATCGGGATTGGAGCTGGCAAGCAGGCTCAGCCCGCCGCCGACCACAAGCGCCACGACCGCGAGGATCGCGATCGTCGCCTTGAGCGAACGCTTTCCCTCCAGTCCCTCGCCCGCCGCGTCAACGTCGCGCAGCAGCTCGGGGCGGGATTCGAACACAAAGGTCAGCACCGCGGCCGTGATCAGGCCCTCGACCAGACCGATCGCCAGATGGATCGGCTGCATCAGCGCGACGAAGGCGCCGAAGGGCAGCTCGGTGATGCCGGAAAGGCTGGTCTCCAGCACGACGGAGAAGGCCCCGAGCTGCAGCGTGACCACACAGCCGATGATCGAGGCCGCGATGATGCGGGCGCGCATCGCGCCCTTGCCCGTGCCAAACCATTTGCTGCGGATAATGGGACGCCAGATCAGGTAATAGCCGACGAAGCAGCCGTAAAAGGCCATGTTCCAGATATTCGCGCCCAGCGCCATCAGCCCGCCGTCGGCGAAGAAGAGACACTGGATCGCCAAAATCACGATCATGGACAGGAAGCCGGCCTGCGGCCCAAGCAGTGCGGAGAGCAGCATGCCGCCGCACATGTGGCCCGAGGAGCCCGTGCCGGGAATGGTGTAGTTGATCATCTGGCCCGCGAAGACCAGTGCGGCGGTGACGGCCATCGTCGGGAGCTTTTGGGGCTCGTCATCGCGTTTGAGCTGATGGATGGAAATGCCGGCCGTCGTGCCGGAGGCGACGTACATCGTCGCGGCGACTGCGGGAGCCAGCAGGGCGTCTGCCATATGCATAAAAAGCACCTCTTTTGATTTCTCGATGCATCGATCACAGTATAAAACAGCCCTTTTTCCCGCACAAGCCCCCCGGGGGGATAGTTTTTTCATTTTTTTCAATCGAGTAAAAAAAGCGCCGAACCGCTCTGCGAGCGGACGGCGCCTTGTGCTTTTCCATTCTTTTTATTTTGCCCGGACGCTGACCTCGCCGGAGTTCAGGGTTTTTTCCGTGCCGTCCGCGAGGCGCACGCGCAGGGAGAAGTCCGGCTCGACGTCGAGCGCCGTCGCCGGGATCGGCTCGCCCCCCAGCGGCAGGATATTGATCTCCCGCCCCAACAGGCACGAGCGGCTTTTATAGCCCGCGTAGCAGTCCTCGTCGGGGAGCTTTTCGTAATAATCCATCAGCCGGTCGAGCACCGCCGCGGCCAGGCGGCAGCGCAGATCTCCGCCCTCGGCGGCGGGAAGCGCCCCGGCGATCGCGCGCAGCTCCTCCGGGAAGTCGCCCTCCGGCGGGCGGATGTTGATGCCGATGCCGACGATGGCATAGTGCAGCAGCCCCGTCTCACAGTCGATCGAGCCCTCGGTCAGGATGCCGCAGACCTTTTTCCCGTCCACGAGCACGTCGTTGACCCATTTGATCTCCGCCTCGGCGCCGGTCAGCTCCTCGACCGCCTCAGCCACCGAGACCGCGGCGCAGGCCGTGATGCGCGTGGAGATCTGCGCGCTCAGGTGTGGGCGCAGCAGCACGCTCAGATACAGCCCCGAGCGCGGCGGTGAATAAAAGCTGCGGCTCATCCGGCCGCGGCCGGCGGTCTGCTCCTCGGCCAGGAGCACCGTGCCCTCCGCCGCGCCGCTCTCGGCGAGCTGCTTGAGCACGGTGTTCGTCGAGCTGATGCTTTTATAGACCTTCACATTCAGCTCTTTATGCCGCAGATACAGCCGCACGCCGCTTTCCGTCAGCGCGTCGCCTGCGGCAAGCAGCCGGTAGCCCTTGTTTGGCGCGGATTCGATCACAAAGCCGTCCGCGCGCAGCTGCTCGACCGCCTTCCACACCGCCGTCCGGCTGAGCGAGAGCTCCGCCGACAGCGTACTGCCCGAGACACAGTCCCCGCCGCTGCGGCGCAGACGCTGCAGTACCAGATCCTTCGTCATGTCGTGGGTCTCCTTCCGACGAGCGGGTAGAGCCGCACGGCAAGAAAACTCGCGAGCAGGAGCTTGGCCGCGTCGGCCGGGATATAGGGCAGCACGCACCAAGCCAGCGCCGTGCCCACGCCGATGGCTCCGCTGTTTTTGGTATAGACAAGCACGAACCAAGCCGTGCCGAAGGCGTAGCACAGCAGGATGCCGACGATCATCGCCGGGATCAGCACCTTCAGCTTTCTGCCCCGGCGTTCCGCGGCCAGACCGACGACGAGCGCCGTGAAGAGGAAGCCGACGATATAGCCGCCCGTGACGCCGAGCAGCGCGCCGAAGCCGCCCTTAAAGCCCGCGAACACCGGCGCGCCGACTGCGCCGAGCAGGATATAGCAGCCCACGGCGCCCAGTCCGCGGCGAGGACCGAATAGCGCCGCGATCAGGCAGACGGCAAAGGTCTGCAGCGTAAAGGGAACGGTCAGCGGAACCGAGATCCACGAACAGACCGTGATGAGCGCGATGCCCATCGCCATGATCGCAAGATCCCAGGCGTCGAAGCGCCGTTTCTTCTTTTCTGCTTCCGGTATGCTCATTGTCGGAAACCTCCGTTTGTTTTTCTCAAAGCGTACCACAGGGAAAATTAATTGTCAACCTTTTCGATTATATCGGTTGACAATTGCGGTATCTTGATTTCCCTCGCGCAAACCGCTAAAATAGCGGTAAAGAGCCATGATAAAGGAGCGTTCAGAATGCAGGAGATCAAATGTCCGCATTGCGGCAAGGTGTTTCAGGTGGACGAGAGCGGCTATGACCAGATCGTCCGCCAGGTCAGAGACCGGGAATTTGAAAAGGAGCTTGAGCAGGAAATGGAGCGCACGCGCGAGCACGACCGCACCGTTGAGCGCATGGAGCGCGAGCGGCAGCAGGACGCGCTCGAGGCGGAAAAGGAGCGCGCGCTGAATGAAAAAGACCGCGAGATCGAGGCGCTGAAAGCCCGGCTCGCCGGCGCGGATACGGCGCGGCAGCTCGCCGTGACGCAGGCCGTGCAGGAAAAGGAAAAGGAGCTTTCCGACCGCTCGACGCGCATCGCGGAGCTGGAGGGCCAGCTCGCCGGCAAGGAGAACGAGAGCAAGTACAAGGAAGCCTCGCTGCGCCAGCGCTATGAGGAGCAGCTGCGTCTCAAGGATGACCAGATCGAGTATTACAAGGATTTCAAGGCGCGCCAGTCCACCAAGATGGTCGGCGAGAGTCTGGAGCAGCACTGCCAGACCCAGTTCAACGCGATCCGCACGACGGCCTTTCCCAACGCGTATTTTGAAAAGGACAATGACGCGCGCACCGGCAGCAAGGGCGACTTTATCTTTCGCGACTATGACGGCGACGGCACGGAGTTCATCTCGATCATGTTCGAGATGAAAAATGAGATGGACACGACCGCGACGAAGCACAAAAACGAGGACTTTTTCAAAGAGCTCGACAAGGACCGGCGTGAAAAGGGCTGCGAATACGCGGTGCTGGTCACGCTGCTCGAGATGGACAGCGAGCTTTACAACGGCATCACCGACGTCTCCTACCGCTATCCCAAGATGTACGTCGTGCGCCCGCAGTTCTTCATCCCGATCATCACGCTGCTGCGCAACGCGGCGCAAAACTCTCTGCAATATCAGCGCGAGCTGCAGATCGTGAAAAACCAGCAGCTCGACCTGCGGCATTTCGAGGAGAACATGCAGGCCTTCAAGGACGGCTTTGCGCGCAATTACCGTCTTGCGAGCGAAAAGTTCTCCACCGCCATCGAGGAGATCGACAAGACGATCGCCCATCTGCAAAAAACGAAGGAGGCGCTGCTCTCATCGGAGAACAACCTGCGCCTTGCCAACAGCAAGGCCGAGGAGCTTTCGATCAAGCGGCTGACGAAAAACGCCCCGTCGGTCAAGGCTATGTTCGACGCGCAGCACGAAGGCGAGGAGAACTGACGCGCAGCGCAATAAAGCAGGAGGAAAGATCATATGAACACAACGGAACTGATCCGCAGCCGCCGGAGCGTGCGCAGCTTTGACGGCGCCGCGCCGGACAAGGAGCTGCTCGACGATATCCTGCGCTATGCCTCGGCGGTCGAGACGCCCTATTCCCTGCCCATCGAATGGCGCGTGCTCGACGCGAAGGCGCAAAAGCTCTCCTGCCCGGTCATCACCGGCACAGATACCTATATCGCGGGCAAGCTGCGCCGCGAGATGCACGCCGAGGAGGCCTTCGGCTTTGCCTTTGAGCGCGTGGTTTTGTACGCCGTTTCCAAAGGCTTAGGCACGACCTGGATCGCCGGGACGATGGATCGTCCGGCCTTTGAGCGCGCGATGGGGCTCGGCGAGGGCGAGGTCATGCCTTGCGTCAGCCCGCTCGGCCGTCCGGCGGCAAAGATGTCGCTGCGCGAGAGCATGATGCGCAAGGGCGTCAAGGCCGACAGCCGTCTTCCCTTTGAAGAGCTGTTTTTCAGCGGCGGCTTCGACACGCCCCTCACGCCCGACAAGGCGGGCGAAGTGAGAGAGGCGCTGGAGCTGGTGCGTCTCGCGCCGTCGGCCGTGAACAGGCAGCCCTGGCGCGCGGTCGTCTGCGACGACACCGTGCATTTCTATGAGAAGCAGGGCAAGGGCTTCGTTGCCGCAAACGGCTGGGACATCCAGAAGGTCGACATCGGCATCGCCCTGTGCCATTTTGTCTGCGGCATGGAAGAGCGCGGCCGCAAGACCGTTCTGGCAATCACCGACCCCGGTCTGCCCCACCCGGCCGACACGGTGTATCTCGCGAGCATCCGGATCGGATAAACCCGCCGCATCATACGCAGAAAGACGGCTCTCCGCATATGCTACGGAGAGCCGTCTTTTTTTCACATTTCCGGTTCGGCCTTTTGGTCGAGGCGCAGTTCAGGCGGGCAAATCCGTCACAGCAGACACAGCAGTTCGCCGCGCACGCCGTCCATGCGCGCATCGGCAAGACCGAAGTCCATCTCCTTATAGCTCCACAGGCTGCGGGCAATGCCGTGCCGTTCGAACACCGCGTGCAGGTCGCGGAACCATTTGACGGCCTCGGCGGGCGGCACGACGTCGATCACGCCGTATTCGCCGCAGTAGAGCGCCGCGCCCTCCTTCTCCGCCTTTTCCAGCGCCGGCGCGAGGAAATCCTCGAAATACGCCTCGGACGCGCCGCTCTCGGCATAGGTATAGCGCACGCTGACGTCGCGGTACGGCGCCTCCCAGTAGGCGCCCTGGTGGGTGAAGTCGTGCGGCTCATAAAAATGGAAATTGTAAATCACGCGATCGTCATAAGGCGCGTCGAGCTCCGGCAGCGTTTTCGCGCTGTTCCAGCGATAGCTGCCCAGAAGCACATAACTCTCCGGCGCCAACTCTCGGATGCGCCGGACCGCCTCGCGCGAGATGCTCTTCCACGCCGGGAGATAAACCTGCTCCGTCACCTCGTTGAGCAGCTCGAACATCACGCTCTCGTGCCTTGCGCCGTAGCGCGCGGCAAAGCACTCCCAGATCGCATAGAACTTTTCCTGATACGCCGCGCTCTCAAAAAAGCCCGCCTCGTTCTCGCCGGCGTCAAAGGAGAAGCCCTGGGTCTTGTGAAGATCGAGCACGACATGCAGTCCATACTTTTCGGCCAGCGCCAGCGCACTGTCGATGCGTGCAAGGCCGCCCTGCTTCATCGTGCCGTCCTCGCGCTGGATCACATTATAGTCGATCGGGATGCGCACATGGTCGAAGCCCCAGCGGCGGATCTGGGCAAAATCGTCTTCGGTAATAAAGCTGTCGAGCCGCTCGTCGCTGTAATCGCACTGGCTCATCCAGCCGCCGAGATTGACGCCGCGGTAAAATCCGAGCGTTTTGAGAAGATCGGTCATACGAAAAAACCCCTTTCGCGTAAAACGGCTCTCCTGTCAGGAGAGCCGTTTTTATCGCTGCTTGAAGATCAGCCCTTGACAGAGCCGGCGGTGACGCCCTTGATGATGGACTTGGAGAGGATGATATACACGATCATGACCGGCAGGATCGCGAGCAGGATGAACATATACACCTTGCCCATGTCGAACTTGGAGTAGTCCGCGCTTCGCAGCTGAGCGATCATGATCGGAACGGTTTTATACTCGGCCTTCGTCAGCAGCAGCGCGGGCAGGAAGTAGTTGTTCCAGCTGGCGACGAACGAGAAGATCATCTGCACGGCGATGGCCGGTCTGAGCATCGGCAGGACGATCGTGTTGAAGGTGCGGAACTCATTCGAGCCGTCCATGCGCGCGGCCTCGACGATCTCCATGGGCAGCACGCTTTCCATGTACTGCTTCATATAGAAGAACACGACCGGAGCGGCGATGCCCGGCAGGATCAGCGGCCAGAACTTGTTGGTCAGCCCGAACTTGTAGCACAGCTGGACGAAGCCGGCCGCGGAGACCTGGGGCGGGATGACCATGATGGCCATGATGAAGGTGAACAGCGCCCTTTTCAGCTTGAAGTCATAGGCGTGGATGCCGTAGGCCGTCAAGGCCGAAAAATACGTGGTCAGCACGGCGGTGCTCGCGGCGATGAAGAAGCTGTTGATCATGCCGCGCGGGATGTTGATCGAAGCGTCCGTCCAGGCGTTGCGCAGGTTGTCAAGAAAATGTCCCTGCGGCAGCGCCGTAAAGCCGCCCTGCAGCTGCGCGTTGGAGCGCGTGGCGTTGATGATCAGCATATAGAAGGAAAACAGGCACAGGATCGTAAGCACGATGAGAATGAAATACACGACGGCGCGCAGCAGCGTCATCTGCAGCCTTGCTCTGCGGCTGTCGGCCGATTTTTTGTTCGTCACGGTCTGTCCCTCCTCTCAGTCTTTCTTGGTCAGCGTGCGGAAGACGATCAGGCTGAGGATGCCGGTGATGATGAAGATGATCACCGAGATCGCGCCGGCCATGCCGTAGTTTTTGCTTCCGCCCAGATAGTTGTTCAGATACATGATCAGCGTCATGGACGTGCGGTTGGGGTTGCCCGCGCCGTTGGTCAGGACCTGCGGCACATCGAACATCTGCAGGCCGCCGATCATCGCCGTGATGACCGTATAGACCAGGATCGGCGTCAGCAGCGGCAGCGTCACGCGGAAGAGCACCTGCACGGAATTGGCGCCGTCGATCTCGGCCGCCTCGAACAGGTTCTGGTCGATGCCCATGATGCCCGCCATCAGAAGGATCGTCGTGTTGCCGAACCACATCAGAAAGTTCATCGAGCAGATCAGCGTGCGCACCGTGACCTTTTTGGCAAAAAAGTCGATGGGGACGTCGCTCCAGCCCCAGGCCTGGATCAGCTGATTCACGGGACCGACGTTGGAAAACAGCGTGAAGAAGAGCATGGAAAAGGCCGAGGCCATGATCAGGTTCGGCATGTAGATGACGGTCTTGAAAAACTGCTGGCCCTTGATATTCAGCCGGTAGCTCGTAAAGAAGATCGCCAGCAGCAGCGCGATGACGATCTGCGGGATCGCGCCGCCGACCCACAGGATCAGCGTGTTGCCGGCGTATTTGAGGATGTCGATCGTTCCCGTTTTATCCGGCGTAAAGAGCTTGATATAGTTTTTCACACCGACGAAGGTCGGCCCGATCTGGGTCAGCCCCTGGCGGTAGTTGTCAAAAAAGCTGTTGTAGATCGTCAGTGCCTGCGGCAGAAAACTGAAGAGCAGATAGGCGATAAAAAAGGGCAGGATGAATAAATAGCCCCATTTCGCATAGCTGATCCCCCGATGCTTTTTCATGTTTCTTCCTCCATCTCTCGCGTTGGTTCTCTCCTCCCGGCATGCCGCGGGGGCGGTATGTCCGGAGCGGAAAACCCGCCGAAGCGTCCGGCTTCTTTATCGGACTGAGGCAAGGCTTGCGCCTTGCCTCAGTGTGTGAAGTGTTTTCGGTCAGATCACGGGGTGACGACATCGGGGAAGCGCTCGTTGATGGCCTTGTAGAAGTTGGCAAGCGCCTCATCCTCGGTGACTTCGCCCTGGCAGTACTGGCGCCAGTTCTCCTGGAGCTTCTCGGTGCAGTGCTGATCATACATGGTCTGGTTCTCGAACTTGATGTTCTTGGCGAGGTCAACAAAGACAGAGTTGGGGTTCTGGCCGCCCAGGAACTCGCTGCCGAAGTTGGGATCCTCTGCGTACTTGGCGTTGACAGCCTGGTTGTTGCAGAACTGAGCCTCGTTCTCGACGAGCTTGGAGCAGACGTCCTCATCGTTGATGAAGGTGTTCATGACATCGGCCAGCATGGTCGGGTTGTCAGAGCCGGCAGCGGCCAGCAGCCAGGTGCCGCCCCAGTAGTGAGCAGCGGGGCCTTCGCAGATCGCCCAGTCGCCCATGCAGCCCTTTTCGGGATCCTGCGCGTTGCCCATGCAGAAGTTGAAGTACCAGGCCGGACCGAAGAAGCACATGGTCTTGCCGTCGGCAAACTGCTGCGCGGTGCACTCGTCGGACCAGATGTCGGCGTTGATGGTGTAGCCCTTGTCGGAGAAGTCCTTGGCCTGAGCCATCCAGGCCTGGATCTCGGGGCTGATCTGGAGGGTGTTGTTCTCGTCGACCCACGGCATGGAGGTGTTGTTGGAGAACACGCGGTAGTCCTCAGCCTCGGAAGAGGTCATGTAGTAGCCCTTGGCCTTGGCATCGGCGGCAACAGCCTCAAACTTTTCCCAGCTGTCGAGCTTGGCCTGGACCTCGGCGGGATCATCGGTGCCGAGAACATCCTTGGCGATGGAGCGGCGGTAGATCAGCGCGGAGGGGCAGCACTGGAAGGAAACGCCCTTGACGACGCCGGCGGCGTCGGAAGCGGCCTGGACCGTGTAGGTGTAGGCGTTGGAGAAGTCGGTTACGCCGAGAGCCTGGATATCCTGGGTCGCCTCGGAGTTGGTGTACTTGAGGATGTAGTCGGCCTCGGCCAGGAACATGTCGACCTTCTCGTCGTCGGCGGCGTCAGCCTGGGCCAGCAGAGCCGCGTCCAGCGCATCCTGGTAGGCGCTGCCCTGGTTGGGGACAATGATCCAGTTGACGGTCACGCCCTCGGGAACGGTGTAGTACTTCTCGAAGAAGCCCTTGAACTCCTCGTTCCAGGCGTAGATGTTGAAGACTTTGCCTTCGGCGCTTTCAGCGGCGGCGGCATCGTCGGCTGCGGGGGCGGCATCGGCGGCGGGAGCGTCGGCAGCGGGAGCAGCGGCGGGGGCCGCCTGCTGGCCGCATGCGCAGAGCGCAAACACCATCACGAGCGCCAGAAGCATTGCGATAAGCTTTTTCATTTCGAATCCTCCTGTTTTGTTTTGTGATTATATATTTTGCGGGTTCTTCCCGCCAATCACCTGGTTGTAAGATCGGCCACGCTGCTGCCCTCCAGCAGCCGGCCGGAGACCACATAACGGTCGATCAGCGCGGTCTTGGGATGCTCGATCAGCTCAATCAGCCGCGCCGAAGCCTCACGGCCGAGGTCCTCGGTGTTCTGCCGCCAGGTCGTGAGCGCCGGGCTCATGACCGAAGCGAGCCGGATGCCGTCATAGCCGACGGCCGAAATATCTTCGGGGATCTTCAATCCCGCCTCTGTGATCGCGTTATAGCCGCCGATGTAAGAAAAATCGTCCGGGAAGAAGATGCAACTCGGCCCGTCGGGCAGGGCCAGGAGCTTCTTCGTCGCTTCATAGCAGCGTCCCACATCGTGGTAGGCGCAGCGGATCACGTTCTTTTCGTCCACCTCTATCCCCAGCGCCTCACAGGCCCGGTAAAAGCCTGTCAGCCGCCCGTCGGTAACGGTGGTCTCCTCGCCGTGGATAAAGGCCAGACGCCGGTGTCCCTTTCCGGCGACGTAGCGCACCAGTGTCTCCATCCCGGCGACGTTGTCGCTCATCACCGCCATGCGTCCGTTGAACATATGGTCGATCGTCACGACCGGCAGCCCGGAATGGACCAGCTCCAATACCATCGGATCGTCAAAGTCGACCGAGGCGATCACGACGCCGTCGACGCCGCGGTAGAGGCAATGCTGCAGGTAGGTGGTCTGCTTTCTGGCAACGTTGCGGTTGATGAACGTGATGTCATAGCCGCAGCGCTCGGCCTCCACCCGGATGCTGTCGAGCACGGAGGAGAAGTATTCGTGCGCAAGGCCGCCCTGCTTTGGGTCGATGAACAAAACGCCGATGTTGAAGCTGCGCGAGGTTTTCAGCGCGCGGGCCGAGGCATTGGTCATATAGCCCATCTCGTCGGCGATGCGGCGGATCTTTTCACGCGTCTCCTTGCCAATATCCTGCTGGCCGTTGAGCGCCTTGCTCACCGTGGCGACGGACACGCCGCAGGCCTGCGCTATGTCCTTCATCGAAACCACGGTTCAACGCCTCCTCGCGCTTAATCGTTTTCGTATCTCAAAAATAGCGCATTTCGTCCGAAAATGCAAGCTTAGCTTTTTAAAAAATTCTTTCAAAAAACATTTTTAGCAATTGTGTACAGTTTTGTATCGAAAAACTGTGTCATTTTGCCCCTTAATCTTTTTCGTAATTGCCAGTTGCCGGAAAAATATTGGGCAGATACCCCAATTTTTGCGAAAAAGGCCTTGCATTTTCCGCGCGAATCCGTTACTTTATTGAACAGGAATGCAACGTAAACGATTTCGACAAGAGGGAGAGTCAACCATGCAGTACGGTTTTTTTGACGATGCACGAAAAGAATACGTCATCACGACGCCCCGTACGCCGCTGCCCTGGATCAACTATCTCGGCAGCGAGGACTTTTTCGCGCTCTGCTCCAACACGGCAGGCGGCTATGCGTTTTACCGCGACGCGCGGCTGCGCCGTCTGACGCGCTATCGCTACAACAACTGCCCGCTCGATTCCGAGGGCTTTCATCTTTATATCAAGGACGGCGAGAGCGTCTGGAACCCCGGCTGGCAGCCCGTGCAGACGGAGCTTGACCGCTACAGCTGCCGCCACGGACTGGGCTATACGGTCATCGAGGGCGAGAAGGACGGCCTTTGCGCCCGGCAGGAGCTGTTCGTCCCGCTCGGGGACAACTGTCTTTTGATGCGCGTGACGCTGCACAACGGCAGCGACAGAGAAAAAGCCGTGAGGGCGTTTTCTTATCTCGAATTCTGTCTCTGGGACGCGATGGACGACAGCTCCAACTTCCAGCGCAACTACTCCACCGGCGAGGTCGAGGTGGATGGCAGCGCGATCTATCACAAGACCGAGTACCGCGAGCGGCGCGACCATTACGCCGTTTTCTGGGCCGACCGGCCGTGCAGTGCCTTTGACACCGCGCGCGACGCCTTTATCGGCGTTTACGGCTCCCCCGCCCGTCCCGCGGCCGTTTTCGGCGGCGGCTGCACGAACAGCGTTGCCCACGGCTGGCAGCCCGTCGCGGCCGAGCAGTTTGATTTCACGCTGCTCCCCGGGCAGAGCGAGAGCGTCATCTTCGGTCTCGGCTACATCGAAAATGCGCAGGAGGAAAAATGGGAAGCGCCCGGCGTTGTGAACAAAGCCCGCGCCCGCGCGATGATCGCGCGCTATGCCGGAGATGAGGCCTTTGACGCCGCCCTTGCCGCGCTGCAGGAAAACTGGGAGAGGCTGCTTAGCGCCTACCGGGTGGAGAGCGGCGAGGAAAAGCTCGACCGCATGGTCAACATATGGAACCAGTACCAGTGCATGGTCACCTTCAACATGAGCCGCTCGGCCAGCTATTTCGAGTCCGGCATGGGGCGCGGGATGGGCTTCCGCGATTCGTGCCAGGATCTGCTGGGCTTTGTGCACATGATCCCGGAGCGTGCGCGCGAGCGCATCCTCGACATCGCAGCCACCCAGTTCCCGGACGGCAGCGCCTATCACCAGTATCAGCCGCTGACGAAAAAAGGCAACCTCGCCGTGGGCAGCGGCTTCAACGACGACCCGCTGTGGCTGATCGCCGGGACGGACGCCTATCTGCGTGAGACCGGCGACTGGAGCATCCTGGGCGAGCTCGTCGTTTTTGACAACGATCCCTCTCTTGCCCGTCCGCTGCTCGAGCATCTGCGGCGCAGCTTCGGCTATACCCGCACGCATCTCGGGCCGCATGGTCTGCCGCTGATCGGCCGGGCGGACTGGAACGACTGTTTGAACCTCAACTGCTTCTCCGCCCAGCCGGGCGAGAGCTTCCAGGTCACCGGGCCGAGCGAAGGCCCGGTAGCCGAGAGCGTGTTCATCGCCGGCATGTTCGTCAAATACGGCCGCGCCTGGGCGGAGATCTGCCGCCACGTCGGTCTTGCCGCCGAGGCGGAGGAGGCCGAGGAGGCCGTCCGCGCCATGGAGCGCACGGTGCTCGACAGCGGCTGGGACGGCGAATGGTTCCGCCGCGCCTATGACGCCTTCGGAAATGTCGTGGGCGGCAAGGAATGCGAAGAGGGCAGGATCTTTATCGAGCCGCAGGGCATGTGCGTCATGGCCGGCATCGGCAAGGAGAGCGGCGAGGCTGCAAAAGCCCTTGCAAGCGTAAAGGAGCACCTCGACACCCGCTACGGCATCGTGCTGCTCCAGCCGCCCTATACCCGCTATCATCTCGAGCTCGGCGAGATCTCGAGCTATCCCCCCGGCTACAAGGAGAATGCGGGCATCTTCTGCCACAACAACCCCTGGATCGTCTGCGCCGAGGCCGAGCTCGGACACGGCGAGCGCGCCTTTGAGGTCTACCGCCGCACGGCGCCCGCCTATATCGAGGACATCAGCGAGATCCACCGCACCGAGCCCTATGTGTACAGCCAGATGATCGCCGGAAAGGACGCGGCGAGCTTCGGCGAGGGCAAGAACAGCTGGCTCACCGGCACCGCCGCCTGGACCTTCCTGAGCATTTCCCAGGCGATCCTGGGCGTGCAGCCCACGCTCGACGGCTTGAAGATCGACCCCTGCGTGCCCGCCTCGCTGCGCCGCTTCACGGTCGAGCGGCGCTACCGCGGCGCGCTCTACCGCATCACGGTGGAAAACCCGGACGGCGCGGAAAAGGGCGTACGCTCCGTGCTGCTCGACGGCGAGCCGGTCGAGGGCAATGTCCTTCCCGTTCAGAGCGAGGGGAAGACCGTCTCCGTCCTCGTCCGCATGGGCTGATTTCCGCTGCAATACAGCAAAAACGCCGCTGTTTTGAAAAACAGCGGCGTTTTTTATGTCGTTTCGGATTATTCGTAAGTAAAGAATTTGATGTGCAGCACGGCAGGCGCTTCGAGCGAAAGGCTAGCAGTCTCGTCGCCGTTAAGACGGCGGCCGGGGATCCACGCGCCGTTTTCAAAGCGTCCCTCCTCCACCTGCAGCAGATCGAGGTTCGGCTTTCCCGGGACGGCGGAGGTAAAGGTCAGGCCGCAGGCGCTGCCGACCACCCAGCATTCGCTGTCGCTGACGGCAAGGCACAGGCACGCGCCGTCGGCGCGGGGGTTGAGCGGGCTCTGGAAGCGGACGCTGAGACGGAAGCCGTCGAAGCTCATCGTGGGCGGGATCGCGCCGAAGGGATTGCCGTCCGGCGCGGGGATCACGGGATCGGTCTCGGCGGAGACGGCCTGCAGCCGCTTCGTGCCGTAGCTCTCTGCGAGCATCGGCATCATCTCGCGCAGGATGTGGCCGAATGCGCCGTATTCCTCGAAGTTCTGCGGCGTTTTGAGCGCAGGATCGGAAACGTCCATGCCAAAGAGGAAGCCCTGCACGGCGGTAAAGGGTTTGCCGATGTCATCAAAGCCGAAGGGCGAATAGCACATGGCGTGATGGCGGCCAAGCGTGTAGACAAGGCGCGGGGCGCAGTAGCTGTGGGTAGCGCTCTCCGGGATGAAGAGCGCGCCGCCGCGGCGCGTGAACTCGTCACAGACGGCCTTGAACTGGGGCACATAGATATCCGGGCAGTAGACGTCGATGTTCGGCGCACAGAAATCCCAGACCTCGTGCACCTTGGACACCGGTCCGCCGGTGGGATAGCTGCCGGGCGCGCCGCCCTTGTCGAGCCAGCAGTTGGCGCTCATGGGCAGCGGGTAGACCTTCTTGCCCGCCTCGGCCACGGCGTTTACATAGCGCGCGACGTGATAGGCGGAGAAGAGCTCGTCGGCGGCCGTGCCGAAGACCTCGCTCCAGCTCCCCTCTTCCTTTCCGGAGAGGACGGCGGCGCGGATCTCGTCGGTCATGGTGTCGGTATGCGCGCGCATATACGCGGCAAATTCGGCCGGGACCGGGGCGGCAAAGAGCGCGTCGGCCTCGTCGGAGACCTCGCGCGCCGCGCCGAGAAGGCCGGTCTCGTTTTCGACCTGGACGGCGACGACGGTCTGGCGCTTTTCGTCATAGTCCTTCAAAAAGCCCATAAAGGCGGCAAAGGCTTTGGCGTCCGCCTTCCGGGTCTCTTCGCCGAGATAGGACAGCGTCGTATAGGGCATCTTGACCGGGATCGTCGGGGAGACCTGACGCCCGGCTTTGTTTTTGCCCTTTTCGATCTGAGCGCGGGGGAAGCGTCCCAGGTCCTGCTTGACCCAGGCGGGGGCGTACATGCACTCGGCGTTCTTCCAGCTGCCGAACCACAGAAACACGATGCGCATGTTTCGCTCTCTCGCCTGGTCGATCAGCGCCTGCGGCAGGGAGAAATCGAACTTTCCCTCCTCCGGCTCGATCAGATCCCAGGGCGCGGGGAGCAGCAGCGCGTTCATGCCTAGCTTCTCGGCGATGTCCCAGATGCCCTCCATATAGGCCGGGGACGAGGAATCGGAATTGTGCACCTCGCCGGAGAGCAGGATAAAGGGCTTATCCTCGACCAGCAGGACCGGCAGGCCGTTCTTTTTCTCGATGTGCGGGATCACAGGGCAAACACCTTCCCTTCCGTGATGCCGTTTTCGTTAAACGCGTCCACGCGGACGAAATAGTCTCTCCCCCGGATCAGCGCGCCGACGCGGTGCTCGCCCGCGGCGAAAACCATCGCGCTGTGATAAAGCTTCTCCGGGCTGCTGCCGAAGAGGATGTTGTAGCCCAGGGCGTCCGTCTGCGCGGCGATGTTAACGAGCATGTCGAGATCTCCGTCGCGTCTGGCGGCGGCGTGCGGCGCGGTGGGCTTTTCGCCGCTGCCGAGACCGAAGACGCGCAGGCCGGAGACGCAGGGATTCTGCCCATAGGGCACGGCCATGTCGCTCAGGCGCAGATACCGCGCGGCGAAGCCCTCCTCGCAGATGACGAGATCGTGGCTGAGGTCGCTCTGCGCGCCGGATTTGTCCGCGATCACAAACCAGCTCTCGCCGTCAACGCTGCCCTCGAGCTTCCACTGCGTCACATAGTCGGCTTCCTCGATATAGCGCGCCTGCGATCCGGGGCGGATCTCGCCGGGGCAGGCGATATCAATTTTGTCGTCCGCAAAGTTGATCTGCACGGCGTGCACGTCAAATGCCTTGCCGAGATCGACGCAAAGCCATTCGCTGCGATCGGCGGAAGCGGCGCGCCACCAGGTCCGGACGTTCTCCTCGGTGGCCTTTTCCGGCTCGTTCCCGGGCAGGCAGGAGGAGGCAGACGCGGCTTTGGACGCGCTTAAAAGCATCCATGCCGGCTCGCGCCAGGGGTCTTCTTTCTCGCCGGAGACGGCCATGGGCCAGTCGCCGTAGCGCTGGTTGCAGAAAAGCTCGCCGTCGGCGTCAAAGCCCGCGGGCCAGAGACCGCAGCGCCGCTCGAAATCGTGGTTGACGGAAATGCGCATCGTGGCCGTGTGCCAGAGGTTGCCCTTTTTATCCTCCATCGTGGAGCCGTGGCCCGCGCCGGGCAGGAAGCCGCCGGGCTTGTAGGAATAGGGGTTGTTTTTAGCGAGCGTAAAGTCGCCGAGCGGACTGTCGGACACATAGACGCCGTCGGAATAGGTGTTGAACTGGGCGCCGGGGCAGGCGTACTGGAGATAGTATTTCCCGTTGTGCTTGTCCATCCAGGCGCCCTCGATGTAGGGTCTGTTCGAGAACATGCCGCGGATCAGCGGCTTGACCTCCTCGGGGATCATGCTCTCGGGGATGCCCTGCGCCTCGTGAAAGGCCTTGTACTTGGCGTCGATCTCCTCCTCGCTGGCGGGGAGGATGCTGTTGTTCTCGCCGAAACGCTCATAGCCGATCTCCAGAGGATGACCCTCGACGAGCGCCTTCGGCTCGGTTTTCGGCAGCATGGTCTCCGGATCGAGCTCCACGCCGTAGATCGGCGTGATGTTCGAGCAGCCCCAGTAGAAGTAGACGCGCCCGTCGTCATCGAGGAATAGGTTAGGATCCCAGAACGGGAAATTGCCCTCTATTTTTTCATACGGTCCGTTCAGGATGTCCTTTGTGCGCCAGCGGTCGCAGTTGTGGTCGCGGTTGGAGGCGCAGAAATACACCCACTCGCCCAGCACGCGCACGTCGGGGGCATAGTCATAAAGCGGCAGCTCCTCCGGCAGCCGGCGGTTCTCCCAGCTTATGAGATCGTCCGACACCCACACGCCCAGCGTCATCGAGGCGAAGATGTAATAGCGCCCCTTGAAGAGGATCATCGAAGGGTCGGCCGCCTCGCGGCAGATCTGCAGTCTGCCGTGCAGGCGGGGGTCGGCGTTGAACTGGTAACGGTAGTTGACGTTGATCGGATTACAATAGTATTTCATCGTGATGCTCTCCTTCCGGTACGGTATAGGATCTTCCGTCCGGCAGCTCGATCGTCGCCGGGACGGGGACGGAAAAATCAAAGACCAGTTTTCCTTCGCAGTACTCCCACGCGCTGCGGATCTTTCCGACGGGCGAGCGCCATTCCGCCCTGGCATAGCCGAGCTCCCGGCCGGGCTGCGGCCGGATCGTCAGCTTTCCGGCGGAAAGCCGGATGCCGCACACGCCGGAGAAGAGCCAGCCCGAGATCGCGCCGTAGGAATAGTGGTTGAACGGCATAGAGCCAGCCGGGGCACCCGGTCTGCAGCAGCAGCCGGTAGGCCGTGTCCGTGTGGCCGTTGTCGGCCAGCACGCGGCAGAGATCGGGGGTGGAGAGGAAGCCGGTGTTCAGATGATAGCCGTTCTTCACCACCAGGTCATTCAGCGCGTCGGCCGCCGCGCGCACCTCGTCGCCGTCCAGCAGGCCGAAGGCGAGAGGCCGGACATATTCGCACTGGCGGTCGGAGACGATTTTGCCCTTTTTGGTGCAGCTGTAACGGTAGGCCTTCTTCGCGTTTTCCGCGATCGCGGCAAAGCGCTCCGCGTCCCCGTTTTTGCCCAGGATCCCGGCGATGCGCGAGAGCAGCGAGGCCGAGCGGAAGTAATAGGCCGTGGCCACCTCGGGCGCGCCGAGCATCATCGTCTTTTTCATGGCGGCGGTGTTGTCCACGTCTGGCTGGCACCACTCGCCGAAATGGAAGCCCTCGTCCACCAGATATTTGTGATACGGATTGAGCAGGTTGTACGGGCGGGTCTTCTGCGCGCGCTTTTCCACGAAGCCGAGCCAGCGGCACATCATGTCATAGTTCTCTTCGAGGATCGTTTTATCCCCGTACGCCTCGTACAGCGCCCAGGGAACAAGGATGCAGGCGTCGCCCCAGCCGGCCGAGCCCTGGAGCATGTTGGAGATCATGCTCCCGGTATCGTTGACGGGCGCGATGTTGCGCACCAGTCCGTCCTCCCCCTGCTCGAGACGGCACTCGCCCAACCACTTGCGCAGGACGGGCGCGCAGTCGGCCAGAAACACCGCCGTCGGGGCGAAAATGCCCGCGTCGCCCGTCCAGCCCGCGCGCTCGCGCGTGGGGCAGTCGGTAGGGATGTCGCAGAAATTCGAGCGCATGCTCCACAGGCTGTTGAGGAAAAGGCGGTTCACATCGGCGCTGCCGCATTCGAAAAAGCCGGTCCGCGCCATCTCGGAATAGACGGCGACGGCCGTGAACTGCGCCTCGGAAAGGTCGGCGTCCGTCTCGATCTTCGCATAGCGGAAGCCGAAGATCGCAAAGTGCGGCTTGTAGACGTTTTCTCCGTCCCGGCAGATGTAGACGAGCTTCTGCGGAATGCCGTTTTTGTTGCGGTCGCCGGGATCAAAATTCTTTTGGGTAAAGTTGCCGTTTTCGTCCAGCGTCTCGCCGTGCCGGAGCGTGAGCTTCTGACCGGCCTTCGCACGGATGCGGATCTCCGTATAGCCCGCGAGATTCTGGCCGAAGTCGATCACCCGTTCGCCGTTCGGCGCGGTGAAAAGGCGGCCGGGAAAGCGCTCCTGCTCGAGGATCGGCACGCTCTCGGTCGGGGCAAGGTTTTCATAGCCGAAGTCCCGCACGGTCACGCCGTGCCAGTCGCGGATCTCCTCGCGCCGGGCGTCATAGGTCTCGCCCTGCTGCAGATCGTTTTCGCGCACCGGCCCGCTCTGGCTGGCCTCCCAGGCCTCATCGCTTAAGAGGATCGGTCTTCCGCCGATCTCAAGCTGGCAGAGCAGGGCGAGATCCTCGCCGTAATAGTTGCGCAGCCCGTCGATGCCGACGCTGCCGCGATACCAGCCGTCGCCGAGCGTGACGGTGATCTCGTTCCCGCCCGCGCGCAGGAGGTCAGAAACGTCATAGGCCTGCACCGTGAGGCGCTTTTTATAGGAGCCCGTCCCGGGCGCGAGCACGAATTTGCCAACGCGCCGGCCGTTGATCACGGCCTCATACAGGCCGTGGCAGGTGATGTAAAGGACCGCGTTTTGCGTCTCCTCCGCCGTAAAGCGGCGGCGCAGGACCGAGGCGGGCTGCCGCGCGTCTTTGTCGTGCGGCAGCTCCGGGTCGATCCATTTGGCCTGCCAGGAGGCGGGCAGTTTGTTTCGCATCATAGTTGTCTCAAACCCTTTCGTTGAGCCAGAGCGCGCTCCGCTCCAGACTCCTGACCGGGTCGTTGCCGACCCAGTTTTTATGGCTTTCGAGCACGACGGCCTCGACGCCGTTTTCTTTTGCGATCGCAAGCAGACCCTCAAGGTCCATGCTGCCGTCGCCGAGCTCCATACTGTCGCTCTTCAGGATCGGCGTCATGGCGGGGCCGGTCTGGCGGCTGCCGCGGTCGGTGACGTGCCAGAGCCGCATGCGGCCGCCGAGCTTTTTCATCCACGCCTTTGCGTCCGCGCCGCCCTCGGTGAACCAGTAGCTGTCAAATTCAAAGTTTACCTTTTCCGGGTCGGTTTCGTCAAGGAGGACGTCGTAGGCGCGCCGGGAGCCGGCGTGCAGCAGCTCCACGTTGTGGTTGTGGTAGAAAAGGCGGATGCCCTGCGCTTTGAGCGTTTCACCGGCGCGGTTGAGTCTGTCGGCCAGCTCGCGCACCGCCGTCTCGTCGGAATAGTCAAAGCGGTACATGCCCGTGATGACGACCTTGTCGGTGGAAAAGCTCTTGGCTTCCGCGATCACCGCGTCCGTCTCGCGTTCGAGGCTTCCGAGGTCGGCGTGCAGACTGATCACCGCAAGGCCGCTTTCGCGAAGCAGCGCGTGCCAGTCGAGCTTGCCGCCGTTTCCGGTGGGCATGCCGGCGGCGCGCGTCATCATCCGGACCATCAGAGAGCTCGGATGGATCATAAAGCGATTGAGTTCAAGGCCGTCGTAACCGGCGGCCTTGATCCTCTGTAAGGTTTCGCGGGCGCGCGACTCGCTTCCGGTCACAGTGCCCAGCATGATCTGTTGTACGGCTTTTTTCATTTTTTGATCCCCTGCAGAATGCGGTTGAGCTGGCGGATCGACTCCTCGTCCGCGCCGCCCTGCTTTAAAAGGCTCAGCATGGTCATGCGCCCCAGCATGCGCTGCAGCGCGGGGTTGTCCTTGACCGCGTCGGCCACGTCGCCCCGCTCGGAGGCGCCCTTGGCCATCATCGCGTCGACGACGGCGCCGGCCTGGGGATGGGAGCGGATCTCGCCGAGCGTGTCGTTGATGGAAAAGCATTCCGGGTCGATCTCGTCCGCGTCAAACCAGTTGGTGACGGAAGCGGCGGCTTTGTTGAAGATATAGCTCTCGTCCGGCTCGCTGACGCGGCGGATGCACATCGTGTCGCTCACGCCGGAAGCTTCGGCGCGGATCAGATGCTCGCCCATCAGCGGGATCGCAAAGCGGAAGACGGTTTTGCCGCTCTGCGTGCCGATAAGCGTGCCGTCGACATAGAGGCTGACCTCGCCGCAGTTGGAGTAGACCTTGATTTCGGTGGTCTCCTCGCAGCGGTTTTCATAGCGCTTGCCGCAGAGATGGACGAAGGGCTCGGTCTTGTTCCAGGCGGCCTTATAGAGATAAAACGCGTCCTTGCGCAGGCTGCGGTCAAAGGTAACAAGACCCTTCTGGTTTTCGCCGTGCTTGCCGCCCTCGTCACGGCCGTCGGCGGCAAAGTCAAAGAGGTTCCACACATGCGTCGCCCAGAGATACGGCCGCGCCTCGATCATGGCGAGCATATGCTCGTGATAGAGTGCCTGGTACTCCTCGGTATAGTCGCCCTTTTCGGGGCGGGAGGAGTGGAAGGCGGGATTCGCGTCCGCGCCGTATTCGCTAAAGCCGATGACGCGCTCGGGGTATTTCGCATGGTATTCGTCGAAAAACTCGTCGGTCTGCTCCAGCTCGCCGAGGTACCAGCCGAAGTAGAGGTTATAGCTGTTGATGTCCGGGATCTCGAGGATGGGGCTGTCGATCTCCAGCATGAAGACGTCCGCCATCGTGGTGAGGCGCGTCGGGTCCATGCGGTGGCAGAGCTCGTTGAGCGCCCGGTGGTTTTCGAGCAGCTCCTCGTTCACCGCGCTCGCGGCCGTGATCTCGTTGGAAAGGCCCCAGACGGCGACGCAGGGGTGGTTATAGCACTGGGTGATGAGCTCGCGCATCTGGGAGAGCGTGTTCTCCCGCCCGCCGGACATGTGCATCGTGATGTACGGGATCTCCGCCCAGACCACGATGCCGTTCTCGTCGCAGAGATCATAGAATTCCTGCGCGTGCTGATAGTGGGCAAGGCGCAGCGTGTTCGCGCCGAGCTCGCGGATGATGGCCATGTCGGCCTTGTGATCTTCGTAAGAGAGGGCGTTGCCTTTGCCCTTGCGGTCCTGGTGGCGGCTCACGCCGCGCAGCGGATAGCTCCGGCCGTTGAGGAAAAAGCCCTTCTCGCTGTCGCAGGCAAACACCCGGCAGCCGAAGCGGGTCGAGACCTCGTCGCCGGAGGGCAGCTTCGCCGTAGCGGTATAGAGATAAGGATCTTCAAGGCCGTCCCAGAGACGGACGTTTTCGATCACGAACTCCGCCGTGCGTTCAACGGTCTTCGTCTCGCCGTTCACGGTGATGTCGACCGTTTTTCCATTGTGCCAGGTCTCCACGGTGACGGTCGCCGATTTCTTTTCGAGATCGACAACGGGCGTGACCTTGATGCCCGGCGTGCCGTCGCGGAGCAATTCGAAGTGCTCTTCCGGCACGGCGATCAGCTTCACGGCGCGATAGAGCCCGCCGTAGAAGGTGAAGTCCGCCTTCTGGGGGTATACGCTTGTATTGTCTTCGTTGCTGACAGAGATAGCGAGGATGTTCTTTTCTGCCAGATGCCCGCTGAGCTCGACGCGGAAGGTCGAATAGCCGCCCTCGTGGCGGGCAAGCTTTTCGCCGTTGAGATAGACCTCGGCCGTCATGGCCGCGCCGTTTATCTCCAGGAACAGGCGCTCGGCGTCGGTCTCCTCCGCCGTCAACTCGCGCACATACCAGCAGGTGCCGCGGTAGTAGTCGTTGCCGCCGTCCTGGCCGTCGATTACGTTCCAGGTGTGGGGCAGCGTGACGGCTTCCCCCTGCGTGGCATAGGCCATGGCGGTATCGACGGGGATGGCGGCTTTCAGAAACCGCCATCCCTCAGTGAGCGTTGTGATCTTACGCATTCTCCGGGTCTCCCTTGTGCAGTTCTTCCTCGAAGAGCTCGGCCTGAGCCTCAGCCTTCTTGTCGGCGATGCGCTTCTGCACCTCAACCATCTCCGAGCGGCCAAGCTTGCACTTGCGCATGGCCAGCAGCGTGCAGATGAAGCCCAAGACTGCCAGGCCGTAGCGCAGGAACATGGTCATCCAGAACACGCCGGAGGTCGACTCGTCGGTGGGCTGAGGCATGGTGGTCGTGTAGCCGATCAGGGCCACGCAGCCGGTGGCAATGGCGGCGGAGAAGGAGGAGACGATCTTGTCGACCAGGCTGTAGGTGCCGGAGACGACGGCGGGGATATACTTGCCGCTGCGGTCGAGCTCATAGTCGATGAGGTCGGCCATAAAGCCGGTGTTGGCCGTGGTGACGCCCATCGCGAAGCCGTTCACCGCGAAGGTCAGCACGATGAAGAGGATCTTGAAGATCAGCGAGTTGGAGATCGCGGTGGTGCCCACGGTGAAGCGGGTCACGATGAAGAAGGCGATCATGGCGATGTTGGCATAGATGCTGTAGCGGGTCCAGGCCACAATGGACTCCTTGTTGCCGTGCTTGCCGGCGTAACGGGCGCCCAGAATGGCGAAGATGATGGAAGGGAACATGCCGATCATGCTCAGCGTTGTGGCAAGGCCCATGTTGCCGATGAGGATGCCGTTGAGCATGGTGCTCACGATGGAAGCGGAGGAGGCCTGCTGGGCGATCTTGTCGGAGGAGGCGGAGATGATGTAGCTCTGGAGCGGCTTGTTGTTCTTTAGCACATCCCACATATCCTTGAATTTCAGCCGCTCCCGCTTGCCGATGCCCTTGAAGTTTTCGGGCTTGTCATAGGCGGAGATGCCGATGCACACCAGGACGACGCCAACGAAGGAGATGCCGACGCACACCCAGGTCACCGTATTCAGAAACGCCTGGTTAAAGCTGCCGCCGAAGGCGGGCATGAGCTTGGTGTAGACCACGATGTTCAGCGCCATCGGGGTGATATAGTTGAGCGCCGTCTGCCATACGCCGACGGTGGGGCGCTGCTTCGGGTCGTTGGTCAGCAGGGCGGGCAGCGTCTGCGCGGTCATGTTCACGATGGTGTAGCCGATGACATACAGCATGTAGCAGGCCAGGAACACCGGGATGCCGTGGCCTTTGCTCGAGCAGAAGTTGAACATCAGCAGGACGCCCGCACTCTGGATCGCCCAACCCAGCAGCATCAGCGGGCGGACCTTGCCGAAGGGGGTGTTCACCCGGTCATACAGGAAGGCGAGCAGCGGGTCGGTGATGGCGTCGAAGATGCGCGTGAAGGTCAGCAGGCCGCCGACCACCAGGGTCGCGATGCCGTAGCCGATGCTGGCGGAGTAGCTGGCCAGACCGATCAGGAAGTACATGGCCATGCCGTTGAAGGCGTTGAAGGCCACGAGAATGATCTGCCACAGTTTTGCACGGCGATACTGCACGCCGTCGATCTCGCTCTGGGTAATTTTTTCCTTTGCCATAGGGCGTTCCTCTTTTCTTAAAATCATTACGGTTTTCCCGTTGATCTTATCTTACCGAAAAGCTAACCGAGCGTAAATCCAAAAATTGCGGAAAAATTACAAAAATTCAGGAAGTTTCTTGCGTTCGTCCCCTGCCGCTGCTATACTGGGAACAGCAAGGTTTTTCGGGAGGCGATGCGTTGTGGATCTGCGGGAATGGCAAAGCTCAATGACAAAAGGCGAGCAGAACCTGCTTCTGCTCGAAAGTCTGATCGCAAGCAACGAAAAATTCTATGTCTGGTGCTATGACCCCGACGGCGGCTTTATCGCCACCTCCTGCCCGGCGGCGGAGCGCGACGTGCTCGACCGCGCCTTCCGCATCCTCGGCGGAGCGGACAAGCTTGTCGCCTACGCCTCGGACAGCGGCAACACCCGCCCGCAGATCATCGGCTCGTCGATCGGCATGCAGTGGGCGCTGAGCTATGAATCCGACCGGAACCGGAAGCTGATCTTCGTCATCGGCCCGGTCTTTTATGCCGAGCCGCTCGAGCGGCATCTGCGCGTCGGGCTCCGCTCCTATACCCACAGCCGCGAGAACGCCGCCTGGGCCACGGAGCTGATCCGGCTGCTGCCGCAGCTGCCCGTCATGTCATATGCGATCTTCACGCGCTATGTCATGATGGTCCACAACACGCTCACCGGCCAGCAGCTCGGTCTCGACGCACTCGTGTCCGGCGAGACTGAAAATACGGCGCAGCTCTCCGAGTCCGCGCTGCAGCGGGACCGGGACAGGGTTTATCTCTCCGAACGTGCGATGCTGCAGATGGTGCGCAACGGGGATATCAATTATTACGGCGTCCTCCAGGGCAGCATCCGTCTCAGCCCCGGCGTCCCGATCCGGGGGCAGGACCCGCTGCGCCAGATGAAGACCAGCATCGTCGTCTTCACCACGCTCGTCAGCCGCGCAGCCATGGAGGGCGGGCTCTCGCCCGAGGTCGCCTATGCGCTTGGCGATTCGTATATCCAGTCCGCCGAGGACTGCCGCGACTCTGGCGAGCTCAACGCCCTGGCCCACGCCATGTATCACGATTTCATCTACCGGGTGCACCACCTGCGCACCAACCCTGACTATTCCCACGCGATCCAGAAATGCTGCGACTATATTGAGCTGAGCCTCGATCGGAAGATCCGAACGGCAGATCTCGCCGCGCTGGTCGGCTATACCGAGTATTATCTGACGGAGAAGTTTAAAAAAGAGACCGGCCAGTCCGTCAGCAGTTACATCCGCTATGCCAAGGTCGAGCGCGCGAAGGTGCTGCTCGAATCGACGGATCTCTCGATCCGCGACATCTCCGAGCGGCTCGCCTTCAACACCGTCAACTATTTCATCCAGTGCTTCCGCGACACGACGGGCTATACGCCCGCGCAGTACCGCAGACGCTTTCGTAAGGAATAATTTCCCCCCGCTCTGCAAAAAAGGAAAGGCCGTCCGTTGGACGGCCTTTCCTTTTTCGGAGACGGTATTCTCAGAAAAATATATTGACACCGTGTCAGAATGCTGCTACACTGTATTCTGACAGTGTGTCAAAATAGTTTTTGTAAGGAAGTGCGATATGAAAAAGAACACCGGAGCGCAGCTTGCGCTGTATCCCTCCCCCGTCGTCGTGGTCGGCGCAATGGTCGACGGCAAGCCGAACTGGACGCTGGTCGCCCACGCGGGCGTCATGGCGCACAGCCATCTGATGCTCTCAATGGTAAAAGCCCACTATACCAACAAGGGCATCCGGGAAAACAAGGTCGTTTCGGTCAACGTGGTGGACGCCTCGTGGCTGAAGGAGGCCGACCGCATGGGCTGCCTGAGCGGCAACAAAGCGGACAAATCCGAGGCCTTTGCCTGGACGCCCGGAGAACTTGGGGCGCCGATGATCGACAAGGCCAAAGTTACGATGGAGTGCGAAGTGGAAGACATCTATGACCTCAAGGGCTTTGACAACTTCATCTGCCGTATCTGCGGCACCTATGTCGACGAGGCCGTCCTCACCGACAAGGACAAGATCGACTATCGCCGCTTCAAGCCCGCGCTCTTCCAGTTTCCGACCTATGAGTATCTCGAGACGGGCGATGTCCTGGGCGGCTGCATGAAGATGAACTGAGCTTTTCCATCGGAAAAACCCGGAGAGAAAGAAGGGACAGATATGCCGAAGGGATCAGCCGAACTGACAAACGCGCGGCGGGAGGAGATCCTCGCCGCCTGTCGGAAGCTCTATGAGACCATGAGCTTCAAGGAAATCACCCTTAAAGAGATCGGCCAGCAGACTTCCTTTACCCGCACGTCGATCTACAATTATTTTGAGACCAAGGAAGAGATCTTCCTCGCGCTGTTTCAGCGGGAGTATGAGCTTTTTGCCGCCGATCTCGACGCGCTTTGCGAGCGAGAGGAGACGCTGGGGCTCGACGAGCTGTCCTCTGAGCTTGCTCATGCGCTGGAGCGGAGGCCGCTGATGCTCAAGCTTTTGAGCATGAACCTCTATGACATGGAGGAAAACTCCCGCATGGAGCGGCTGGTGGAATTCAAGGCGGCCTACGGCGAATCGAAGGACGCGCTCGACCGCTGTCTGCGGCGCTTCTGCCCTGCGCTCGATGCGAGTGGCAGGCAGCGCTTCCTTTATGCCTTCCTGCCCTTTGTATACGGGCTCTACCCCTATACCGTTGTGACGGAAAAGCAGCGGGAGGCCATGCGCGACGCCGGGATCGACTATGTCTATATGAGCACTTATGAAATGGCCCGTGACTTTATCCGGACGATGCTGGGAGGGTTATCATGATCACCGTCAATCTTTATTACGCCGGGAAAGGCGGCGCGGCCCGCGCCTTCGCGGCGGAAATGACGAGCAGCGGCACGGCCGCGGCGATCCGCGCCGAGGACGGCAATCTGCGCTATGAATACTTCTTTCCGATGGACGACCCCGAGACCGTACTGCTGATCGACCAGTGGCGCGACCAGGCGGCCATCGATGCGCACCACGCCTCGCCCATGATGGCACAGATCGCGGCGCTGCGCGAGAAGTACGATCTTCACATGAAGGTCGAACGCTTTGTATCCGACGATCCGGCTCTGTCCGAGGCAGACCGCCGCTTTATTCGAAACTGAAGGAGGAAACGATCATGACCAAGAAGATCACACAGACGGCCGGGCGGGCACAGCTCGGCGAGTTTTCCCCGATGTTCGCCCACCTCAACGACGACGTGCTCTTCGGCGAGGTCTGGAACGCCGAGGCCCTTGACGTCAAGACCAAGTGCATCATCACCGTGGTGTCGCTGATGGCGTCCGGCATCACGGACTCGTCGCTCGGCTACCATCTGCAGAACGCGAAGAACAACGGCGTGACGAAGGAAGAGATCGCTGCGATCATCACCCACGCCACGATGTATGTCGGCTGGCCGAAGGGCTGGGCCGTCTTCCGTCAGGCCAAGGAGATCTGGAACGAGGAAAGCCCCGCCGCAAGCGAAAAGGACGCCTATCAGAACACGATCTTCTTCCCCATCGGGGAGGAGAACCCGTATGGGCAGTTCTTTGTGGGGCAAAGCTATCTCGCCTCCGTCTCCACCGCGCAGATCCCGGTATTCAACGTGACCTTCGAGCCCGGCTGCCGCAACAACTGGCACATCCACCACGCCTCGTCCGGCGGTGGGCAGATGCTGATCTGCGTGGGCGGCCGCGGCTGGTATCAGGAATGGGGCAAAGCGCCCGCCCGGATGACGCCCGGCACGGTCGTCAACATCCCGGCCAACGTCAAGCACTGGCACGGCGCGGCCGCGGACAGCTGGTTTTCCCATCTGGCCATTGAGGTAGGCGGCAAGAACTGCTCGAACGAATGGCTCGAGGCCGTCTCCGATGAAGATTACAACAAGCTTTAAACAAAACAGGAAGGAGAAAACAATATGAACAAGCTGGTTGCTTACTTTTCCGCGAGCGGCAGCACCGCAAAGCTCGCCAAAACGCTCGCCGCGGCCGCCGACGCCGCGCTCTTCGAGATTCGTCCCGCCGTTCCCTATGAGCGGCGCGATCTGAACTGGATGGACAAGAAATCCCGCAGCACTGTGGAAATGCAGGACCCGAGCTGCCGTCCGGCGCTCTCAGGCGACGCCGCGCCAGTCGCGAAAGCCGACGTGATCTTCCTCGGCTTCCCGATCTGGTGGTACCGCGAGCCGAGCATCATCGACAGTTTTCTCGACGCCAACGATTTCACCAGCAAGACGATCGTCCCCTTCTTCACCTCCGGCGGCAGCGATCTCGGCGAAGGCCAAGGGCGCATCGAAGGACTGGCGAAGGGCGCGCGTGTCCTCGCCGGCCGGCGCTTTGGAGCCCGCGCCTCCGAGAGCGAGCTGCAGGGCTGGATCTCCTCGCTGCACCTCGAGTAAAGGAGACCGCGCGATGAAAAAGCTGATCTCTCTTCTTCTGCTCGCCCTTGCGCTCACTTTCGCGGGCTGCGGCGCCCCGGCGCAGACGCCGGCCGAGCCCGCCCCCGCCGCGGCCGAAGAGCCGGCCGCCGAAAGCGTCGAAGCCGTTCCCGCGCAGGAGCCGGAAGCTGTCCCGGGAACCGAGACGGAAGCGCAGGCTGTAGAAGAAACGCCCGAAAGCACGACCCTGGTCGTCTATTTCTCCGCCACCGGCACTACGCGTTCCGTCGCGGAGCGGATCGCCGCGCTCACCGGAGCAGCACTCTGTGAGATCGTTCCTGCCGAGCCCTACACGGCCGAGGATCTGAACTACGGCGACCACTCGACGCGCGCGACCGTCGAGCAGAACGACCCCGCCGCCCGCCCGGTGATTGCAAACGAGATCTCTCTCGACGGCTGCACGACGCTCTATCTCGGCTATCCCATCTGGTAGGGCGATTCTCCCCGCATCCTCTCCACCTTTGTCGAGAGCCACGATTTCACCGGCATCACCGTGATCCCGTTCTGCACCTCCGGCAGCAGCGGTCCCGGCCGCACCGGCGAAGCGCTCGGCGAGCTGGCCGGAACGGGCACGTTCCTCGCCTCCACGCGCCTCAGCCGCGGCATGTCCGACGCCGAGCTGCAGGACTGGATCAACAGCATAGGCTGAGCATTTTTACCATTTTTCTCAACTGCAAACGACCCGGGCATCACCAGTGCGCGATGCCCGGGCTTTTTGATGAAAGGATTGCACTTTTCCCCCTGGAATAGTATGATAAAGCAGAGAAAAGGCCAAAATTCCGTCAGGAAGGAGCGCTGTGGGATGCACATTGAGTTTCTCAACGGGCCGGAGCACCCGGCGGAGATCGAAGAGCTTTTCCGGGAATACACGGATATGCTTGTCGCCGGAGATCCCGTCTTCGCCTCCTATCTCGAGCTGCAGAGCTTTGACGAAGAGCTGCGGCATCTTGAGGGGAAATACGCCCCGCCGGAGGGCTGCTTGTATCTGCTGCGCGTCGACGGGCAGAACGCGGGCTGCGGCGGGATGAAGCGGCTTGACGAGAGCCGCTGCGAGCTCAAGCGCATGTACATCCGCCCGTCCTTCCGCCGGATGGGGCTGGGGCGCGAACTGGCGCTGCGCATCATCGAGGACGCGCGCGAGGCGGGCTATCGGAGAATGCTGCTCGACACGCTCCCCTTCCTGCAGGCGGCAAAGGCGCTGTACCGCTCTCTCGGCTTTTATGAGATCGAGCGCTACAACGACAGCCCGATGGGGGGCGCGAGTTATCTCTGTCTCGATCTCCGCGACGGAAAAGAGGCGCAAAAAGGCGCGGAATATTGACGGCTCTGTATTCATATGCTATAATTTGCTTTAATTTGTTCAACGAAGGAGATGGATATCCACATTATGGATGATGGCAGTCGATTGCCATGGTTGATCGCAATCGTTTTGTTATTCTGCGCCATGTATTTTGCCGTTACCGAAACGGCCATGGCTTCGGTTTCGCGCGTCAGGATCAAGACGGCGGCGGAGCGCGGCGACGCGCGGGCGAAGAACGCCCTGTATCTGCTGGACCATTTTGACCGCGCGATCACCACGATATTGATCGGTACGAACATCGTACATATCGCCGTCGCCGCGATCGTGACCGTCGCGGTCACCAGACGATGGGGATTGAACGCTGTTTCGCTCAGCACGATCGTCACGACGATCGTCGTGTTCTTCGCCGGCGAAATGCTGCCGAAGAGTCTGGGCAAGAAGTATAATGAAAAGCTGCTGCTGGGCTGTGCGGGAACGATGCGCGTGCTGATGAAGCTCTTTGCGCCGCTCTCGGCGCTGCTCACGGCGATCGGCAACGGCGCGGCGAAGCTCTCGAAGGGCGACCCGGAGATTTCCGTCACCGAGGATGAGCTGTATGACATCATCGAGGACATGACCGAGGAGGGCACGCTCGATTCCGAGCAGGGAGATCTGATCTCCTCCGCGCTCCAGTTCGGCGACGTCACGGTCGAAAGCATCCTCACGCCGCGCGTCGACCTCGCGGCGATCGATCTCGGCGACGACCTTGAGACGATCCTGACCACCGTACGCGGTCAGAACCACAGCCGTCTGCCCGCCTATGAGGGCACGATCGACAACATCGTCGGCGTGCTGCAGATCCGCAAATTCATCAAGGCCTATCTGCACCTGGGCGCCAACACCGACGTCCGCCCGCTGCTGGACGAGCCCTTCTTTATCCACCAGAGCACCAACATCGACGAGTTGCTGCCCATCATGGCGAAGGGCAAGAAGAACATCGCCATTGTCACGGACAACTACGGCGGCACCGTCGGCATCGTCACGATCGAGGACATCCTCGAGGAGCTTGTCGGCGAGATCTGGGACGAGGACGACGTTGTGGAAGAGCCGATCGTCGATCTTCCCGACGGCGCGCTGCGTGTCGACGCGGAGGAGACCGTCAGCGACGTGTTCGAGCATCTCGGCTTTGAAGACCCCGAGGAGAACGAGGAGCTTGTGAACACACAGATGGGCGAATGGGCCTATGAGCAGTTCACGGCGATCCCCCGCGTTGGGGAGAGCTTTTCCTATCACAATCTCACGGTCACCGTCGATGAGATGGAGCACAACCGCATCCTGAAGCTGAAGGTCGCGCTTCTTCCCGCGCAGGAGGAAGGAGGCGAGGCGAAATGACGACGGCTTTTGTCATTCTCGGCATCCTCGTATGCCTCGCGCTCTCGGCTTTCTGCTCGTCGGCGGAGATGTCCTATTCCTCCTGCAACGTCGTGCGGCTTGAAAATCTGCGCGACGACGGCTCGGCGCGCGCCGCGGCTGCGGTAAAAATCACCGAGAAATTTGATGACGCGCTCAGCGCGATCCTGATCGGCAACAACCTTGCCAACATCGCGGCGTCTTCGCTGGCCTCGGTCCTGGTCATCCTCCTGCTGGGGAGCGACCAATACGCCTGGGCCGCCACCGTGATCCTGACACTGCTTGTCATCATCTTCGGCGAGACGATCCCGAAGATCACCGCGAAAAAGGCGGCGAACACGCTCGCGCTGCGCTATGCCTATGCCGTGCGCGGCATGACGGTCGTGCTCAAGCCGCTCATCTGGCTTGTCGTGGGGCTGACGCATCTGCTTACCGGCGGCAAGGCTCCCGAGGAGGAGATCGACGGCGAAGAGGCCGTCGAAGAGCTCCAGTCCATCATCGAAACGGCCGAGGACGAGGAGGTCCTCGACGAGGATCAGTCCGAGCTGCTGCAGGCCGCGATCGACTTTTCCGAGATCTCTGCCATGGAGGTCATGACCGCCCGTGTCGACGTATACGCCATCGATATTGAGGACGACTGGGACGAGATCGTCGCCGCCGTCGAATCCTCGCCCTTCTCCCGTCTGCCGGTCTATGAGGGCAGCGTGGACAACATCATCGGCGTTCTGTATCTCAACCACTTCCTCAAGGCGCTCACCGAAAAGGGCGAGCGCACCGAGATCCGCAAGCTGCTGATGCAGCCCTGCTATGTCTACAAGACGATGAAGCTGCCCGCGGTGCTGAATCTGCTGCGCAAGGCCAAGCAGCATCTCGCCGTCGTCACCGACGAATACGGCGGGACGCTCGGCGTCGTTTCGATGGAGGACGTGCTCGAGCAGATCGTCGGCGACATCTGGGACGATACCGACGTCATCGAGCAGGAGGTCGTCGAGCGCGCCGAGGGTGAATATGAGCTTGACGGCGACATGAACATCTATGACTTTCTCGAGCTGGTCGGCATTTCCGAGGAGAGCTTTGAGGCCGAGAGCGCCACGCTTGGCGGCTGGACGGTCGAGCAGTTCGGCGGTTTCCCCCAGGTCGGCGACAGCTTCCGCTATGAAAACTTCACGGTCACCGTGCTGGCCATGGACGCGCGGCGCGTGGAAAAGCTGCTCGTCAAGGTCGATCCGGAGCCCGTGGAGGAGAAATAGGCCGTATCCCCGGAACAGGCAAAAACAGCATTCTGCCCGCTTCCCAAACGGAAGCGGGCAGTTTTTCCCCTTTTCCCGGATTTGGCAGAAAAAGTTTCCCGGATTTGGCAGAAAAAGCCTCTTGACTATTGCTGGGAGCTGTGCTATTATATCCAAGCTGAATTGAATATCGCGGGGTAGAGCAGCTGGTAGCTCGCCACATTGGTACACAGGCTATGATACAATAGCCTGTGTACTTTTTTTGCGTTTCTCTTCGGGTAATCCCTTGATACAAAGGCAAAGCGAGACAGGTGGGTGCAAGCTTGCATCTGCCTGTCTCGCCTTTTTGTTTTATTAGGTTTTCATTCATCTGGTGGGTAGACAGAATTTGCACCCACCCCCTACACTTTTTGGCGTTTCTCGAGATACGCCAAAAGGTTCTTAACGCAGCGGCATAGATCAACATGTACATACTGGCGTCCACTAATATCTTGTGCTATAATTAAAATTAACATTTCTTTACACATTAGGGAGCGATTTTTGATATCTTCCGGCCGGATGAGTACATCTGCTCCGCGTGTGGGACTGTGTGTAGCAAGCGATATGAAATCTGTCTGGGCTGTCAGTCTGTGATGGTCAGAAGTAAGTACGATGCATCCGGGGTCGATGAGGCCAGAGGAATATCTGCTATTTTGGATGGTGATTGGTAAGCACCATGTTATTATATTCTGAGGGAGAAGGGAAGTGAGAATTATGCTAAAGTGGGAAAGTCTTCAAACGAAAACCGAGACTGAGTTCGCATTTACCTATATCTTAAAAGCAGCAAAGGATGCCAGAATAGAGCGCGTTTTTACTCTGGAGAATTCATGCGGGCCTAGACTGAGCAAAGATGGCGTGACCTATAGCACGCTTAGGGGGAAGCTTTATATTCTCTTCGAAAACCAGATGTGCCTGATCATTTACACTACTACAGAAAGCGAAATCTATGAGCTCGAATTTCGCCCGCTGACAGATGAAGAAAAACGGCAGTATGACAGCTTGGATGAATCATCGCAGGACATGTTTAACACCCATATCGAAATCTACGGCTGGTTGTTTGATGAAGATGGAAGCAGGATCGAGTCAAGTTTCAAGATAAGGGAGATCGAAGATATTCGACTCCAGTACGCATCTATACAACAAGTAAAAATTCACGGTTTCAAACACGAATTTGAAAAGTGGGTATATAAAGGCGGCTACCCAAACGATGGCGGATCGCATGAGTTGATCACCATCCCAGCAGGTGGAGATTATTTTGATAAAATCGAATTCATTCTCAGTAACGAAGTACATATTACGGTTTCTGGGGAGCCAGCTATGTTTGACGGCTATTTCGATGTATGGTGCAGCGGGCCAGAGGAAGCATTAATAATAAATTACCAAATAATCGATGGCTAAATCAGACTGGTTTCTGCACTAGAACCATGCCAGGCAACGAATCCCTATGCCCACAAATGAACAGCAGACACGCATACCAGGTTTTCGGAAGATGCTTTATAACGAGCTTTAATAGTTTGCACCCACCCGTCATTTAGAGTGAGAAACGCCGAATTGTATGATTACTGGTGTCCCAACGCACATCGGTACACAGGCTATGATACAATAGCCTGTGTACTTTTTTGCGTTTCTACCCGGGAAAACCCTTGATACAAGGGCAAAGCGAGACAGGTGGGTGCAAACATGCGTCCGTCTGTCCCGCTTTTTTGTTTTTTGAGTTTTTAGTCTCGGGCCGGGTGATCCGAAAGCTATTCCGGGCGTCCAGCCGCCGTGGTCAAGAGGGCTGTGCCGCCCGCGCAGTTCCGCGCCTGGAGACCGGGCGCAGCTCGCGGAGGAGCACGACAGGGGCGGCCGGCAGCCCCTCCTCTTTTTCATGATTATTTTATACTTTACAGTTGCCGAATTTCCCGATATCTGTTAAAATTTCTCTCAGAGCATTTTCTGCGCTCCCGCGGGAGGCGCAAGACACAGAACAAGGGGGAAACTATGGAACAGAAAATCAGCGGCAGAAAGCCTAGCTACGGCTTTCTCGACAGACTCATGTACGGCGTCGGAGAGATCTTCGGCGGCGGATGCTTCGTCATCATCAACTCTTTCTTCATCGTCTTCCTGACCGACGCGCTCGGCATGAACGCGGCGCTCGCCGGCACGATCCCCATGATCGGCAAGATCTGGGACGCCATCACCGACCCCATCATGGGCAACGTGTGCGAGAGGACCCGCTCGAAATACGGCGCCAAACGGTTCTACATCCTCGTGGGCAGCATCGCCTCGGCCATCACCTTCGTGACCATGTGGATCAACATCCACTCCTCTTCGGTCGTCACGAACTATGTCTTCTATGTGGTGATGTACTGCCTGTTCAACACGGGCTTCACTGTGCTGAGCGTGCCGTATAACGGCCTGCTTCCCGACATGATGGACGACTACGCCATGCGCGCCAAGTTCTCCAACATGCGCATGATCTTCTCGACGCTCGGCGCCGCCGTCTGCGGTCTTGTCCCGGGCATGATCATCAAGCAGACCAACGATCCGTCGCAGTACATGAAGTGCATGCTCCTCTTCGGCATTCTCTTCTTCGTCTGCTCGATCACCGTGTTCTTCGGCACCTGGGAAAAGCAGAAGGAGCCCGTCAAGACCACGCTTGCGGAGAGCTTCGCCCAGGCGGCCAGCGTGTTCAGAAGCCGCTCGTTCCTGATCTTCCTGGGGCTCTACCTCTTCGGTCAGGGCGGCATGGACTTCATTTCCGGCATGGCGGTCTACTATGTCCAGCACGCGCTCGGCGCCTATCCCAGCTACTACATCCCGATCCTTGCGGTATTGATGGTGGCCCAGCTCATCGGCATGCTCATCTTCGGGCCGGTCATGAGCAAAACCTCCAAGAAGCTTGCGATCGTCATCGCCGCTCCGCTGCGCCTTGTCGGCGTTCTGGGGCTGCTGGCCTTCTCGCATCACGGCGCGCCGCTCATCCCGATCCTTGCTCTCGCTGCGCTGATCGGTCTCGGCAACGCCGGCTCCCTCACGGGTATCTTCGCCATTATGGCCGACATGACCGATATCGACGAGCTGATCACCTCGATCCGCAGACCGGGCATCGTCTCCAGCATGGCCACCTTTATCCGCAAGATCGCCTCGGGTCTCTCTGTTGCGATCATCGGCTTCATGCTCACGGCTGTCCACTATGACGAGGCGCTCGCCAACGCGGGTCTCGAGCAGGCCGCCGCGACCCAGCACGGCATCGGCGTGTGCTATGTTCTGGCTCCCGCCATCATGTCGGCGCTGCTGCTCATCTGCGCGTGGATCTTCCCTGTGACCGACAAGGAGTTCAAGCTGGTCCAGAAGGACATTGCCAGACGCAAGGGCACGGACGAGAGCGTCGCCACGGAGGAGGAAAAGGCCGCGCTGCAGAAGGTGACGGGCTTTGCCTATGATCAGCTCTGGAACGCGAAAAACGCCACGATGAAGCGCTGATCCTCTGAATTAACAACACAAAAAGCAGAGAGGTTTTCCCTCTCTGCTTTTTTGTGTCTGCGGGTTGGGTGGTTTGTCAGAACACTCAGTACTGTCCCACGCGCTTCATAACATTTATTATAATGATCATCGGAAAGTGAAATCAATCGATCATTCGATTGATTTTGCTGCCAAACGACAGGTTTGGCAGCAAATGATTCACAGAATCATTCGCCCGATGTTCATTGCAATGAATATACGGCAAAACAGCCATGCTGTTTTGCTGCGCCGCAAAGTGGCGAGGCGAAAAACCTTTTGGTTTTTTGCCATCATGTAATCATTATAGAACCTAAAAAAGAGCGCTTTCGATTGCTCGAAAGCGCTCTTTTTTTGATTGGTTTTGCTTTTCAAGCCCTCAGGCGGTCACATGACGATGGCGTCCTTGGGGCAGACCCCGGCGCAGGTGCCGCAGGCGACGCAGGAGTCCTCGTCAAGCGTCCAGGTCTTGGCCGCACGGTCGACCGTCAGCGCCCCGGCGGGGCACTTCTTGGCGCAGAGCGTGCAGTAGACGCACTTGGCGGGATCCTGAACGGGCTTGCCGTCGTCGCGCGGCTGGATGGGCGCGGCGGGCGTCTCCGCCTTCGGCTCTTCCGCCTTGGGGGCGGGATCGGCCTTGGGTGCCTCTGCCTTGGGTGCCTCGGCTTTCGGCGCTTCCACGGCGACCGGCTCGTCGCCGGGCATCAGGATGGCCTTCTTCGGGCAGACCGTGGCGCAGGTGCCGCAGGCGACGCAGGAATCCTCGTCGAGCGTCCAAGTCTTGGCCGCACGGTCGACCGTCAGCGCCCCGGCGGGGCACTTCTTGGCGCAGAGCGTGCAGTAGACGCACTTGGACGGGACCTGAACAGGCTTGCCGTCGTCACGCGGCTTGATGACGCCGGATGCAGGCGCGGCCTCCGCCTTGGGGGCGGCTGCAGGCGCGGCGGGCTTGGGCGCGGGCTTCTTCGGCGCGGCCTTGAAGAAGGTGCCGGAGACGATCAGGTCCTCTTCCTTCGTCGCGACCATGTGATAGTCCGCCGACAGCTCGATCGCGCCGTGGTTGCAGAAGTCGGCGCAATGGCTGCAGAAGGTGCAGGAGCCGAGATTGAAGCTGCGGGTGATCTGCGCTCCGCCCTCGACGGGGACGGCGACAGACTTAATCGCACCGCCGGCGCAGACGCGCTCGCACATGCTGCAGTTGATGCACTTGTCGGGGTGGAAGACGATCCGTCCGCGATAGCGCGGGGCAGCCTCGCTGGGCTTAAAGGGGTACATTTCACAGCTTGTCTTGGAGAACAGGCCGGTGACAGCTTCTTTCAGGAACGGAAAATCCATTTATTTCTGCCCCCTTTTCTCTTTGAGGATCTGGGTCGCGAGCGCCAGTCCGTCGATGACGGCCTGGGGACGCGGCGCACAGCCGGCGACATCGACGTCGACGTGGACGTACTTGCTAAGCGGTCCGGCGATGGAGTAGCTCTCCTTGAAGACGTTGCCCGACTGCGGGCAGGAGCCCATCGTGACGATGCAGCGCGGTTCGGGAACCTGGGAGATCGCGCGCAGCACGCGCGGCAGCGACTGCTTGGTGACCGGGCCGGTGACGACGACGATGTCGGCGTGACGCGGGCTGCCGACCAGCTTGAAGCCGAGACGCTCGGCGTCGAAGCGCGGCGTGAGGACGGACACGAGCTCGATATCGCAGCCGTTGCAGGAGCCGGCGTTGATGTGGAACAGCCACGGAGATTTTTCGGTGCTTTCCTGGATCAGTTTCTTAAACATAGCCGTCCCTCCTTAAAAGCCGTACCACGCGAGCACCAGGCTCAGAAGAGCCAGGCCCGTGACGACGGTCCAGTAGTACTTGAACACCTGTTCGATCTTCAGGCGCGCGGTGATCGCGTGGACAAGGGAGATGAACAGGATCGTGATCACGATGCACAGCAGCACCAGCACGATCACGCCGAGCAGGCCGGTGATCATGCCGGCGGCCGCGCCGGAGAGGCCGAGCACGCCGGTGAGCGCGCCGAGAGCGCGGCCGATGCCGCCCAGGAAGAGGGCGACGAACAGGCTCTCGAGCGTGAGCACCTTGATCGAATGGCTGAGCTTATACACCGCAAGCGGCGCGCCGCTGTACTCGGCGAGCAGGCCTTCGCAGATCTCCGTCTCGGCCTCGGCCGTGTCGAAGGGGTGGCTGCCGGTCTCGCCGGGGATGATCAGCAGGAAGGCGATCGCCGCCGGGATCATGCTGACGTGGGTGATCAAGCTTCCGTTTGCGAGCTGATAGCGGATGATCTCGCTCATCGAGAAGACAAGACCGGAGCCCGTGGCGTTGCCGACAGTCTTGGCGACGGCGAGCAGCACCAGCACGAGCGGCAGCTCGCAGGCGATGACCGTGACCATCTCACGGCTCAGTCCGACGCCCGCATAGGGCGAGCCGGAGGCCGCGCCGCCGAGGATCATCGACAGTGCCGGGATCAGCAGCAGATAGAGGATGACGATCACGTCAGCCATCGTGGAAAACGCGGTGAAGGAGAACACGGGGATGAACATCTGCAGCACGACGAGCGCGGCAAGCCCCAGCAGCGGAGCGCCGAGGAACATGCCCTTGTTCGCCGCGGCGGGGACGATCGTCTCCTTGCCGCAGAGCTTGAAGAAATCATAGAACGGCTGAAGCACCGGAGGGCCGACGCGCTTCTGCATCTTGGCGACGATCTTGCGGTCGATACCGGCCAGCAGCAGGCCGACCAGGAAGCAGAACAGGAAGCCCGGGAAAATGAGGATATAGCCGAGAGTCTCTACAACAGTAAGCCATTGAAACATCTTTCCCACCTCCAATCAAAGCGCGATCTGGAGGAACACGATCGCAAGCGCAAGCGCGACGACTGCCCACAGCGCATAGTCGTTGACCACGCCGCTGTGCAGCTCGTGCATGAACGAGAAATAGTGTCTCCAGTTATGTTTCAGACCCCAGAACAGATCTTCGCCGCCGACCTGGGAGTACTGGGTCTGCTCGCCGCCGAAGAAGAGCGCAAATTTGCTGTCGACAAGCTCGCCTTCCTTCGACTCGCTGACCTGGTCGTACTTGCCGAGCACCGCCACGATCGTAACGCCGAGCAGCGCGATCATGAGCAGCAGCAGCCAGTTGACAGGCGACCACACACCCGCGCCGGCAAAGACCTCGTAGGTCTTGAACACGCCCTCGCCGGTGAGCATGGAGCTGATGTAGTTCTGCGGATTGAGCGCGGCGTTCGCGGCCGGGCCCGTGAGGAAATCGGTAACGAGACGCGGGAAGAGGCCGGTGACGACACAGATCGCCGCGAACAGGCACATCGCGATGATCATGCCGGCCGGGACTTCCTTGACGTCCTCATGCTCCGGACGGATCTGGCCGAAAAAGACGGACTGTGTGACCTTGACGAAGGACGCGAGCGTGAGCACCGAGGTGATAAGCGCCACGATCGTCGCAAGCAGGAAGCCGATGTTCCCGCTCTCGACCGCCTTCTGGTAGGTCGCCTGGTAGATCATCCACTTCGAGGCAAAGCCGTTGAAGGGCGGGATGCCGCTGATGGACGCCGCGCCGATCAGAAACAGCGCGCAGGTCCAGGGCATCTTCTTGCCGAGACCGCCGAGCTTGCGCAGATCCGTCACGCCGGTGCGGTAGTGCACGGCGCCGGCCGCGAGGAACAGCAGGCCCTTGAACATGGTGTGGTTCATCGCGTGGTACAGTCCGGCGGACAGGCCGAGACCCGTGCCGAGACCGATCGCCGTCATCACATAGCCGATCTGGGAGATCGAGTGGAAGGCGAGCAGACGCTTGAAGTCGTGCTGGGCGAGCGCCATCGTGACGCACACGAACATGCTCACCGAGCCGATGAACACCAGCATGAACTGGATCGCGCCGAGCTGCATGGTCTGGAACAGGAAGTAGGTCAGACGGAGGATGGCGTAAACGCCGCTCTTCGTCAGAACGCCGGAGATCAGCACCGAGATGGAGGCCGGAGCCGCGCCGTGCGCGTCGGCCGCCAGCGGGTGGAACGGGACAATGAAGGCCTTGGTCGAGAAGCCGATGTACAGCAGCGCGAAGGCCACGATCGTCGTCGTGTTCATGTTGCCGGGGATCAGGTCGGAGAGCTGGGCGAAGTTCAGCGTGTGGGCCTGGGCATAGAGCATGATCGTGCCGGCGAGGATCGCCGTCGAGCCCATGCAGCCGACGACCAGATACTTGAACGCCGCCTCCAGTGCGCCGAAGGCCTTGTTGCGGAACGCGGTGAGCGCGACGGCGGCAAAGGTCAGGATCTCGACCATGATGAACATGTTGAAGAGGTCGCCCGAGAGCACAAGGCCCATAACGCCGCCGGCGAGCATCAGGAACAGGGTGTAGTATTCGGGGATGTTGTCGTCATGATCCATGTACTGCAGCGAGTACACGCAGGCGACGACAGGCCGAAGAACAGGCTGACCTGGTCGACCTCCATCGCGATGCCGATGGCGTAGCCGCCGGCCATGGCGCGGTTGCCCATCCAGTAGCAGATGATCTCGTGATTGAGCATGACGGGCTTAATGAGCAGGATCATGCAGCAAAGCGTGATCGCCGTCGCGCAGAACGCGATCAGGCCGCGCAGGAACTTGTTCCGGCCGAAGAGCACGACCAGGAACGCGCCGAGGAACAGCGCCATCACCGAGTAGATCGGGAAGTGTTGATAGCTTAAAAAGCTCATCCTCTCAGCCTCCTTATCTCTCTCGTGTCGATCGTGCCGTATTCGTCATGCAGCTTGACGACGAGCGAGAGGCTCATCGCCGTGACGCAGGCGCCGATGACGATGCTCGTCAGCGTGAGCGCCTGGGGGATCGGATCGACAAAGTAGCTGGCCGCCGTCAGGATCGTGTAAAAGCCGAGGACGATGAGGAAGAAAGCAGCGATATAGTTATATGTAATCATTTCTTCCACCTCACTTTTTCTCGCCGGCATGCTCTGCCATCAGCACGCCGAGCATCGTGATTGCCAGCGCTCCCACACCGGTGAGGACCTTGAGACCGACGATGCTGTCCATGATGAAGATCGTGCCGGAGCTGAAGAGATCGCCGATGTTGCCGATGTTATAGAACACGTTCTGGCAGAAGTTTCCGAGGTAGGCGACGCCGAGCATGGCCGCCGCCACATAGAGGACGGACATGAATCCCTCGGCTCCGTGCAGGAAATGCGGATTGATCGCACGGACTGTCGTCTCATAGCCGTGGCCGAAGTAGAGCAGCACGACGATGGCGACCATCAGGACGCCGCCCTGGAAGCCGCCGCCGGGGCTTAAGTGCCCGTGCAGGATGATGTAGAACATGTACACGATGGCCATCGGCAGGATCTTGTCCGAGCCGCAGCGCTGGATCGTGTTTTTGAACGTGCGCTTATTCTCCATCTTTTTTCTCCTCCTTTTCCTTTTTGGTAAAGAGGATCACCGTGGCGCCGGCGACGGCCGTGATCAGGATAAAGGCCTCGCCCATCGTATCGTAGCCACGGAAGTCAAAGACGATCGAGGTGACGTCGTTGACCGAATGGGTATTCGCCAGGTTCTGCTGGACGATCGCGGCGGCGGCGCCGTCGGCGGTCGAGTCGTCATAGCTGTCCGGGTCCTGCTGGAGGTCATAGACGCTGACCGTGGCGTTGCGTCCGTCATAGGTGCGCGGCATCTTGGCCATGCCGAGCGCGCCGACGAGCATCGCGACCAGCACCACGCCGAGGCAGACATAAGTCAAAAACTTTTTCATTACTCGTCTCCGCCTCCTTTGATCTTTTTCAGCGCGAAGATGAAGATCAGCGGGCTGAGCGCCGCGCCGACGGCCGCCTCGGAGATCGCGACGTCAGGCGCGTGCAGCACCAGGAACGCGGCCGCCGCGAACAGACCCGTCACGCTCAGCGCGATGACGGCGGAGAGCAGCTTTTCCAGATGGCAGGCCAGGATCGCGGAAACGCAAAGCCCGGTGACGACCAGAATGTCAAGGATGATCATAAAATTACTCATCTTCCAGATCCCTCCCATAGTCATCGGTCTCCATCCGCTTTTCGGGGCGGATGCCGGCGCGGTAAGCGCCCTTGGCGATGGCGTGTGCGCCGATGGGGTTGATCGTAATGATGAGAAGCGCGATCACCGCGATCTTGATCGCGGTAGCGGCGCTGCCCATGATGAAGATCGCGTACAGCAGCGCGCCGAGCGCCACGCCGATCACGCCCATCGTGGAGATGCAGGTCGAGGCCTGCATGCGGCTGAAGGTATCGGGCATCTTTAAAAGGCCGATGGTGCCCGCGAGCGCGAAGATCGCGCCGATCGCAAGGAAAACGTCGATAACAATTCTAAGCGCCATCGTCATTTCCTCCTTCCCTGCAGATAACGGCCGACCAGCATCGTGTCGATGATGCCGAGCAGCGCGCTGATGATCGCGATGTCAAGATACACGCCTCTTCCCGAGAAGATCGAGAACAGGATCATCGCGCAGCAAAGCAGCGCGTCGGCCGCGTCGCCGGCCACCATACGGTCGGCGCTCGTGGGGCCTTTGATCAGACGATACAGATTGATGACGGCCAGGCAGGCAAATGCCACCGAGAAAATAAGAATATCTGTCATTTCCATATCCTCCCGATCCATTTTTCCATTCTGCCCTTGATGACCTCGCCGGCCTTCTCGCGGTCGGTCTCGGCGACGTCGATCCAATGGATGTAGAAATAGCTCTTGCCGTCCTCTTCGGCGATGTCCATCGTGATCGTGCCGGGCGTCAGCGTGATGGAGTTGGCAAGCATCGCCTGGGCATAGCCGTCGGGCAGGTCCACCGGGACCTTGACGACGCCGGGGTTAACGTCCTTGCAGCCGCCGAAGCAGCGTCTTGCCATGTCAAGATTGGCCTTGATAAGCTCGCCGAGGAAGACGAACACATAGGCAATAAGGCTGAAGAAGCGGCGCGGATGGACGAGTTGGAACGCCTTTTCATGGATGAAAAAGCGTGACGCGAACAGGGCCGCCGCCAGGCTGACCACCGCGCCCGCCGCCAGCTCCTGGACCTCAAAGCTCCATGTCAGGAGGACCCAGAACGCATAGCAGAGGATAAAGGTGCTCAGCACTGCGGGGAATCTTGTTTTTTGCAAGAGAAATCCTCTCCTTCCTGGGGTAAGGGGCGCTTTGCCCCAACCCGTTTGTTTATTCCACTTTCAGACTTTCCACATAAAACTCCCGTCCGGTAATCATGCGCAGCTCCACGCTGCCGCAGCGCGGGCAGCAGGCGCTCTTGCGCTCGACCGCGCCCTCATAACCGCAGTCAAGACAGCGGAACGAGGCCGGGACCGTCTCGATGACGAGCCGCGCCCCCTCGGCCGCGGTGCCTTTGGCCGCGATGGGGAAGCAGTCCCGCAGGCAGTCCGGGATGATGCCGGAATACTCGCCGACGCGCAGGCAGATCTCCTCCACACGGGAGAAGTGCTCCTGCTCGCGCTGGGAGTTTATGATCTTGATGATCGCTTCGGTAAGCGCCAGCTCGTGCATCTTACCTGTCGAGGCAGCTGAAGCACGGGTCGATGCTCGCGATGATCAGCCCCGCGTCGGCCACCGTGTTGCCCCGCAGCATGTGCGGCACGGTCGGCGTGTTCTTGTAGGACGGAACGTGCGCGCTGACGCGGTAGTTGTTGAAGCCGCCGTCGCCGATGACCATATAGGTCAGCTGACCGCGCGGCGCCTCGTGGCGGGTGACGGCCATGCCTTCCTTGATCTTGGGCAGCTTGGTGCCGAGATTGATCGGCCCCTCGGGCAGGGTCTCCAGCGCCTGGCGGATGATCTTGATGCTCTCGTAGCACTCGAGCGCACGCACGACCACGCGGGCGTACACGTCGCCGCTGTCCACGACGGGCACATCAAAGTCAAAGTCCTCATAGCAGGAATAGGGCGAATCCTTGCGGACGTCGATCTTCACGCCCGAGGCTCTCGCATGCGGGCCGAGCGCGCCGAGACGGATCGCGTCCTCGCGCGTCAGCACGCCGACGCCCTTGGTGCGCATGGCGATGGTCTTGTCGTTCACGGCCAGCTCCACGATGCGGTCGAGCGGCGCCTTGAGCTTGTCGCAGCCGTCCAGGATCTCGCGCCGCAGCTCGTCGTCGATGTCGCGCCGCGAGCCGCCGATCGTGACCATGGCATAGTTCACGCGGTTGCCGCTGAGCTTTTCCAGCAGATTCATCACGAGCTCGCGCTCGTCCCAGATATGCATGAACATGCTGTCGTGGCCGATGATGTGGCACGCGATGCCCAGCCACAGGAAGTGGGAGTGCAGCCGCTCGAGCTCCGCGGTGATGACGCGGATATAGGCGCCTCTCTTCGGCACCTCGAGGGCGTTGATCTGCTCGACGCCGAGCGCATAGGTCAGCGCGTGGGAGTGGGAGCAGATGCCGCACACACGCTCGACGAGAACCAGCGTCTGGATCGCGTTGCGCTCGGTGCAGAGCTTTTCGATGCCGCGGTGGTTATAGCCCACGAACACCTCGGCGTCCTTGATGATCTCGCCTTCGGTATAGAGCTTTGCGTGGACCGGCTCCTCCAATGCGGGATGGTAGGGGCCGATGGGGAGAATGTAGCTCATTGCTGCCCCGCCTCCTCTCTGTTCTTCTTGCGCAGCTCGCTCAAGGGGGTGACCATGATCTGGCCTTTGCCCTGGGTCTCCAGCATGTCCTCCGGCAGGAAGAGGCGCTGCGAAACGTCAAGTCCCTCGAAGGTGACGCCGAAGAGCTCGTTGATCTCTCTCTCGGGCCACTCGGCGGCTACGTCATAGATACCGCCGATCGAGGGCAGGACGGTCTCTCCCGTTCGGTTCCACCTGATAGTCGTAGCAGACTTCGATCTGCCCCTCCTTGGTGACGAAGGCGTGGATCATGGTAAGCCAGACCTCGTTCTTCCTCATGCGTTCTGCAATGGGTACGATCTGATCTTTGCCGATCATGGTCTTTTTGTACTCCTGCATTCGTTTCACCTCTTGTTTTTCCCTTAATGAAAGTTCTTGCTCATTTATATGATAAGCAGTTTGCGAAAACTGTTATCAACAAATTCTCGGAAGCTGCGCGCCGGCGAGCTTCTGCAGGATCCGGCTGCCGCCGAAGGCCGTGCGCATCACGACCTTGCCGGGGTAGCGGTCCGTCACGCGGCCGATCACGGCGGCGTCCTTCCCCTCCTCCGTCGCGCGCATCGCGGCGAGCACCCGCTCGCAGTCCTCGTGCGCGACGACGCACAGGAGTTTTCCCTCGTTGGCGCAGTACAGCGCGTCGAGCCCCAGCATGTCGCAGGCCGCGCGCACGCCTTTTCGGATCGGGATCGCGTCCTCGTCAAGCTCGATCGTGCTGCCGCTGCCCTCGACGAATTCGCACAGCGTCGTCGCGACGCCGCCGCGCGTGGGGTCGCGCAGGACGCGCACGGCGCAGCCGGTGTCCAGGATCGCGGCGCACAGGCCGTTTAAGGCCGCGCAGTCCGAGCGGATGTCGCCCTGCATCATGCCGCTGCGCGCGAGCATGACGGCCGTGCCGTGGTCGCCCACCGTGCCGGAGACGATCACGTCGTCCCCCGGCCGGATGTTCGCCGGAGACAGGCCGGGATATTGCAAAAAGCCGATCCCGGCGGTGTTGATATAGATCCCGTCGCCGCGGCCGCGCTCGACGACCTTTGTGTCGCCGGTGACGACCGTGACGCCCGCCTTTTGCGCGGCGGTGCGGATCGATTCTATTATACGCGAAAGAGACGCTGTTGCAAAGCCCTCTTCGATCAAAAATGCACAGCTTAAAAACTTTGGCACGCCGCCGCAGACCGCGACGTCGTTCACCGTGCCGCAGACCGAGAGCTTGCCGATGTCGCCGCCGGGAAAGAACAGGGGGCTGACGACAAAGCTGTCGGTGGAAAAAACCAGCTTTTCCGCCCCCGGCAGGATCGCCCCGTCACCCAGCGCGTCGAGCGCGGGGTTGGACAGCGCCGGCACGATCATGCTTTCGATCAGCCGCGAGGTCTTTTTTCCCCCGCTGCCATAGTCAAGTGTGATGATTTCGTCCATTTCCAATAAACCTTCCTTATAGCCTTCCCCGCTTGCGGGGAAGGTGTCGGACTTTGTCCGACGGATGAGGTTCCTTCCTTATAGCCTTCCCCGCTTGCGGGGAAGGTGTCGGACTCTGTCCGACGGATGAGGTTCCTTCCTCTTAGCCTTCCCCGCTTGCGGGGAAGGGGGGACCGCGTCAGCGGTGGATGAGGTTCCTTTCCTTGCAGCCTTCCGCGCCGAAAAGGATCAGACTTTATACCGTCTGATATTTATATGCGGCGGCGCAGGCGCCCTCGGAGGAGACCATACAGGGGCCCACCGGGTCCTCCGGCGTGCAGCGCCGAGAGAAAAGCGGGCATTCCTGCGGCGCGAGACGGCCGGTGATGACCTCGCCGCAGCGGCAGGCCGTGACCGGCTTTGCCTCCGGATAGCGGATCGCAAATTTTTTCTCCGCGTCATAGGCCGCCAGCTCCTCGCGCAGCGCAAGGCCGCTTGCCTCGATCTCGCCGAGGCCGCGCCAGATGTCGCGGCGCGGAACAAAGCATTTTTCCATCATCGCGCGCGCCAGCGGATTGCCATTCGGCGCGACGGCGCGGGTATATTCGTTCTGCACCCGCGGCTTTTTATCGGCAAGCTGTCTGAGCAGCAGATAGACCGAGAAGAGGATATCCTCGCCCTCAAAGCCGCTGATCACAGCGGGAAGCCCATACTCCTCCGGCAAAAAGCGGAAGCCCTCCTCGCCCAGGATCGTGGCCACATGGCCGGGGCAGAGGAAGCCCTGGACGTTGAAGCCCTCGGACGCGATCAGCGCGCGCAGCGCGGGCTCGACGGTTTTGAGCATCGAGAAGAGCGAGAAGTTCTCCGCGCCCTGCTCCTGCGCCGTCAGCACGGCGGCGGCCGTCCCGGGCGCGGTGGTTTCAAAGCCGACGCCGAGGAACACGACCTCTTTATCCGGGTTTTCTTTGGCGAGCTTCACCGCGTCGACAGGCGAATACACGACCTCGACCCTCGCGCCGAGCGCGCGGCGGCGGGAGAGGTTGTCGCCCGGCGTGCTGCCGGGGACGCGGACCATGTCGCCGTAGGTCGTCAGGATCACGTCGGGCCGCATAGCGAGATCAAGCACCGCGTCGATGACCTCGGGCGGTGTGACGCAGACCGGGCAGCCGGGGCCGGAGAGCAGCTTGACGTTTTCCGGCAGAAGGCTGCGGATGCCGCTTTTGGCGATGGCCATCGTGTGCGTGCCGCACACCTCCATCAGCCTTACCTCGCCGAGCTCAAGCGCCTCGATCGCGCGCAGGACGCGCTGCGTGTCAAAGGGCATCGCGCACTTCCTTCCACGCCTCGAGATCCTCCAGCGCCTGCTCCTCGCCCAATCGCTCGATGGCAAAGCCAGCATGGACGATCACATAATCGCCCACCTTCGGCTCCGGGATGAAGTCGACGCGGATCTCGCGCGTCATGCCAAGCGCCTCGCCGGTCGCGGTGTTGCCGCTGATCTCAATGATTTTTAAAGGAATGGCAAGACACATTTTTCTATTTCCTCTCTGTCGCCGTACGCGCGATCAAAAGCTGGCCGAGGGAGATGCCCTCGTCGTTGGTCGAGACGCGGCGGTGGTGATAGACCGCGAAGCCCTCGCGCCGGAGCGCTTCCGGGAGGCGGTGCATCAAAATCATATTCTGAAAGCTGCCGCCCGAGAGCACGACCCGCTCGAGGCCGCTCTGCTCCCGTGCTCGGACGCACTGGTGCACGCCCATATCGACAAGCGTGTTCAGAAAGCGCGCCGCGATCACGCCATGATCAAGGCCGCGGCTCTGATCATCAGCGATCGCGCGGATCATCCCGCGCCAGTCAAAGCGCAGGATGCCGTTTTCTTCCTCCCACTCGGCCGGGTACAGCCCGTCGGCGGCCGTTGCCGCAGCCTCGAGCAGGATCGCGCCCTGGCCCTCATAGCTGCAGCGCGTCTTGACGCCGATCATGGCCGAGACGCCGTCGAAGAGGCGCCCCATGCCGGACGAGAGCGGACAGTTCAATCCGTTTTGCAGCATGGTCGCATACAGCGCGCCGTTTTCCTCCTCTGTCGGGAGAGCGGCGTCACGCTTCAGCGCCCAGGTTACGCGCAGCGGCTCTTTGGTGACAAGGTCGCCGCCGGCAAGGGGGATCGGGCGGATGCTGCCGACGCGCGAAAAGCCGTCGTAGCCGCCGACGAGGCACTCGCCGCCCCAGGTCGTGCCGTCCGTGCCGTAGCCGGTGCCGTCCCAGACAAGGCCGATGACCTCGCCGGTAAGGGCGTTGTCCGCCATGCAGGCGGCCATGTGGGCGTGGTGATGCTGGACGCGGACGAGGGGGATCCCCTCTTCCCCGCTGCGCTCCGCGGCATAGGCGGTCGAGAGATAATCAGGGTGCAGATCGCAGGCGATCGCCGCCGGGCGGATGTCGAAGAGCTTTTCAAAATGGCGGATCTGCCGCTCGTAGTTTTCGAGCGTCTCGATGTTCTTCAGATCGCCGATGTGCTGGCTTGGGAAGACGTAGTTCCCTTTTGAAAGGCAGAAGCTGGCCTTCTGCTCGGCCCCGCAGGCAAGGAGCATGCCCGCGTCCTCGTGAACGCTGACCGGAAAGGGCACATAGCCGCGCGAGCGGCGGGCGAAGTAAGCCTCGCCGTCCAGGCAATAACACAGCGAGTCGTCGCAGCGCGTCTGGATCTCGCGGTCGTGCAGCAGAAAGCCGTCCGCGATGCCGCGCAGCTTTTCCGTCGCCTCGTCGTTGCGATAGACGATCGGCGTGTCGGAGAGGTTGGCGCTCGTCATGACGAGCATGTCGATATCGTCCCCGAACAGGAGGACGTGCAGCGGCGTGTAGGGCAGCATCACGCCGACATAGTTGTTTTCGCTCAGGTGCTCCAGCGCGCCGCGCTCGCGTTTTTTCAGCAGCACGATCGGCCGGCGGAAGCTTGTAAGAAGCGCTTCCTCCTCCGCCGAGACCGCGCAGATCTTTTTGGCACAGTCCACGTCCCGGCACATGACGGCAAAGGGCTTTTCGTCGCGCTGCTTGCGGCGGCGGAGCGTCCGCGCGATCTCTATCTCGTCGCAGCGGCAGGCGAGATGGATCCCGCCGAGACCCTTGATCGCAACGATCTTCCCCGCCTTGAGCGCCGCGCGCGCAAGCTCGATCGCGTCGCCGGGAACAGGTTTTCCCTCGGCGTCCAGATAAAACACATGCGGGCCGCAGTCCGGGCAGCAGTCCGGCTGGGCGTGGTAGCGGCGGTTTTCGATGTCGTGGTATTCCCTGTCGCAGTCGGGACACATCGGAAATGCGCTCATCGAGGTCTTGGCCCGGTCATAGGGCACGTCCTTGATGATCGTAAAGCGCGGGCCACAGTTGGTGCAGTTGATAAAGGGATAGCGCCAGCGCCGGTCGGATGGGTCAAGCAGCTCGCGCAGGCAGTCGTCACAGATGCCGATATCGGGGGAAATGAGCGTGTTGCGCTGCGCCTCGGTTTTGCTCTGCAGGATCTCGAAATCCCGAAAGTGCTTCAGCTCGGCCGAGAATTCCGTCTCGACGCGCTCGATGACCGCGAGCTTCGGCGCCTTGCGCGGCAGATCGGCGATGAAGCGCTCAAGCTCCGCCCGCTCGCCCTCGAGCTCCAGCTCCACGCCGGAGGAGGTGTTCTTGATCGTCCCGGCGAGCCGGTAGGCGCGCACCTGCTTGTGGATAAAGGGGCGGAAGCCGACGCCCTGGACGATGCCGTGTATATGGATCAGGACTCTTTCCAAGGCCGCGCTTCCTCCGTAAATCAGAAATCGTTATTTTTCAGACAATATTATAAACGCTGTATGGACAAGGTGCAATATGTATTTTTTACAAATCCTTTTTTTCGCCCTTTTTCTGTTTCGCATCGAAATAACGGGAGCTTCCTTTCGGAAGCTCCCGTTTTGCCCGAGTGTATGAGGATGAGTGAAAGTTGAGTATTTCTTATTCGTTGCCGTCCTGGCCAAGCTTCTTCCAGTCGGGGATCAGTGTGTGATAGGTGAAGATGATGAAGCAGACGGCGGAGATGATGTAGCTGACGATCTGGTTGCCGAAGAAGTCGGTCAGCTGGCCGGCAAGGACCAGGCACATGACCGCCGGGACGACATAGATCACGCAGAAGCGATAGAACTTGGAGAAGAAGGGGCTGTGCTCGCCGTTGTGGATCTCGTCGAGCATGACCTTCGGGCCGATCTCGCCGCCGATCATCAGCGCCATCAGCATGGCGCCGAGCGGCATCATGATGCCTTCGGACCAGCAGTCGAAGAAGTCGAGCCAACAGTCGTTCCAGGTGTTGACCTTCAGCTTGAACAGCTCGGCCGGGGTGATGTGATTCGAGCCCAGACCGTCGGCCGCGACGAGCGCACCGAAGACCGTGATGACCGCGGTGATGATGAGAACGACCTTTTTACGGTCAAGGCTCTTGCCCTGTTCGGCAGCCTTGTCGATGAAGTGGGCCGCAAGCACCTCCATCAGCGAGATGGCGGAGGAGATGGCCGCGATGAGAACGAGCAGATAGAAGATCACGCCGAAGATGCCGCCGATGGTGCCCATGTTGTGGAACACGTCCTGCAGCGTGGAGAACAACAGGCCGGGGCCGTTGAGCTTAATGTTGGCCACAGGGATGCCGTTGTTGATGCCGTTGGCGACGGCCGCGGGGATGACCGCGATACCGGCCAGCAGCGCGACGAGCGTATCGGCAAAGACGATGATGCCGGAGTTCTTGACAAGGTTCTCATCCTTGCTGAGGTAGGAGCCGTAGGTGATCATGGCGCCCATGGCCAGCGACAGCGAGAAGAACATCTGGCCGCCGGCGGTGCCGAGAACGGTGATGAGGCTGGGCGCTTCTTCGATGAAGCCGCCTCTGACCGCGTAGCCGGGAACAAACATGAACTTGAGGCCTTCGACCGCGTTGGGAAGCGTCAGCGCGCGGACGATGATGACGAGCAGCATCACGAACAGCGCGGGCATGCCAACCTTGTTGAACTTTTCAATACCGCCGGATACGCCGCCCGCGACGATGATAAAGCAGATCAGCATGAAGCCAAGCAGTACGCCGAGGGAGGCGGGGATGCTGGTGAGCATCGCGCCGAAGGACGAGCCGTCCGGCATGCCACCGAAGAGACCGATGAGGTTGATGATGATGTAGTAGATGCAGTAGCCGCCGAGGACCGAGTAGAAGGTCATGATCAGGAACGGCGAGAGCACCGCAAACCAGCCGAGCCAGGAATACTTGCTCGACACGGCCTTGTAGGCCGCGATCGGGGCCTTTCTGGTCTTACGGCCGAGGGCAAGCTCGGACGCCATGATGATCAGGCCGACGAAAACCGCCAGGAATATGTACACGAGCAGGAACGTAAATCCGCCGGATTTGCCCATCTTGTACGGGAAGCCCCAGATGTTTCCGAGACCGACCGCAGAACCGATGGCGGCCAGCAGGAAGCCTATGTTGCTGTTCCATGATCCGCGATTGTTTTCCATAATACTACCTCTCTTCCATAAAATGATGATCTGTTACCAGATTATGAACAAATTATAGCATCCCCCTTGCCTTTTTCATAACTGTATATTATTATACTATATATAAGTAATTGTTATGTATGCATGTAATTATAAGAAAGTGAAATAATTAACATGGAAAGCAAAAAGGTCAAAGCCCTTCTCGCAGCAGTAAAATCCGGTAGTCTGACAGCCGCGGCAACGGAGCTTGGCTATACCCAGGCGGGGCTGACGCAGATGATGAATTCGCTGGAGAGCGAGCTGGGGATCAATCTGCTGATCCGCGGCAAGGGCGGCGTGAAGCTCTCCCGCGCGGGCGAGAGCCTGCTTGCCGGGATGCAGAGCTATGTCGCCGCCGCCGACGCGTTGGAGCGCAGCGTCGCCCTTCTGCGCGACGAGAGCACCGCCGCGATCCGCATCGGCTCGTATTCGAGCATTTCGCGCCAGTGGCTGCCCGCGATCCTGTCCGATTTCCTGCGGGAGTTCCCGGACGCGGACACCGAGGTCTCCGCCGGCAGCATCGAGCAGATGTACGACGGCGTCAAGGACGAGACGCTTGACTGCGCTTTTGTCAGCTATCAGCCCGCGCTGATGAAGGGGCTGAACTGGTTCCCGCTGCATGTGGACGAGCTGATGGCCGTCCTGCCGGCGGATCATCCCTTTACCGGCGACGCTTTCCCGATCGAGCGCTTTTCCGGCGCGGACTTTCTGATGCCGTCGCTGGGCTTCGAGATGGACATCACGCCGCTCTTCGCCGCCGTGACGCCCCGCGTGATCCCGGGCACGCGTTACACCAATCTCGACGACGCGGCGCTGATCTCGATGATCGAGCACGGGCTGGGGCTGACGATCCTGTCCCAGCTGATCTTGCAGGGCATGCAGACGACGACGCGCGCGCTGCCGCTGCAGCCGCGGGGCTTCCGCTCGCTGGGGCTGATCGTCAGCTCGAAGCGGCAGGGCGAGCAGATGCTGCGCAGCTTTGTCCGCTCGACCCGCGCGACGATCGGCGCCATGTACCGGGGTAGTTTCTAGTTTTTAGTTTCTAGTTTTTTAGATTATAGTTTTGGGGTTTAGTTTTAGAAAAACGCGGGCGGCTGTCGGCCACCCGCGTTTCGTATTTCTGTTTTCTGAAAACCAAGCGCAAAAATCCAAAATCTACGTCCAGATACCGCTGACGCCGTCGGGCGTGGCCGCATTCTCGGTGTGTCCCTCGCGCGCGGCGCTGCGTTCGACGGCGCGGAAATCTCCACCCGTCTCGACCGGCGGATTTTTCCGCCCGCTCTTTTTCTTTTCCTGCTTTTCCTTCTTCTTTCCCATGCTTTTCTCCTTTCACACGATGTGCAGCAGCAAAAGCAGCAGCCCGTAGACCACGCCCGCGCTCGCTCCGTAGACGACGACCGGCCCGGCAATGACGAACATCTTGGCCGCCGTGCCGGTGATAAAGCCCTCGGTCTTGAATTCCAGCGCCGGGGCGGCCACCGAGTTGGCAAAGCCCGTGATCGGCACGAGCGTGCCCGCGCCGGCGCGCTTGGCGATGTCGTCATACACGCCCGCCGCCGTCAGCGCCGCGCCGAGGAAAACGAGCGTGATCGAGCAGGCTGTGCCCGCCGTCTCGGCGTCGAGGCCGAGAGCGGAGTATAGATTCAAAAACGCCTGGCCGACGCAGCAGATCGCCCCGCCGTACAAAAAGGCGCGCAGCATGTTTCCGCCCGTCTGCGAGCGCGGCGCGCGCCGCTCGGCATAGCGTTTGTATTCCTCATTTGTCATCTTCATGGCGCTGTCCTCCCGCGCTTTTTGTTTCGATGGATATTGTTTGCCGCTCGGGCAAAAACTATCCGCAGAGAATAAAAAACGGAACGGAAAAATGTTTCCGTTCCGCTGTTCGTTTTGTGTCAGGGGATCCCGTATTCCTGCCAGTCCTCGTCGTATTTCATCTGCTCGCGCAGCAGGGAATACCGCGGCATCGTACGCCAGCCGCCCTCGGTCGGGTCGGCGCCGATGTTGAGGATCGTCAGCTCCGGCAGTCGCCGGGCCAGCTCCTCCTTCTGCTCTCTGGGCACCCTCAGCGTCGCCGTCATGCGCAGTACCTTCAGGCTCGTCATCTCATAAAGGGGCGTGATGTCTGTCAGCAGCTTGCAGTTGCTGATGTTGAGATATTCAAGCTTTTTGCAGTGCGTCAGCGGCGTGAGGTCGGTGATGTCCGTCGTGAAGACCTCCAGATACTCCAGCTCCGGGCAGTTTGCCAGCGCTGAAATGTCAGAGACGTGGGAAATGGCGATGATGCAGGCCTCCAGCTTGGGCATATAGGCGAGGAAGGAATAATCGTTCATCCAGAAGGTGTGGCCGAAGTCGACATACTTCGTCTCGGTGCAGTATTTCAGCACGTCGCAGTTGTCCTGGGTTATCATCGTCGTGCGCAGACGTTCGGTATCCGTCAGAAAGCTGCCGCGCCGCATCATCACGCGCGAGCTGTACCATGGCTCGATCAGCCAGACTCGCCAGACGATCTTGGGCGTCGGGAAATCGTCGCGCAGCTGTGCCATAACCTCGTTGTCTACTTCGCAGCCGTCCATCAGGAAATACGTGCACGAGCGCAGATACGGCAGCACGGCGCGCACGGTTTCCACGCCCTCGTTCCCGATCGGCACGAGATAATATTCGATCCTCTCGTCCTCAGAGCTGACGCGCTGGCCGAAAAGATCGAACGCGACCCGCAGATAGACCTCCGGCGCGGCCGCGCGGATGCGGTCAAGCTGGGGGATGTCGTCAATGGAAAAGGCACAGACGCCCTCCGGCGAGACAAAGTCGATTTTTTCCAGCTTTTCAAGATACGGCAGCACGCCGAGCAGCTCGTCCGTCTGCGCCGGGCTCATCGTGTGCAGATCGAGCTCGCGCGCGTTCGCGTCCAGTTCCTCGCCGAAGAGACGCAGCTCGCAGCGGATCTGTGCGGCCGGGAAGGCCTCGCGCAGCGCCGCATACAGCGCATAGTCCGGCGCCTCGCCCAGCGAAATATCCGCAAGCGAGCCGAAAGACGCGCTGTTTTCGATCAGCGCCCGGATCGCTTCGTCTTTTCCGTCCGACAGCGCGCCGAGTTCCGCCGAGACGCTCTCGCCGTCAAGAACGAGGTCTCCGATCGCGACCGTGCCCGGAGGGGCCTCCTCCGGCGCGCTCTGGTCCTGTGCGCCGGGTACGGTGCCGCAGCCGCACAGCAGCAGCGCCAGCAGCGCGGCGAGCAGGATGTTCAAGCCCTTTTTCAAGCGTTTTCCTCCCTGTCCCTCTGGGATCTGCAGCTCCCCCGGGCGTCTGCCCGCGGGGCAACGCTAACACTATATCCCGCTGCGCGCGCTTTGTCAAATCATGGCTCATTCCGCGTTCCCGCTCTGTGCGGACACGGTTTACGAAACGGGAGGAAAAACAGGCAAAAACATGCTTGACTTTGCCATTGGCGTGCATTATAATGGGCAAGCTGACAAGTTGATACGGTCTTCTTGAGCAAACACGTGGAGATGTCGCGTAGTTGGTCGAGCGCGCACGATTGGAAATCGTGTAAGGGTCAAAAGCTCTTCGAGAGTTCGAATCTCTCCATCTCCGCCAAGAAAAACAGATCTCCCACCATCGGTGGGGGTCTCCCACCATCGGTGGGGGATCTGTTTTTTATTTGTGGTTGGAGAGATTCGAACAGGGCACGAGCGAAGCGAGAGAAACATGCCGGGGGCATGTTTCGATGCCCGCGTGCGTGCCGGCGCGGTGCCCGCGCCGGGCGAATCTCTCCATCTCCGCCAAACAAAACCCCGTCCGGCTGGACGGGCTTTTTATTATCTCCTGTTTTCCATGCCCCAGTCGCACAGGCGGTCGAGCACCGCGACCAGCGAATGGCCCCGCTCGGTCAGCGAGTATTCCACCTTCGGCGGGATCTGGGGATAGACCGTGCGCACGATCAGCTCGTCGCGCTCAAGCTCCTTGAGATTCCGGCTGAGCGTCTTGTCCGCCACACGGCCGAGATAGCGCTGCATCTCGTTGAAGCGCACGGGCTCATACTCCATCAGGCAATAGAGGATGATCGGCTTGTATTTCCCCGCGATCAGCGAGAGCGTATAGCTGTAACCGGTCTCGCTGAAATCCGCGTTTTCGATGCGTCTGTCGTCCATAGCTTTCCTCCGGGTAAGTACCTTTCTGGAATGATGGTACTTGTTTCTTTTTCCGTCTTATGGTAGCATCTTATCGGATAAAATGCAAGGGGGCGCGTGGCGCTCCCTGATCAAAGAAAAGGAGAAAAGCTATGAAAGACTTTGGCGTAAAGCCCTATCTGTTCCCGATGCCCGTTTACATGATCGGCACCTATAACGAGGACGACACCGTCGACTCGATGGCGATGGCCTGGGGCGGCATCTGCGCGGAGAACATGGTCGCGCTCAACCTTGAGGAGGATCACAAGACCGTTGCGAACCTCAAGGCCCGCGGCGCCTTTACCCTCTCCGTGCCCGGACGCGACACGATCGTGGAGTCGGACTATATGGGCCTTGTCAGCGCGAACAAGGTCGCAGACAAGTTTGCCAGGACCGGCCTGCACGCCGTGAAGAGCAGCCGCGTCGACGCGCCCGTGATCCTCGAATACCCGCTGACGCTCGAGTGCCGCGTTGTGGAGATGCAGGAGCAGCCCTACGGTCTGCGTGTGCTGGGCGAGATCGTAAACGTCATGGCCGATGAGAAGATCCTCGGCGAGGACGGCAAGATCGACGTCGGCAAGATCGACACCTTCCTCTTCGACCAGGTGCGCTTTGACTATTACGGCATCGGCGAGATCTGCGGCAAGGCCTGGCACACCGGCGCGCCGCTGCTGAAGAAATAAAAAAACTGTTTACCGAACTCCCCCGTCTCTCAGGCGGGGGAGTTTTTCTCTCCGCTTGCCAGCCGTGCCGCATCATGCTATACTTTTGAAAAACGTGAAAGGAGCGCAGGGCATGGGCGAGAGACTGCGGCTGTATCACACGGGCTTTCACGAGCTGCGTGCGCCGGACATCACCGTCGGGCGCAAAAACGCCGATTTCGGCCGGGGCTTCTATCTCTCCGGCAGCGACGCCTTTGCCGGCAAGCGAGCGCGCGAGAGCCGCGGAAGAACGGTGTACGTCAACGCCTATGAGCTGGATCTTGCCGGGCTCACGGTGCTGCGCTTCGGGCGCGACGCGGACTGGTTCGACTATATTTTTCAAAACCGCCGCGCGATGCCGGACGCGGAGCTCGGCGGCTTCGGCGCGGAGCTGCAGCGAGAGACCGAGGAATACCAGCGTGCGATCGCCGCGGTGCTGGAAGAGGAGGAATAAACGCATGGCACAGGTTTTGCTTTTCAATATCCGCGGCGACAAGCTGCGCCGGATCCGTATGCTGACCTTTAAGCTCGGCCTGCGCTGCATTGAGGTCGCGCCGGAGGATTTCTCAAGGCCGCTCGGTGAGCTGTGCGGCCGCGCGGACGAGGCTGTAGCCGACGGAGCGGACGAAGCGCCCGCGTTCGGCGGCGAGATGCTTGTGATGGACGGCCTGAGCTCCGCCCAGTTCCACGGCCTGCTTGACGCGCTGCGGCGTGAGCGCGCGGCCGTCGCGCTCAAGGCCGTCGTGACCGAGTCCAATTCCCGCTGGAGCGCCGCGCGGCTGTACCGCGAGCTTTCGGCCGAGCACGAGGCGATGGAGAAGCTCAAAGGAAAGAGCATCCACCGCACATAACAAAACATACAAATAAAGCTCCCTCTTCCGCACGGAAGAGGGAGTTTTTTGCTGTTAGAAGCAGGCGATATTGCTGTCCGTGCGGCCTTCGGTGCCGCCGACGAGCACGCCGTTTTCGAGCCGCACGATCATCTGGCCGCGGCCGAAGAGAGGCGTGTCTGCGCTGACGGACAGCTCGTGCCCGCGGCGGCGCAGCGCCTCGGCGATTTCTTTGTCAAAGCTCTGCTCGACGATCACGCGCCCGTCGCGCAGCCACTGGAAGCGCGGCGCGTCGAGCGCCTGTTGGGGGTTCAAGTGAAAATCTATGCTGTTCATCACGACCTGCACATGCCCCTGCGGCTGCATATAGGCGCCCATCACGCCGAACGGGCCGACAGGCAGGCCGTTTTGCATCAAAAAGCCGGGGATGATCGTGTGATAGCTGCGCTTGCCGGGGCGCAGGACGTTGGCCGCCGCCGGGTCGAGCGAGAAGTCCGCCCCGCGGTTTTGCAGCGCGATGCCTGTGCCGTCCACGACGATACCGGAGCCGAAGCCCATATAGTTCGACTGGATATACGAGACCATGTTCCCCTCGCCGTCGGCGCTGCAGAGGTAGACCGTGCCGCTCTTCGGCGGCAGGGCGCTGCCCCAGATCTGCGCGCGCTCCCCCATCGCGGCGGCGCGCCGGGCGCCGTAGGCGGGGTCGAGCAGGCGGGCGGGGTCGATCGTCATATCCGCCGGGTCGGTCACATACGCGAAGGCGTCGGCAAAGGCCATCTTCAGCGCCTCGATCTGGCGGTGGACGGTCAGGTCGCTGTTCTTCCCGGGAAAGTCAAATTCCTTTAGAATGTTCAGCGCCATCAAGGCCACGATGCCCTGGCCGTTGGGCGGAATCTCACAGACCTCATAGCCGCGGTAGTTCACGCGCAGCGGCTCGACCCACTGCGGCGAGAAGGCCGCGAGATCGTCATAGCGCAGATAGCCGCCGTATTTCCGGCTTTCGGCGTCGATCTTCCGCGCCAGCGCGCCGCGGTAGAATGCCTCCGCGCCGCTCTCGCCGATCGCCTCAAGGCTGTCGGCATGGTCGGGAAGAGAGACGAGCTCGCCCGCCTCCGGCGCGCGGCCGTTAGGCGCAAAGGTGCGGAACCAGGCCTTGAAGCACGGCTCGGTCAGCCGCTCGCGGTAGCTCTCATACGCCTGCTGCCAGCCCTGCGCCAGGTGGGGCGGGCAGGGATAGCCGTCGCGGGCGTAGCTCACCGCCGGAGCGAGCACGGCGGAAAGCGGCAGCGCGCCGAAGCGCCCGGACAGCGCCGCCCAGGCCGCCGGCGCCCCCGGCACCGTGACCGGCGTCCAGCCGTGCGTCGGCATTTTCCCGTTATGATCTTTCCCCTCTGCCAGCACCGTCTCCGCTGAGGCCAGCATCGGCGCGGGGCCGGAGGCGTTGAGGCCGAAGAGCTTTTTCTCGCGCGCCGACCAGACGATAGCAAAAGCGTCGGACCCCAGACCGTTCGACGTCGGCTCGGTGACCGTAAGCGCCGCGGCCGCGGCCACGGCGGCGTCGATCGCGTTGCCGCCCCGGCGCAGCACCTCCAGCCCCGCGGCCGAGGCCTGGGGGCTTGAGCTGTTGACCATGCCGCCGCGGGCATAGAGCGGCGTGCGGCGGGAGGGATATTTCTGAAGCAGCGGGTCGAAGGGATAGGGCATGAGCGTCGCTTCCTTTCAGCGTTTTTTTCATCATAGCATATCGCCCCCGTCTTTGGAAAGATGCACTTGTATCTGCCCTGCCAGATAGTGTACAATAGAAGCACCGAATTACAAAACCTGGGAGGACATTCCGATGGCCTTTTCCTATCCGATCTACCGCGCGCCGGACTTTTCCGACGCCCATCTCGCCTCCGCGCCGGATGCGGCGTGGGCAGTCGTCGAGCACGACGGCATCGCCCCGGAGGGCTTTCACAGCACCTCGATGTACCCCGAGTACTTCAAGATCGGCGGTGAATGGCGTCTTGCGGAGAAAAGCCGCATGGACTCGAGCGTCGTTCTGAAAGACGACGGCACGCTCGCCGTCGTGGAAAACCGCAATCTGCGCCGCGGCGACAAGGTGATCCTCGGCCGGACGGAGCACGGCGAGGAGGGCATTTATCTCCACAGCCACGGCTTCGACGAGGCGGCCGCCGCGGGAGAGGATCAGTTCGTCTTCCGCCAGGGCCGCAGCCGCGAGACCTCCTATGCCCGCGACTATGACCGGCTGATCGAGCTGTTGAAGGCCGAGCGCGAGGAGGGCAACATTCTCTGGGTCATGGGGCCGGCCTTCGCCTTTGACCGCGACGCGCGCTACGCGATGCAGAAGCTCATCGAAAACGGCTATGCCCACGGGCTGATGGCGGGCAACGCGCTGGCCACCCACGACCTCGAGGGCGCGCTGCTGCATACGGCGCTGGGGCAGGATATCTACACCCAGCAGTCGATGCCGAACGGCCATTACAACCATCTCGACGTCATCAACCTGGTGCGCAAAAGCGGCTCGATCCCCCAGTTCATCGACGATCACAACATTGAAAACGGCATCATGTACAGCGCTGTGAAGAACAACGTGCCCTTTGTGCTTGCCGGCTCGATCCGCGATGACGGCCCGCTGCCGGAGGTCATCGGCAACGCCTATGAGGCGCAGAGCCGCATGCGCGAGTTGGTCGAAAAGGCTTCGACCGTGATCTGTCTCGCGACGATGCTGCACACGATCGCGACCGGCAACATGACGCCCTCGTTCCGCGTGCGCCCCGACGGCAGCGTGCGGCCGGTGTATTTCTACTGCGTCGACGCGGACGAATTCGTCACCGGCAAGCTGATCGACCGCGGCAGTCTTTCCGCCACGACGATCGTGACCAATGTGCAGGACTTCATCTGCATCGTCGCAAAGGGTCTGGGGCTGATGTGATAAACCTTCCCCGCGCACGGGGAAGGGGGACCGCGTGCGGTGGATGAGGTCCCGATAGCTCTTTTCTTGCCCCTGGCAGGAAGCATTTCTGCATGATAGCCAACCAAAAAGGCGCCTTCCGAAAGGAAGGCGCCTTTTTTATCTGTTTTGCTTTTTTCTCAAACGCATCCAGCCCTTATGCCTTTTTCTTGGCAGCGGGGGCAGCGCCCTCCCAGGAGTTGACGCAGACAGCGCAGGAAGCGTCGCCGATGATGTTGAGCGTGGTACGGCCCATATCGAACAGACGGTCGATACCGTAGATGATGCCGATGAAGGTCGTGGGAACGCCGACAGCCTCAAGGACCATGGCCAGCATGATCATGCCGGCGCCGGAGGTACCGGCGGTGCCGATAGAGGCCAGCGTCGCGGTGATGACGATCATGACCATCTGGCCGAGCGTCAGGTCGATGCCGACGCACTTGGCCAGGAAGATCGCGGCCACGCACTGGTAGATCGCGGTACCGTCCATGTTGATCGTCGCGCCGAGCGGCAGGACGAAGGAGGAGATATCGCCCTCGACGTCCATCTCATCGCAGCACTCCTTGGTGATCGGGAGCGTGGCGACGGAGGAGGTGGAGGTAAAGGCAAACGCGGCGGCCGGGAAGATCTTCTTGAAGAAGTACATCGGGGACATCTTGGCAAAGACCTTGACGGACAGCGTGTAAACCAGCAGGACGTGGATAATGTAGCCGATGTAGGCGGCGAGCAGGACGAGACCGAGCGAGCCGAGGATCTTCGGACCCTGGGCGGCGACGACCCAAACCATCAGCGCGAAGACGCCGTAGGGGGAGACCGCGAGGATGAAGCTCATGACGCGCTGGGTGACTTCGTTGAAGGAGCTGATGAAATCACCGAAGGGCTTGCCCTTTTCGCCGGCGACCAGAACGCCGCAGCCGAAGATCAGCGCGATGAAGATGATCTGCAGCATCGCAGCGGTGGACAGCGGGTTGATCGCGTTGTTCGGGAAGATGTTGACGATGGTGTCCATCAGGTTGGCGCTCTTGGCCTCATACTCGGCGCCCTCGGCAAGCTGCAGCATCGGGAAGCTGCCCTTGAAAGCGCTCGCGATGACAAGGCCGATCACGCAGGCGATGGCGGTGGTGACCAGGAAGTAAGCGACGGTTTTCCAGCCGATCTTACCGACCTTCTTGATGTCGCCCATCTGGATCACGCCGTCCATAATGCTGAGCAGGACGAGCGGGACAACGATGAACTTCAGCAGGTTGACGAAGATATCGCCGAAGGGCTTGATGTACTTTGCGGTAAAGGCGCCGGCCGCTTCCGCGCCCATGGTCGCCCAGAAAATGGCGCCCACGACAATACCGAGTACCAGGCCGATCAGGATCTTCACGCCAAGATTCATGCTTTTCTTTTGACTCATTGACTCGATTCTCCCTTCTTATTTTTGTTCCGGACTTTGGAAGCCTAGACTCATTATATTCGATTTTGTCATGGATGTTAAGATTTTTTCACGGTTTGTTCACAAAATCGTCATAGTTCACAAATTTTAATTTTTTCTTACCCGATATTGCACAAATCTTTAAATTGCTAACGCATTAAATCAGCAAATCACGTCTGTTCTTTGACCTCATAGCCGCAGAAGCGGATCGCCGCCTTTGCCAGCTCCAAGGACGGATCGACAAAGGGGCCGGGAACGGCAAGCGCGCCCGAAAGGATCGGCAGCTCGGTACAGCCGAGGATAAAGTAATCCGCTCCTCTTTCACGCAGTCCGGCGAGCAGGCGCTGCCAGTTTTCCTTTTCCGGCGCGATCGGCTTCGAGGCCTTGACCACGTCGTAGATCAAGCGCATCAGCTCGTCCCTCTCCGCCTCCTCCGGGGTCATGAACGGCACGTTCTCCCGTTCGAGCGCGCGGGCGTATACGCCGCTCTCCAGCGTTCCCTTCGTCGCCAGGATGCAGGCGCGTCGGCCGGGGAAGAGCTCTTTGCAGCGAGCGGCCGCGATCGCGGGCATGTCGAGGATCGGGAGGCTGGTCTCTTTCTGCAGGCGCGGCAGGAAATAATGCGCCGTGTTGCAGGGCATGATCACACAGTCCGCCCCGCAGGCCTCGAGATTCCGCAGCGCCGAGAGCATCTCCGGCACCGGGTCCTTGCCGCCGCGGAGGATGGCCGCCGTCCGGTCGGGGATGGCGGCGTTGCTGTCGATATAGACGCGGATATGGTCGTTGTCGCAGTCCGCACGCGTCGACTCGACGATCAGGCGATAGAGGTCCGCCGTGGCGAGCGGCCCCATGCCGCCCAGAATACCGATCGTTTTTTTCATGTTCAATCCCCTTATCACTTATAGCTACAGCAGCTCCGAGATCACCTTTACGGCCAGCAGCGCCAGCACGACGAGGATGACCGGCCGTACGATCTTCGACCCGTCCTTGATCGCGAGGCCCGAGCCGATGAAATGTCCGGCAACGGACGCAACGGCGCCGATCAGCCCCAGGACGAGAAAAACCTTGCCGTGCATCAGCGACGTCGCGACCGCGCCGATGATGCTCGAAAGATTGACGAGCTTGACGTTGCCCGCGGCGGTGCGAAGCCCCATTTTGCCGAGATGGCAAAAGATCAGCAGCAGGAAGGTCCCCGCGCCGGGGCCGTAAAAGCCGTCGTAGACGCCGACGAGCGCGGAGGCGCCCCAGACGATCGCCTTCTGGCGGCCGGGTGCGATCTCGCCCGGCTCCTCGGGCAGCTTTTTCTGCCGCAGCACGACAAGCGCGACGAGCGGCAGCACGATGAGCAGCAGCCATTTGAGATACCGCTCCTCCACCGCGAGCTGAAGCCGCGTGCCGAGGTGCGCCCCGATAAGCCCCAGTGCGATCGACGGGATCGCAAGAGCCCAGTCCACAAAGCCGCGCCGGACGAAGCGCACGGCGGAGACCGCCGTCCCCACGCCGGAGGAGAACTTGTTTGTCCCGAGCGCGAGATGCGCCGGCAGCCCGGCAAGCAGATAGACCGGGACCGAGATGATCCCGCCTCCGCCCGCCACGCCGTCGACCAGGGAGGCCAGAAACACGCCGAGGACGACGATCACGATCATCCGCGGCGTGAGCGCCATCGGAAAGAGCATCGCCTGCATCTTTCTCCTCCCTCCCTCGTTTCTTTTCCTGTTTTCATTCTATCACGGCGCGATGCAAAGGAAAAGAGCGGCGCGCAAAGTTTTTCGCGCGCGGCTGCGGCTTTTTATAAAAATCTCCCTAAATTCTATTGCCCGCGCCCGCTCTGTATGGTATGATTGTACAAAAGGACGGGGCTTCCCGCCCGTATCACGGTAAAATACGCGGCGCCTCGCCGCGAAATCAGAAAGGGACGATTATGAAAAAATACGCGGACATGACCCGGGAGGAGCTTGCACAGGAGCTGGAAACGGTTCGGGCGGAATACGAAGTGCTCAAGGCAAAGGGACTTTCGCTGAACATGGCGCGCGGCAAGCCCGGCAAGGCCCAGCTCGATATGACGAGCGAAATGATGGATCTTCTCAAATCCGACAGCGATTTCCAGTGCGACGGCATCGACGTGCGCAACTACGGCAACCTCGACGGCCTGCCCTCCTGCAAAAAGCTGTTTGCCGAGCTGCTCGGCGTGAAGCCGGAAAATATCTTCTGCGGCGGCAACGCCTCGCTGACGCTGATGTACGACACGATCTCCAAGGCCTATACTCACGGCCGTGTGATGAGCGACAAGCCCTGGGCCAAGCTCGACAAGGTCAAGTGGCTCTGCCCCGCACCGGGCTATGACCGCCACTTTGCCATTTCCGAGAGCTTCGGCATGGAGATGATCCCGATCCCGATGACCGCCGAAGGCCCCGACATGGATCTGGTCGAGGAGCTTGTGAAGGATCCCGACGTGCGCGGCATGTGGTGCGTGCCGAAATACTCGAACCCCGACGGCATCGTCTATTCCGCCGAGACGATCCGCCGCATCGCCTCGATGAAGCCTGCCGCGAAGGACTTTCTGCTGATGTGGGACAACGCCTACTGTGTGCACGAGTTCTTCGGCGACTATCTGCCGTTCCCGGACATCCTGGGCGAGTGCGAGAAGTACGGAAACGGCGACATGGTGTTCGAATTCGCCTCCACCTCCAAGATCACCTTCCCCGGCGCTGGCGTGTCGGTCTTTGCGTGCAGCGAGAACAACATGGCCTATATGAAGAAGCTGCTAAACGTCCAGCTGATCTCCTTTGACAAGGTCAACCAGCTGCGCCATGTGCGCTATTTAAAGGACAAGGACGGCGTGCTTGCGCTGATGCGCCGCCATGCCGCGATCCTCGGGCCGAAGTTCCAGTGCGTGCTCGACTGGCTCGACCGCGAGATCGCCCCGCGCGGCATCGCCCGGTGGCAGAAGCCCAAGGGCGGCTACTTTGTCTCGGTCAACACGATGCCCGGCATCGCAAAGGCGACCTGGAAGCTGTGCAAGGAGGCGGGTCTTACGATGACCGGCGCCGGTGCGACCTTCCCCTACGGCAAGGACCCGCAGGACAGCAACATGCGCGTCGCGCCCTCCCTCCCGCCGATCGAACAGCTCGAGCAGGCGATGGAGATCTACTGCGTCAGCATGCGTCTCGCCGCGCTGGAAAAACTCCTCGGCTGATCAAAGCAAAACAAGAAAAGGCAGACTGCCCTCGGGGCACCCTCCGCAAGGAAGGTTCCCCGAGGATTTGCCTGCCCTCGTCTGCACCTCATCCGACTTCGCTTTGTTTGGTCACCTTCCCCTCAAGAGGAAGGCTTGTGGAACATGCCGCCCAAAGGCTTCCCCTCGAGGGGAAGCTGTCAGCCGCAAGGCTGACTGATGAGGTAGTCAACGGATTGCCGCGCTGCCGTAGGCTCGCAATAACAGCGTTCTTCTCAAAAAATTGTTGAGCCAGGATATAACCGGCAAAAAGAACATGAAACAGGCGTGACCATTGCGGTCACGCCTGTTTTATATCTCGGATTTTTTGGTGCAAAATCCGATGCTCGTTATACCTGCGGACAGCACCAGACCTGTCCGACAAGCGGGAATTCAACGCGCTCTGTATTACAGCTTCAATACTGCGACGATTTCGTCGCCGTCCATTTCGCCATTTTCCGTAAATCCCAAGGAACGGTATAACTCTCTTGCCACTTCGTTCTCCGGCTCGTAAGAAAGGGAGCAATACTCAGCTTTTCCGCAGGGCCACGTTCTGATAAAGTCGAGAGCCAGTTTTATCGCTTCTCTGCCGTAACCGCGTTTTTGATATCGCTTGTCAATCATCAAACGCCAGAGGGAGTAGTTGTTGACAAGTGACTTGGGAGCTTCAACGTCATCCCAGTTTTCATACATCGCAGCCTCGTTAAAACCGATCATCAGGAACCCAACTGGTCTTTTGTCGTTATAGATGGCAAAGGGAAACGCAGCTGTGGCCGAATCCCGAACACCGTATGCCTGAACGATACTTACCCAGTTTGCCGCAACGAAGCTTTTCTGAGATTTGAATACCTTCAGATCAACTATCTCCCATATGTTAGTTGAATCGATTATTTCCAAATGTATCATATTTTTTCCTCACACAACTCCGATTTGTATGAATCATTGTACCATTTCTGACTGGCGTGGTCAATGACCTCATGTTCAAGCGTGAAGGAGGCGCTTCCTTGCGAAGCGCCTCCTTCGGGAGCCTGCCTTTCGTTATGGGAATATCATTTCACGATGTTTTTGATGAACGGCGCTTTTTCGACCGGATAGGGCGAGAGCGTATAGCACGCGCGCAGCAGCTCTTCCGCCCGCGCGGCCTTTTCCTCGTCGGATGCGTGGATCGTGGCGAGACTCTCGCCCGGCTCGACGCGGTCGCCGACCTTTTTGTGCAGCACCACGCCGACGGAGAGGTCGATCGGGCTTTCCTTCGTCACGCGCCCGCCGCCGAGATGCATGGAGACAAGCCCCACGTCGTCCGCCTCGATGTGCGCTATGTAGCCGCCCTCCTGCGACGGCACCTCGCGCTTGTACGCCGCTTCGGGCAGCAGCGAAAAGTCATATACTGCGCGGCTGTCGCCGCCCTGCGCCTCGACCATCTCGGCAAGCTTTCGCAGGGCGCTGCCGTCCGCGATCGTGGCCTCGAGCTTTGCCTTGGCCTCGGTCTCGTCGGCGGCCAGGCCGGAGAGCGTCAGCATATTCGCCCCCAGCGTCAGGCACAGCGACTTGAGCTCGCCCGCCTCGGTGCGCCCGGCGAGGACGTCGATCGCCTCCTTGACCTCGAGCGCGTTGCCGACGGCAAAGCCCAGCGGCTCGTCCATGTCGGTGATGACGGCGGCGCATTTTCTGCCCGCCAGCTTGCCCACGCGCGTCAGTCCCTCGGCCAGCTCGCGCGCCTGTTCCGGGGTCTTCATGAACGCGCCGGAGCCGCACTTGACGTCCAGCACGATGACGTCCGCGCCGGCGGCCAGCTTTTTGGACATGATCGAGCTGACGATCAGCGGGATGCTCGGCACGGTTCCGGTCACATCGCGCAGGGCATAGAGCTTTTTGTCCGCGGGGCAGACCTCGGCCGTCTGGCCGGCGATGGCGATGCCGATGCGGTTGACGTTTTCAAAAAAGCGCTCCTCGGAGATGCCGGTGACAAAGCCGGGAAAGCTCTCGAGCTTGTCGATCGTGCCGCCGGTATGCCCCAGGCCGCGGCCGGACATCTTCGCGATCTTGACGCCGCAGGCGGCGACCATCGGGCAGAGCACCAGACTCGTCTTGTCGCCCACGCCGCCGGTGGAGTGCTTGTCCGCCTTGACGCCCCGGATCGGCGAGAGATCGAGCGTCTCGCCCGAGTGCATCATGCTCATCGTCAGATCGAGGATCTCGCGGTCGTCCATGCCGGAAAAGAGGATCGCCATACACATCGCGCTCATCTGATAATCCGGGATCTCGCCCCGGACATAACCGTCGATCATAAAGCTGATCTCTTCGGTCGTAAGGGCGCCGCCGTCGCGTTTTTTCGCGATCAGTTCGGTCATCTGCATATCCTTCGCCTCGCTTTTTATCTGGATAAGAGCATTATATTACACCTGCCCTCTTTTCTCAACAGCGAAATAGCAGATATGTCTTTCCCCCGATCGCAAGGACGCGCACGCCGCGCGCCTCGCGCCGCAGCGCACAGGGCAGCGCGAGAAGGCCGCCCTCTCCCTCGGCGCGCCAGAGGCTGCCGTCCGGCCGCAGCGTCCAGCC
>ONSW01000034.1 GCA_900320595.1 uncultured Eubacteriales bacterium | reverse complement strand
AACGTAATAGAGGCATTCAACGATAATCATTCATAACTGCAAACAGAATGCGTTTCATTGGATATGTGAAACGCATCTTTTTATGGATATAAGCGCGAAATATGTCGAAAAAGCATTTCATGCGCAGCTAAAATAAGCTATACTTGAAATGACGTTTTTTGGCAGCAAGGAGAAAAAGTACATGTTAATCTATCTGCAAATGATAGAGTCCGAAGAGGACAAATCAAAATTTGAGGCAATTTATAACAAGTATCGGTATTTAATGTTCTCTGTTGCAAACAGAGTGCTGAACAATCAATATGATGCAGAAGATGCTGTCCACCAAGCCTTTCTCTCCATCATTGATAACCTGAATAAGGTTAGAGAAGTTGACTGTCCGGAAACCCAGTCTTACGTCGTTATTATTACTGAAAACAAAGCGATAGACATTATCCGGTCTCGAAAACACCTGTCCGGTGAAGAGTTGAACGACACGCTGTTCGGAATTGACATTCCTCTGCTGGGAGATAACGGTTTGGCGGATGCGATGGCAAAGTTGCCTGCTCGATATCGAGAAGTGCTGCTTCTTCGTTTCGATAATGGCTACAGCACACGTGAGATCGCGAAAATGATGGATATGACGGAGGGCAGCATGCAAAAGCTGATTTGGAGAGCAAAAGATGCCCTCCGCAAACAGCTTGACCAAGACAACGGAGGCTTATGATTTATCCTTTTTCAAAGCACCATAATTCCGGTTCATTCACGGATGAAGAGCTTCAAGCTGCCGCACGAGCTGTTAGGGGCTCCATGCTTCAGTCGTTAGAGGCGACTTCAGAACCGCATCACGTTTTCTCGGAATCTTTTTATGTCCGCATGAAGGCACTATTCCGTTTAGACGAGCGCCGGATCCGAGTCAGAAGAATTCTTCAGCATGCGGCGATTATTGTAATCGGCGTATTTCTAACGGGTGCGTTGCTGTTGGCCTTCAATCCGGAAGCTCGTGCTGATTTCACTCGATGGATCAAGAACACATACGAGAAGAGCATATTCTATCAATTCTTTTCAACTGAAAACTCAACTGCCCCAGAGGAATCGTCCGCTCCTCTTCCTGATGTTGAGTTTGGATGGCTTCCTGGTGAGTATAACATTCAGAAAACATTTGATGACGGAAGCCATGTTGTTATTCTTCTTGAAGATGCCGACGAAACCATTGTTTTGGAATACTGGACTATTAATAGCGTGACCTTCGCCGAATTATTCACGGATGGATTCCTTCGCGAAGATGCATCTGTCCTAAAGTGGTCTGCGGATTTCTATCAATCCCTTGATGGCAAAATCCACAACTCCTTGATTTGGGCTGATGATGCTACTGGAATCGTATTTTTCCTTAATGCATCCCTGCCAAAACAAACTATGGTTAAAATCGCTGAGAATGTAAAAGAACTTAAATAATGGGTGTCTGAAAACACCCCTTTCATACGTTATATTTTTTATCCAAATATGAAAGGAGTGCTCCCCATGAAAAAAACCATTTCCATTGCTCTCATTCTCGCGCTTCTCTTATCGGCGATCCCGTTTGCTTATGCTGACGACACAACAACACCGGCCGAAGATCCCATTGTTTCTGAACTCATTGCATCTGGTTCTCTTTCTTTTAGTGGAACTACCGCAAATTGTTCCGGTTCAGTTACTGAGGGTGGCAAGTGGATTAATGCGACGATGACTCTTTCGCACAATGGATCCACTGTCGGCAGTTGGAGCGGAAGCGGTCGTTCAAATGTGACTCTTACAGGCAGCTGTACAGTTGTAAAAGGATGGAGCTATACCCTTGTCATCAGTGGAACTGCTGACGGAGTTGCCTTTTCCACAACGCCTTACACGGCAACATGCCCCTAATGCCCATGCCCTTATAGCGTATCGCTTATGCGCTAGAGATCTCTAAAAATATCGAGCAGGAAAGAGCCTGCGTCTAACAATCGTTTAGACGCAGGCTCTTTCTATATAGCGGCTTGTGGGTTTGCATAAAATGTCGATTTGCAGTGCTTTTATTCTTTTTTCGGTGTGCCGTTAGAGGCATCAGTCGAACGAAGGGACACCACAAGACCTTTCGGCCGCAGTAAAATATAGTCACTGATCAAAAAACTAAAACATAGGAGAAAGAGAATGTATAGCTTTCATCAAGAGAAAAGCAATAACACCATCCCGCCGGAGGAGATCGCAAAACTGCTTCGGAGCATTGGCGCTTCCGGTCGGCTCGTTGGGTTTAATTATGTCGTTTACATCGTGTTTAACATTTTGCAGAAGCCGGATGAGCATTACTGGATCACCAAGTGCGCCTATCCCGATACTGCGAAGTATTTTCAGGTGCGGCCATCCTCGGCGGAGCACGCGATCCGCACGGTAATAGCTTCGATTTGGGATCGTTATGACCATTCTGATCTAAACCGTGTGGCTGGAATCGAATTGGAGAAGATGCCCACGAACAGCGAATTTATAGATATTCTTGTTGCCTATCTCCGCTATGGATCTTATGAAAGAAAGTGAAATGAGTGGACGGCTTTTCCTGTTCACAGAAGCGCACCACAGTTGGCGCGTTTCTGTGAGCCGGAAGGCTCATACAAGTGAATAGGGCAAGCAGATACGTTCTACTTGTGGAGAGCCAGGCAACGGGTGCGCCAGGATCGTCAGTCGGTGAGGAGGTGAAATCACCGGCGACAGAGCGAACAACACCACCGCTGTATGCAGCCAATGGCACGGCTGCCGGCCATGATCCGCAAGCGGGCACAATGATACCTACGTTGATGGCACGTCACAGAGTCAAACGTCCCGCCATAAGCATGGAGGGAGGCACGAAAAACATATCCTACGGAGCGGCCCGCCCCGCCGCCGTCTGTCCTTTGCCTTTGAAAACATCGTGATACCTTCGATCCGCACTACACAAGAGTGCGGATTTTGTCGTTTTTATTCGTTTCATCGTGAAACGTATTAGGAAGGAAAGCATTATGCTGCAGTTTCTTCTTGGTCTTATGGCAGGCGGTTTTTTCGGCGTTTCGATCATGTGCCTCATGCAGATGGCCCCAAAAAGCGAAGATAAATAAATCTCTAAAAATGTTCTGAAAAATTGACAAGAATCGGCAAAAATGAGAAAATCATGATAGGAAGTGTGTTCCCTATGTACCTTGAAAATGTTGAATATCCTGTCATTTATAAAGTTGATTTGGCTGTGATCTCGCGGAGTGGAAACTGGTGGGTGTGACATGGAAGAACTGCTCTTTGAAGCCTACCCGGACATTATGACCGTTCTGCAGGTCAGCGAGGCTTTGCACATCGGACGGAACAGCGCTTACAATCTCATAAACAGCAATTCGATCCGACACCTTCGCATCGGATCGTCCATTCGGGTGCCAAAATCCTGCCTCGTGGAGTATGTGGCCTCCGCGTGGTACACAGCAACGAAATCTGACAAAGCAGGCTGCTCTGACTGTCAGAAAGGAGACAGAGATGACTGGCAGCCTGCAAATCAAAAATGACAAGTACTATATCATCGTCAATCTGAAAGAGAACGGCAAGCGCAAGCAAAAATGGATCGCTACCGGGCTTGATGTGAAAGGCAACAAGCGGAAAGCGGAACAACTCTTGCGGGAAACGCTTTTGGAGTGCGAGAGAGCCCCTGCAAGGCCCGTGAGCAACATCTTGTTTGCAGACTACATCCGGGCATGGCTGAAAGTCGCGGAGCGCAGAGTGGATTCCGTGACCTTTCAGGGCTATAAGCTGATGGCAAACGCCCAGGTGATCCCCTATTTCGATCAGAGCGGACTTTTGCTTCAAGAGGTCACCCGATCCGATCTGCAAGCCTTTTTCGATGAAAAGGCAGCAAGAGGCCGCAAAGACGGAAAGGGCGGCCTGTCTCCCTCGTCTCTGCGGCAGTACAAAAATATTATCCTCCAAACCTTGAATGAGGCGGTGAAGAACGGCATGCTGCAAACGAATCCCTGTCAATTCGTCGAGCTTCCGAAGAAGCAGCGGTACGAATCCAGCTACTACAGCGCCGACCAGCTCAAAACCTTGTTTGACGCGATTCGGGATGATCCCATCTATCCCCTTGTGAAAATCACCGCCCTGTACGGTCTGCGCCGGAGCGAAGTCCTGGGGCTGAAATGGGACAGTGTGGATTTCACCGCCGGGCGGCTCACGATCAAGCACACCGTCTCGAAGGTCACGACCACGGTATGCAAGGACAAGACCAAGAACAGCTCCAGCCACCGATCTTTCCCCTTATCGCCCGAGGCAAGAGAAATCTTTATCCAGGCCAAGACGGAGGAAGCGATCAACCGAAAGCTCTGCGGCGCGGACTACGAGGAAAACGACTTTATCTTCAAGTGGCCCAACGGCGCGCCCTTTTCGCCGGATTACGTTTCCTCCCATTTCTCGCTTCTCCTGAAGAACAACCATCTGCCGCATATCCGTTTCCATGAGCTTCGGCACAGCTGCGCCAGCCTCCTTTTGAACAACGGCTTTACGCTGAAAGATGTGCAGGAATACATGGGTCACGCCGATATTCAGATGACCGCAAACATTTACGGGCACTTGGATATGCATAGAAAACAGCTTTTGACCGAAAAAATGGCGTCCAGCCTCTTCTAATACTCATTTTCGATTCCCTTGGGCATCGAAAATACGCCTGCTTCGCAGGCTGATTTCGTGCTTATTTGCACGAAATCCCGTCTTATGCACAATTTGCCGGGCTGCGCCCTATCAAAAGCTGTTCCAGCTTTTGAGCAAATTGTAGTATAACGCGGCGTTAGAAAAGTGTTAGAAAAACGTTAGAAATCGGCCCTTTGTCGAAGGAAAGTGAGAAACGGTAAAAAACAAACTTGCTCTAAAAGTTCTCAAAAACATAAAAAATGACCCCAAATCTTTCGGGTGCGCGAGGCGGGACTTGAACCCGCACGCCCGGAGTGAGCACTAGAACCTGAATCTAGCGAGTCTGCCAATTCCACCACTCGCGCATTTGGAAGCTTTGTTATCATAGCACCGCCGCCCCCTCTTGTCAAGAAAAAAAATCTGTTCCCGCCGGCTCTTTCCGAAGGTGCCGTTCCGCCTTTGTCCGGAACTTTCGCTTTACATCCCCGGGCGAGGGGTGATATAGTATAGCAAAGAAACAGAAAGGATCTTTATACATATGTACACAGACCGTCCGCTATTGAAAAACAACGCCAAAACGATCATCAAGACCGCCAAGCCCTCGATGCTGACGGCGGCGGTGATCTATGTGCTGGTCTTCATCCTGCTCACGACGCTCAGCCAGTCGGTGATGGGCGTGAACATCAGCTATGACGACGCGATGAGCTACGTCAACTATTACCTCAACGGCGACTATCAGGCCGTGATCCGCATGAGCGAAGAGATGACGCCGCCCACCTCCGCTTATCTGCTCAACCTTGTGATCTCCGCCGTTCTGTATATCTTCGGCGCCGGTTTTCTGATCTTTATTTTCAACACAGTCAAGAACGCCGGGGCAGTTTACGGCAATCTGCTCGACGGCTTCGGTCTGGCGGGCAAGCTGATCCTCCTTGCGTTGGTGCAGGGCGTGTTCGTTTTCCTCTGGTCGCTGCTGTTCGTGATCCCCGGGATCATTGCCGCCTACCGTTACCGGATGGCCAAGTTCATCCTGCTCGACAACCCCGATATGGGCGTGATGGACTGCATCCGCGCGAGCAAGCAGATGATGAAGGGGCACAAGTGGGAATGCTTTGTGCTGGAGCTGAGCTTCATCGGCTGGGAGCTGCTGGCCGGGCTGCCCTATATTGGCTATGCCGTGATGATCTGGACCGCGCCGTATATCAACACGACGATGGTTCTGTATTACATGGCGCTCGCCGGCAAGCCCGTGATCGTTGCTCCCGCCGCTCAGCCGCCCTATTCGATGTGACAGATAACAAAAAAGCCTGATGTATCAGGCTTTTTCGGGCGACGGGTTATTGTTCTCGAGGCGGGGCTTTTCTCGCTGCGGCTCGGTCACGTCACGGCTCTGACGCGCCCCCGGCGCGTCATTCACTCCCGTGCCGCCGCTTCGCTACCCTCGAGCTCCCCCGCGGCTCTGTTTTCTGAGCTTTTTCGGAGGTTCTTTGACAGCCCTAAAAAAAGCAAGTCTGCAAACGCAGACTTGCTTTTTTCATGCGGATTTCGATCAGTAGATCATCGAGAAGTGCGCGGGCTTCGGCTTGTAGCGCACACCCGAGACCAACCCGACCGCCGAGAAAAGCGTGACCATCGACGAGCCGCCGTAAGAGAAGAACGGCAGCGGGATGCCGATAACGGGCGTGATGCCGATGCACATGCCGATGTTGATAAAGGTCTGGAACGCGAGCGCGCCGGCCACGCCGATGCAGATGAGCATGTCGTACATTCTGCCCGCGTGCAGCCCGATATAGACGCAGCGCACGATGATGATCGTCAAAAGGATGATGACGAAAATGCAGCCGATCATGCCGAGCTTTTCGCCGATGCTGGCAAAGACGAAGTCGGTGTGCTTGCCGGTGAAGACCGTGGCGCGATGGCTCGCTTCCGCGCCGGTCATGCGGCCGGCCATGAGGGAATAGCGGCTTTGCGTGGTCTGCCACGTGATGCCCCAGCCGTCGGGGTCGATGGATTTGTCATAGGGCGCGATCAGACGCTGTTTCTGATAGTCCTTGAGGAAATAGGTCCACAGCAGCGGGATGACCGCCGCGACGGCGGCGCCGCCGATGGCGAACCAATAGAGCTTGATACCCGCGGCGAAGAACATCAGCAAAAACAGCGCCAGAATGATCGTGCCGCTGCCCAGGTCGTCGCCGACGACGACGATCATGCCGAAGACGATGACGAAGTGCGCCGCGATCTGGGCGACGGAGAGGAAGGAATTGATGTCCCTGTGCTCCTTGAGATAGGTCATCTGCTTGGCCGCGACGACGATATACAGGATCTTGACGATCTCTGAAGGCTGGACGCTGATGCCGGCGAAGCGGATCCAGCTTCGGCTGCCGCTTTCACCTTCGGAGCCGAAGATGACAAGCGCGACCATGAGCGCGACGTTGATCACGCACAGCCAGCGCCACTGCTCGCCGAGGATATCCGCGTCGATGACCGTAAAGACGACGAAAGCGCCGACGCCGATGCCGATCGAGAGGATCTGGATGATGACGCACTTGGTGGGGCTGATGATAACGCCGCCGGCAGCCATGCCGCTGGTAGCGACATAGACGGCGTAAACGCTGAAGCAGGCGCAGAGAAAGCAGACCGAAAACAGGAAAATATCCGCCCGCTTGAAGAAGTCTTTGATATAGGGAATGACTTTTTTGATGAGGATCACTTCTCTTTCGTGAAAAAAAGCCGAAACACAACTTTCATACGGAGTGCATTTTAGCACAAGTTTGCTCTTTACGCAAGCTGTCATAGAGTGGTATAATAGTTCGGAATGATAAGGAGAGGACAGCATGGCGGTTTTTCACTCGAAAAGCGAGGCCGAGACCGAGGCGATCGGCGCGGAATTTGCGCGCGATCTGCCCGGCGGCACGGTCGTGGCGATGTACGGCGACCTCGGCGCGGGCAAGACCGCGTTCGTGCGCGGGATGGCGCGCGGGATGGGGCTTGACTGCCGGGTATCCAGCCCGACCTTTACGATCGTCAACGAGTATTTGGGCGAGCGCGAGCTGATTCACTTTGACATGTACCGTCTCTCCTCCGCCGACGAGCTGTTCGACATCGGCTGGGAGGATTATCTCGCCCGCGGCGCTGTGTGCGCGGTGGAGTGGAGCGAGAACGTCTCCGACGCCTTTTGGGGCGACGAGATCAACGTGCGCATCGAAAAGTGCGGCGACACGGAGCGTATCATCACGATCGGGGAGGATGAAACTTGCTGATTCTTGCTTTTGAATCCTCGGCCAAGCCGGCCTCGGCCGCGCTGGTGCGCGACGGCAGGCTGCTTGCGCAGACGACGCAGATCAGCGCGCTGACGCACAGCCGGACGCTGCTGCCGATGGCGGAGGATCTGCTGAAAAACTGCTCGCTCACGCTCGGCGACGTGGATATGCTCGCCGTGGCGCACGGCCCCGGCTCCTTTACCGGTATCCGCATCGGCGTGTCCACGGTCAAGGGACTGGCCTGGGGCGCGGACAAGCCCTGCGTCGGCGTTTCGACGCTTGAGGCGATGGCCTGGCACGGTCTGGCCGCGGGCGGACTGATCTGCCCGGTGATGGACGCGCGCCGCTCCCAGGTGTACAACGCGCTGTTCCGCATCGCGGACGGCAGACCCGTGCGGCTCTGCGCCGACAGGGCGATCTCGCTGGAGGATCTGGCGGCGGAACTGGCCGGCTATGAGGAGAATGTTTTCCTCATCGGCGACGGCGCCGCGCTGACAAAGGCGTATTTCGACGGCTGCGCCATTCCCTGCACGCTTGCGCCGGATGATCTCGTCTGGCAGGACGCGTGGGGCGTCGCGATGGCCGCGGCGGACAAAAAGGCCGTTTCCGGCGCGGAGCTGCTGCCCGTTTACCTGCGGCTGTCGCAGGCAGAACGCGAACGGCAGGAGCGTTTGGCAAAGGAAGGAAAGTAACCGGGGCATCGTATCAGCTTGCCCTTGCTTTCCCCTTTTGGGGAAGCGCCCCGAAGGGGCGACAGGGACCGTGCAATGCCGCGACGTCTTCCGGCTTTGCTGCGCTCAACCGTTTCCCCTGGTGGGGAGGCTGTAACGATTGTTTATTCTTAAAATTAATATAAGGAGATCGAGACATGAGCAAAGTTTGCGTATTTGACCACCCCCTGATCCAGCACAAGCTTTCTATCCTGCGTGATGAAAAGACCAGCGTCAAGGAATTCCGTGAACTCATTTCCGAAATCGCCATGCTGATGTGCTATGAGGCTACCCGCGACCTGCCCCTGGAGGAGGTCGACGTGCAGACTCCCGTCGCACTGGCCAAGTGCCGCCGCATCGCGGGCAAGAAGCTCGCCGTCGTTCCCATTCTCCGCGCGGGTCTGGGCATGGTCGACGGCATGGTCAGCATGATGCCCAACGTCAAGGTCGGCCACATCGGTCTGTTCCGCGACCCCGAGACCAAGCTGCCCGTCAAGTACTACTTCAAGATGCCCGCTGACATCGCCGAGCGCGACGTCATCGTCGTCGACCCGATGCTCGCCACCGGCGGCTCCGCCTCCGCGGCGATCACCTTCCTCAAGGAAGTCGGCGTGAAGCACATCAAGCTCATGAGCATCATCGGCGCTCCCGAGGGCGTTGCCAAGATGCAGGAGGATCACCCGGACGTCGACATCTTTGTCGCCGCGCTGGACGATCATCTCAACGAACACGCCTATATCGTCCCGGGTCTTGGCGACGCGGGCGACCGTATTTTCGGCACCAAGTAAGATTTCCTTTACGCCTCCCCCTTGCGGGGAGGCTTTTTCTTTTTTGCTTTCGATTTAAATAAAGGCGCGTCCCTCTTTCGTGAAGGACGCGCCTTTTTACTCTTATCATCAATCAAATCCCTGCTGCCTGCACCAGATGTCCATGACCATGTCGACGGGCAGATGCTTGACGAGCGCCACCTGCCGGCGCACCGGCGCGCCGAGGATGGAGACGGTCTTTTTCTTTTCGAGATCCGCCATCGCCTGCGCCGCCACCTCATCCGGGCCGTACCAACGGTCGACATAGCGGATGTATTCGTCGTGCTGTGCGTGCTCCTGGAACTCGGTCTTGATCCAGCCGGGGCAGACGCACATCACATGGATGCCGCGCGGACGAAGCTCGCGCCCGATCGCGCGCGAGAGAGAAAGCACATAGCTCTTCGACGCGCCGTAGACCGCCTGATAGGGCACGGGCTGCCATGAGGAATTGGAGCCCATGTTGACGATACTGCCGCCGCGCTTGATGTAGGGGATGCTGACGTGGCACATGGCCGTGAGCGCGAGCGAATTGAGCGTGGCGCTGTGCAGCAGCGCGTCGAGATCCTTTTCCGCAAAGGGGCCGAACACGCCGCAGCCCGCCGCGTTGATGAGCAGCGCGATCTGGGGCTTTTCCGCTTCAAGCGCCGCGCGGTAGGCCTCGATCCCCTCCCGGGCGGAGAGGTCGAGCGCGAGGGGGCGCAGCGGTGTGGTGCATTTTTCCTTCAGCTCCTCCAGCCGCTCGGCGCGGCGGGCGATGACCCAAATCTCGTCGACGCACTGCTTTTTGTCGACGGCATAGACAAACTCCCGTCCGATGCCGGAGGACGCTCCGGTGATAACTGCGATCTTCATGGTGTCAACTCTCCTTTGTACTGCGGGCAAAATCCCGGATCAGGCCCGCGATCTTCGCGCTGTGGACGATATAGGAGCCGTGATCCTCGCCCTTGAGGATCTGCAGCTCCGCGCCGGGGATGAGCGAGGCGATGTGCCGCGTCTCCTTTTCCGGGATCAGATCGCCGCTGCCGGCGAGGACGAGCGTCGAGGCGCGGATGCGCCGCAGCTCCTCGTCCGCGATGTCCGGCTCCCGGAGCATGAGCGCAAGCTTTTTGTCCTTGCTGCGCAGATACGACGCGCGGATGGCCAGACGCAGCCACAGCTTGACCGCCTTGGGGCTCGTGTTCGCGCCGCTGACGATCAGCGTCGAGATCTGCTCGCAGCGTGAGGCGGCCATCAGTCCGATAATGCCGCCGTCGGAAAAGCCGTAAAAGATCACGTCCTGCAGACCGAGCGCGCGGATGAATAGGATCACGTCCGTTGCCATGTCGCGGTAGTGCAGCTCGGCGGTGTCGGTGCTGTTCCCGTGGCAGCGTGAATCGAGACAGTAGCAGGTGTATTCTCCGCGCAGCTCGCGCACCGCCTCGTCAAAGATCGTGTGATCCTCGCCGTTGCCGTGCACCATGACAAGCGGTCTTCCCTGCCCGGTTTTTTCATAGAAAAGGCGGATGCCGTTTACCTCTGCGATCATGTCCTGTCCCCCAATGAATAGAAGCGCGCCGGGATGTGGCAGTAGCCGCCCGGGTTCTTCTCGAGATATTTCTGGTGGTACTCCTCGGCCGGGAAGAAGTTTTTGACCGGCTCACACAGCACGGCGAGCTTGTGTCCCGCCTTTTCCGTCTCGCGCGCAAAGACGCGCTCGATCGCCGCAAGCTGGCTCTCGTCGGTGTAGAACACGCCGGTGCGATACTGCACGCCCATGTCCATCCCCTGGCGGTTATAGGAAAGCGGGTCGATGACCATGAAATAAAAGTCCAGCAGTTTCTCGAGCGGCAACTTTTCCTCGTCGTATTCGACCAGCACCGTTTCGGCGTGACCGCTTGAGCGGCAGACCTCCTCATAGCTCGGCGCGTAATCCGGGCCGTTGGCATAGCCGACCTCGGTGCGCAGAACGCCGGAGAACTGGTCAAGGAATTTCTGCATGCCCCAGAAGCAGCCGCCGGCCAGATAGATCGTTTTCACGTCCTCATCTCCTTACAAAAGCTTTTCATATTCCGCGGCCTTGAAGCCGGGGATGACCGTCTCCTCCGTGACGAGGAGCGGCCGCTTGACGAGCATCCCGTCCGTGGCGAGAAGGGCAAACTGTTCGTCCTCGCTCATGTTCCCGAGCCGGTCCTTCAAGCCCAGCGCCTTATACTGCAGCCCGCTCGTGTTGAAAAAGCGCCTCAGCGGAAGGCCGCTTCTGCGGTGCCATTCGCGAAGCTCTTCTTCGGTGGGGTTGTTTTCCTTGATGTCCCGGATCTCAAGCTTCGCGCCGTGCTCCTCGAGCCAGGCCTTTGCCTTCTGGCAGGTGGTGCAGCGCGGATAACAGACAAACAGCATTTTCCCTTTTCCTTTCTGCCCTTCGATCGTTCTTTCCGCACTTGTTTTTACCATGTTTTAAGTATAATATCCCCCGCGCCGTTTCGCAATCGTTTTTTCAGCGGTTCTTCCTTGCGCCGCAGGCGAAAAAAGCTCATGCTAACCGATCTGCTTTTTGTTGACAAGCCCCCCCTTTATCCTCTATTCTTAAAAGTGGCCCGAGGGCCGAAATCCATTTGAAAAGAAGGAGGAAACGTCATGGACGACGGAAGCAGTACCGGCGCTGAAGCTTGCCGAAGTTGCACGGAGAAACGCCGTTCGGGACGTTTCTCCCCAGTTGAATATTGCTGAACTTCGGCCTGCTTTTTCTCGCGCGTCGGACTTCCTTGGACTAAGGCGTAAAAAGCCAATGAAGGAGGAAAGAAGCAATGGCAGTGCAATTTGAGAAGACCATCCGTGCCCTTCTCGACGAGAAGAAGTATCAGACCCTGAAGGATATCCTTGTGACCATGGAACCGGCGGATATCGCCGCCGTGTTCGAGGACCTTGAGGAGGAGCGCATGCCGGTGCTGTTCCGGCTGCTGCCCAAGGAGACCGCGGCCGAGACCTTTGCCGAGCTGGACAGCGAATGGCAGGAGCTGCTGATCCGCGGCTTTTCCGACCGCGAGCTGCACGAGGTCGTCAACGAGCTTTACGTCGACGACGCGGCGAATCTCGTCGACGAGATGCCGGCAAACGTGGTCAAGCGTATCCTCGCCCAGGCCGACCCCGAGATGCGCAAGGAGATCAACGAGATCCTGCGCTATCCCGAAAACTCCGCCGGATCGATCATGACGACGGAGTATGTCTCGCTGCGGCCGGGCATGACCGTGGCCGAGGCGATCACGCGCATCCGCCGCACGGGCGTGGATAAGGAGACGATCTACACCTGCTATGTCACCGAGGGGAGGAAACTCCTCGGCGCGGTGTCGGTCAAGGATCTGCTCCTTGCTGCGGACGACGAGACCCCCGTCAGCGAGATCATGGACGAAAACGTGATCTCCGTCAACACGCTGACCGACCAGGAAGAGGTCGCGCAGATGCTGTCGAAATACAACTTCCTCGCGCTGCCCGTGGTGGACACGGACGGGCGCATGGTCGGTATCGTGACCTTTGACGACGCGATGGACATCCTCGTCGAAGAGACCACGGAGGATATCGAAAAGATGGCCGGTATGCTGCCGTCGGAGAAGACCTATCTGCGCTCAAACGCGTGGGATCTTTTCCGCCACCGCATCCCGTGGCTGGCGCTGCTGATGGTATCGGCCACGTTTACGGGCATGATCATCACCGGCTTTGAAAGCGCGCTCGCCGCCCAGGTCGTGCTGACGGCCTTTATCCCGATGCTGATGGACACGGGCGGCAACTCCGGCTCGCAGGCCTCGGTCACGATCATCCGTGCGCTCAGCCTGGGCGAGCTCGACTTTTCCGATCTGCCCCGCGTCGTGTGGAAAGAGGTCGAAACGGCCGCGCTCTGCGGCACGGCGCTGTCGCTGCTGTGCTTCGGCAAGATCATGCTGGTCGACCGGCTGCTGCTCGGCAACCCGATCACGCTGTCTGTCGCGCTGGTCGTGTGTCTGACGATGGCGATGACCGTGCTGATTGCCAAGATCGTGGGCTGTACACTGCCGCTGGCCGCGAAGAAGGTCGGCTTTGACCCCGCCGTGATGGCCAGCCCCTTTATCACGACGATCGTCGACGCGCTCTCGCTGCTCGTGTATTTCGGGATCGCCAGCGCGCTGCTGTTTTAAAAACTGCGGAAGAGCTTTTGCCTGAAAAGCTCTTCCGTTTTCTTCACAGAAAATTTACCGTTCCCGGGCTGGACGGAAGCGGAAGCCTGTGCTATGATACCGATCCGACAAGGGCGGCCTGCCGCCCGGAAAACAAGAGGTTCTTATGCGAGATCGCTTTTCCCATATCATAAAACGCAGCGACGAGCCCTGGGTCCTGCCCCATCTGGGCCAGCGCATCGTCAAGACGACCGTCGCCGTTTTTCTGTGTCTGATGTTCTATTATCTGCGCGGCTATCGCGGCCAGGACATGCCCACCGAGGCAGCAATCACCGCGATCATCTGCATGCAGCCCTATGTGCGCGACACGGGCGAGTACGCCCTCAACCGCTTTGTCGGAACACTGATCGGAGCGTTCTGGGGGCTGCTGCTGTTGCTGCTGCTCAACGATTTCCCCCCTCTCGGCGCAAATATGCTCGTGCTGTATCTGATGATGGCGGCGGGCGTGCTGTTGTCGCTGTACAGCGCGGTCATCCTGCGCATGCCGGACACCTCGGGGCTTGCCTCGATCGTGTTCCTGTGCATCGTCATCGCCTTTCCCGACATTGAGGAGCCGCTGCGCCAGGCGGCGCACCGTCTGCTGGACGTGTTCGTCGGCACGACGATCGCGACGGTCGTGAACGTGATCCGTCTGCCGCGCTCCAAGCGGCGGGATCTGTGCTTTTTCGTGCGGACGCGCGACCTGGTGCCCGACCGCTTTTCTCACATCTCCCCCACCGCGCTGTTCCAGCTGAACTATCTGTACAACGACGGGGCGAAGATCTGTCTCATGAGCGAGCACGCGCCGGCCTTTTTCATGCTGCAGATGAGCGGCATCCGCCTCTCCGTGCCGCAGATCGTGATGGACGGCGCGGCGATCTATGACGCGAACGAAAACCGCTATCTCCAGGTGGAGACGATCGCGCCGGAGGACTCCGCGCCCGTCCGCGCGCGGCTCGAGGCGCTGGGGATCAGCTATTTCACCTATACGATCCACAACGATAAGACCTGCATCTTCCACTCCGGCGCGCTGCGCGAGGAGGAAAAGCTCGTCTATGAGCGGATGCGCTCCTCTCCCTATCGCAGTTATCTTGAGGGCGAGATCTATGAGGCGGAGGAGATCGTCTATTTCAAGGTGATCGCGACGGAAAAGGAGATCGGCGAGATCGAATACTCCCTGCGCGGTGTGATGCCCAAGGGGCGGCTGCGCCGCGTCGTCCGGCCGCAGGCCGGGCGGGAGGACCTTGCCGCGCTGTATATCTACGCCCACACCGCCACGATGGAGCAAGCCGGGAAGCGTCTCATGGAGATGCTGCGGCAGGACGATGAAACGCTCAAGGCCGTACCCGTCCGGCTGCGCGGCGGCTATCGCTCGGAGCGCGACGCGATCCATCTGCTGCACCTGGTCGCAAACGCGTATGAGCCGGTGCTGCTCTTCGGCAAGCGGCAGGACGGCGAGATCGTCGGGTAACGCCGAAGCAAAAAAAGAAGCTGTGAACGGATTCACAGCTTCTTTTTTTGTTATTCTTTTGCCCGCTTGCGCAGCTCGCGCAGCAGCCAGCTCCCCGACCGTCTGCGCGTCCGTGGCAGAAAGGAGCGGCAGCAGCGGCTGCGTCAGCCCCTGGACGGCGATAAGCATCCAATAGGCCGCGCGCGGCGCGTCCATCTTCTGGGGCGCGGCGACGACATATTCCATGATCTCACGCAGCGCGGCGCTCTCCGCGCCGGAGGCGGCGAGAGAAGCAAAATACGCGTGCAGTTCCACGGCAAAGCGGTCGTGGCAGGGGTCGTCCGCGACGCCGCCCTTGAGCCCGAACCAGCCCGCGCCGAACTTCTGGCTGCGTTCGACGGCCGCCGTCTTGTCGAGATAGGCCTCATAGAGCGTGCGCAGCCTTACGAGCGCCTCGTTTTGCTCAGGCAAAGGGGTTCTCCGTCGGGTAGGGCAGAGACCTCGGCTGGTTATAGCCGATGTCCTGCACGCCGAGGTACTTGAACACCTCGAACAGCGCCTTGCCGTGATGGCCGAAGGCCACGGCGCCGTGGTGCGGGAAGCGCTTTTCGATCAGCACATGGCGATAGAAGCGGCCCATCTCATGGATGGCGAACACGCCGATGCCGCCGAAGGAGGTCGTCGCGACCGGGAGCACCTCGCCCTCGGCGATATAGGAGCGGAGCTTGCCCTCGCTGTCGCACTGGAGGCGGAAGAAGGTGATCTCGCCGGGAGCGATGTCGCCCTCGAGCGTGCCGCGGGTGAAGTCGGGATCGCTTCCTTCCGGCTCGAGCAGACGGTGCTGGATGAGCTGGTACTTCACGGCGCGGTCGGCGCACATCTTGCACGACGGCGTGTTGCCGCAGTGGAAGCCCATGAAGGTGTCGGTCAGGGTGTAATCGTAAGTGCCCTTGATCTGGCTCTCCCACATCTCGGCGGGAACGGAGTTGTTGATGTCAAGGATCGTGACGGCGTCCTGGCTGACGCAGGCGCCGATGTATTCGGACAGCGCGCCGTAGATGTCGACCTCGCAGCTCACGGGGATGCCGCGGGCGGCCAGGCGCGAGTTGACGAAGCAGGGCTCAAAGCCGAACTGCTCCGGGAAGGCGGGCCAGCACTTGTCGGCGAACGCGACATACTTGCGCGCGCCCTTGTGCTCCTCGGCCCAGTCGAGCAGCGTCAGCTCGAACTGCGCCATGCGCTCGAGCAGGTCGGGGAAGTACTTGCCCTCGCCCATCTCTTTTGCCATATCCTCGCAGACGGCGCCGATACGCTCGTCACCGGCGTGAGCCTTGTAGCTGACAAGCAGGTCGAGCTCGGAGTTCTCCTCGATCTCAACGCCGAGCTCATAGAGGCCCTTGATCGGCGCGTTGCAGGCGAAGAAGTCCTGCGGACGGGGACCGAAGGTGATGATCTTGAGGTTCTTCACGCCGATGATCGCGCGGGCGATCGGGATGAAGTCGCGGATCATGGGGCCGAGCTCGCCGGCGCGGCCGACGGGATATTCGGGAATATAGCCCTTGAGATGGCGCATGCCGAGGTTGTACGAGCAGTTGAGCATGCCGCAGTAGGCGTCGCCGCGGCCGTTGATCAGGTCGCCGTCGCCCTCGGCGGCCGCCACGAACATGCAGGGGCCGTCAAAATATTTGGCGATCAGGGTCTCGGGCGTCTCGGGGCCGAAGTTGCCGAGGAAGACGACCAGCGCGTTGCAGCCTGCGGCCTTGACGTCCTCGACAGCCTTGAGCATGTCCTTTTCATTTTCCACCGTGACCGGGCACTCGTACAGCCCGCCGCGGCACTGTTTGACGATCGCCTCGCGGCGGCGGATCGAAAGGTCGATGGGGAAGCAGTCGCGGGAAACGGCAATAATACCGAGCTTGACTTCGGGGATGTTGCTCATCATGTCAGATGTCCTCCTTGATATCAATGTTGTCGCCGCTCAGTCCGATATGAGCGCCGTTTTTGGCCTGTTTGGATTCCGGATGCGCCAGCAGCCACTTGTTGCGGGCCGTCATCCAGCGGTCCTCCTCGCACTTCGGCTCGAAGACCGGAAGATCGGTGTTGGTGCCCTTCGGCAGCACGACCGCCACGCGGAAGCCGCAGTGGGGGCAGGTGTGGCAGGGGGCAAAGTGCAGCGTGGTGGCATAGACCTCGACCGGAACGCCCTTCGGCACGCGGAAGGCCTTGACCTTGGCCGTGTCGAGCACGCCGTTTTCGATCTCGTCCTGCTTGCCGAGCAGCAGGATGAAGTCCTTGGTGCCGATGTTCACCTCGCTGTCGCGGTGATACTCGAGACAGTTCAGCTTCGTATTGTGGCCCCAGCACATGCCGAGCTGGATCGGCATGCCGCCGTAGGCGCGGTCGCGGAAGTCGCCATAGATCGCGCAGGCCTCGAGACTTTCGATGCCGGGCTCATAGGCCGTGCCCTCCTCGGGCATCGGGATCTTTTCCATGGCCGCGAGCAGCTCGGCGGTGTCATAGCCCTCGAGCACCTTGCCGTAGGGTTTGAATTCAGCGTCGGTAACGGAATAAATGTGCATCGTTTTCCTCCTTATCGGATCGCGGCGAACAGCTCGCGCATCGCCGGGTAGATCCGTTTGAATTTCTGATACTGCGCCTCATAGCGCGCCGTGAGCTCACTGTCCGGCTCGGTCGTGGAGGCGAGCTCCACCAGCGCGTCGGCGGCAGCCTGGACGCTGGGGTAGACGCCGCAGCCGACCATTGCGAGCATCGCGCCGCCGTAGCCGGGGCCCTGCTCGGTCTTGACCATGTCAAGCGGGATGCCGAGGACGTTCGAGAAGATCTTGCGCCAGAGCGGCGACTTGGCCCCGCCGCCGCACAGGAAGCTGCGCGGGATCGCGATGCCGAGCGATCTGGCCACCTCGAAGCTGTCGCGGATGGCGAAGGCCACGCCCTCGAGCACGGCCTGCACAAGGTCGGCGCGCGTCGTGTCCATCGTGATGCCCGTAAAGGTGCCGCGGGCGTTCGTGTCGTTGATCGGGCTGCGCTCGCCCATCAGGTACGGCAGGAAGAACACGTGGTTGTTCCCCAGCTTGTCGTCGGTGATGTCCGTCTGCTCGGCGGCGTAGTCGGTCGTGTGCAGGATCTCCTCGCACAGCCACTTGTTGCAGCTGGCGGCGGAGAGCATGCAGCCCATCAGATGCCAGCCGCCGTCGGCATGCGCGAAGGCGTGCAGAGCGTTGTTCGGGTCGACGGCGAACTGCTTCGAGGAAATGAACAGCGTGCCGGAGGTGCCGAGCGAGATATTGCACCCGCCCTCGCCCACGACGCCGGTGCCGACCGCGGCGGCCGCGTTGTCGCCCGCGCCGGCGACGACGACACAGTCGCGCGGCAGGCCGAGCGCGCCGGAGACAAAGCCGCGGATCGTGCCGATGGGCTCATAGCTTTCAAAGAGCTTCGGCATCCAGGACTCGTCCACGCCGCAGATTTCGAGCATCTCCTTTGACCAGCACTTGTGCTCGACGTCGAGCAGCAGCATGCCGGAGGCATCAGAATAGTCGCAGCTGTGCACGCCGGTGAGGCGGTAGTTGATATAGTCCTTGGGCAGCATGATCTTGCGGATGCGGGCGAAGTTCTCCGGCTCGTTGCGGCGCATCCACAAAAGCTTCGGCGCCGTGAAGCCGGCAAAGGCGATGTTCGCCGTGAGGGCGGAGAGCTTTTCCTTGCCGATCGTCTCGTTGAGATAGGCGACCTCCTCGCCGGTGCGGCCGTCGTTCCACAAGATCGCGGGACGGATGACCGCGTCGTCCTCGTCGAGCGCGACAAGGCCGTGCATCTGGCCGCCGACGCCGATGCCGCGGACGGCGGATTTGTCGATATGCTCCGTCAGCTGGAGGACGCCGTGCTGGACGGCCTTCCACCAGTCCTCGGGGTTCTGCTCCGACCAGCCGGGGTGCGGGAAGGACAGCGGATATTCCTTTGTGACCTCGCGCTCGATCCTCCCCTGTTCGTCGACGAGCAGGAGCTTGACCGCCGATGTGCCGAGGTCAATGCCGATAAAGTACTGGATCATGACCACCTCCGAAACATGTGTGCGATTGTCTTTACAGCAGGCCACGCGGCCTGTTATACTCGATTGTATCATATAAGAAAGGATCGTGCCATGAAAAGAACGGGAAAAGAATGGGCGCTGCGCATCGGGATCCTGCTTGCGGGACTATCGGTCGCCCATCTGGGCGTGACGCTTTTTTTACTGTCCGACCTCGGCTCGGATCCCTTCAACGTGTTCGTCCAGGGGATCTTCCGCAGCTTATCGCGGCTCGGCGGCGCGCCGTGGCTGAGCCACGGGCGGGTCCACATCGCCGTGAGTCTGCTGATCGTCGCGGTGCTTCTCGTCGTGGACAGGCGCTATATCAAAATCGGCACGGCGCTGTGCATGCTCTTCGGCGGGCCGATCATCGACGGCTTTACCGCCCTGCTCTCCCCGCTGCTTGCCGGGGCGGCGCTGCCGCTGCGCTGCGCGATGCTCGTCGCGGGCTGCGTGATCCTCGCCTTCGGGATGACGGTCGTCATCCGCTCGGACGCCGGGACGGGGCCGAACGATCTCGTCGCGCTCGTCATCAGCGAAAAGCGCGGCTGGCGCTTCAGCCTTGTGCGCGTCGCGGTAGACGCGCTGTTCGTGCTGGGCGGCTTTCTGCTCGGCGGCGTTGCCGGCGCGGGAACGCTCGTGTGCATGTTCCTCGTCGGGCCGGTGGCGGGCTTTTTCCTCCCGCTGAACGGCCGCTGGATCGAAGCGCTCGCAGGGCGTATAAAGAGTTAAAAGACGGATCGGGATAGGCTTAGTGGACTCGGACCCCCGATCGGTTTTCCCGGGCGGCGTTCCGCCGATACTGCGTCAAATGGCTTGAAAATACGAAAGTATTCCCTGCGCCATTTTCCTTGTCTCGCCGAAACGGCGCTCCGGGAAAACTGCTTTGCACCTCACAGCGAGCAATTTTCGAGCGATTTTCACTTCGCGAAGCGCAGATGGGCTGACGCCCATCAAGAGACAAGGAGTGAAAAGCGCCGGAAAGGGCCGCTGTGAGGCGTTCGGTGTTCGAGTTCACTAAGCCTACGCAAAGCGTCCGGAGAGGTCATTCCTCTTCGGGCGTTTTGCCTGTCTCCTCCGTCTTGTTTTTTTCTGCGGCCGCCTCGCGGCGATAGCGCAGCAGGCTGTAGATCCCAAAGCCCAGCCCCGCAGCCATGAAGCCGACGCCGCAGCCCCAGGCCGCGGCCGGGGAGAGCGTGGAGGCGCCGACAAGGAATGTGCGCAGAAGGTCGAAGCCGAGATAGACGAGATAGGCCGCGACCGCAAGCCGCAGCGCGAAGAGATTGACGGTACGGTTTTTGCCCGCCGCGCTTTTCTCTCTGTTATTCCCGTCCATTCTTTTTCTCCTTCCGCGCACGATCTTACTTCGGCCGGACGGCTGTCCTTCGCGGCAGCCGTCCGGTCAAATTTTATCATCTGTTCTTTTTCTTGGAGACGACGTCGAAGATGACGGCGGCCAGGAGCACGAGGCCCTTGACGACCTTCTGATAGTTCGCGTCGACGCCCATGATGCTCATGCCGATGTTGATAACGCCCATCAGCAGCGCGCCGATGATGACGCCCGGCACGGTGCCGACGCCGCCATAGGCGGAGGCGCCGCCGATGAAGCAGGAGCCGATGGCGTCCATCTCATAGTTCTGGCCATAAGTCGGCTGGGCGGAGGTCATGCGCGCGATCGTGAGGATGCCGGCGAGACCCGCGAGCAGGCCCATGTTGGTATAGGCGAAGAAGTAGATCTTGCGCGTGTCGATACCGGAGAGCTTGGTCGCCATCTCGTTGCCGCCGATGGCGTACAGATAGCGGCCGACCGTGGTCTTGGACGTGATGTAGGTGTAAATGAGGACCACGACCGCGACCCACAGCAGCGCCATCGGGATGCCCTTGTACTGGGCGAGGCGCAGCGTGAAGAACATCACGACCGCCACGATGATCACGGCCTTGACGATCGTTCTCGTCAGCGACTCGACCTCGAGGTCGTTGCGTTTGCGCACGGCGCGGCTGCGGAGCGTGAAGAACAGATACAGCGCGCAGGCGATGACGCCGACGACGACGCACAGGAGGTTGATCCCCTGGCCGTGGAAGACGTCCGGCACATAGCAGTTGGCGCCGCCGCCGAAGAGCTGGACGAACTTTTCATTCGTCACGGAGACCGTTTTGCCCTCCAGCACGACGTTCGACAATCCGCGGAACACCATCATGCCCGAGAGCGTGGTGATGAAGGGCGGGACCTTGACATACGCGATCCAGAAGGCCTGCCACGCACCGATCAGCAGACCGACGACGAGCATGATCAGCACCGCGAGCCACATGTTCAGATCGCTGCGCATCAGCACGGCGCCGATCGTGCCGACGAAGCAGACGACCGAGCCGACGGACAGGTCGATGTTGCCGCCCGTGAGGATGCACAAAAGCATACCGGTGGCCAGCACAAACACATAGGCGTTCTGGGCGATGATATTCGTCAGGTTCTGGGGCAGAAGCAGCTTGCCGTTGGTGCGCCAGGCGAAGAAGGCCGTCACCAGTACAAGCGCGATGATCATCGTGTATTTCTGAACGAAGTTCAGGATCTTTGTCTTTGTCGTCATTGCTCTTTCTCCTTTTCTGCCTTTGCCGGATCGGTGGAAAGAATACAGGCCATGATTTTTTCCTGGGTGGCATCGGCGGCCTGGAATTCGCCGACGATGCGGCCCTCGTTGAGCACGTAGATCCGGTCGCTCATGCCCAGGACCTCGGGAAGCTCGGAGGAGATCATGATGACGGACTTCCCTGCCGCCACCAGATCGTTGATGATACAGTAGATCTCATATTTCGCGCCGACGTCGATGCCGCGCGTCGGCTCGTCGAGGATCAGGATGTCCGGGTCGGCGTACATCCACTTGGCCAGCAGCACCTTCTGCTGGTTGCCGCCGGAGAGGTTGCCCACGTTCTGCTGGACGGAGGGCGTCTTGGTGTTGAGCTTTTTGCGGTATTCCTCCGCCACGGCAAGCTCCTTGTCGTGGTTGATCACGCCGTGGCTGCACACGCCCTTGAGATTGGCGAGCGTGGTGTTGACGGAGATCGGGTTTGAGAGGATCAGGCCGCTGCCCTTGCGGTCCTCGGTGACGTAGGCAAGGCCGGCGTCGATCGCCTGGCGCGGCGAGTGGAGCTTGACCTCCTTGCCGTGGATCTCGACGGTGCCGGAGATCTCCGAGCCGTAGCTGCGGCCGAAGATCGACATGGCAAGCTCGGTGCGTCCCGCGCCCATCAGACCCGAGAAGCCCACGACCTCGCCCCTGCGCACGGTGAAGGAAACGTCGTCGATGACCTTCTTTTCCGTGTAGATCGGGTGGTAGACGTTCCAGTGCTTGACCTCGAGCGCGACCTCGCCGATCTTGACGTCGTGGCGCTTGGGGAAGCGGTCGTCCATCTCACGGCCGACCATGCCGCGGATGATACGGTCCTCGCTGATGTCGTCCGTGCCCTTGTGGAGCGTTTCGATCGTCTTGCCGTCGCGGAGGATGGTAATGTCGTCCGCGACATAGGAGACCTCGTTGATCTTGTGGGAGATGATGATCGAGGTCATGCCCTGCTTTTTGAACTCCAGCAGCAAATCCAGCAGCGCCTGGGAGTCCTCCTCGTTGAGGGAGGAGGTCGGCTCGTCGAGGATCATGAGGCGGGCGTTCTTCGCCAGCGCCTTCGCGATCTCGACCATCTGCTGCTTGCCGACGCCGATGTCCTTGATCAGCGTCTTGGACGATTCGGTCAGGCCGACGATCTTGAGGTATTTCGTCGCCTCGGCGTGGGTCTTGTCCCAGTTGATGGCATATTTTTTCCCCTGCTCGTTGCCCAGGAACATATTCTCGCCGATCGTCATGTACGGGACCAGCGCCAGCTCCTGGTGGATGATAACGATGCCTTTTTCTTCGCTGTCCTTGATCTTGGAGAACTTGCATACCTCACCCTCGTATACGATGTCTCCGCTGTAGCTGCCGTAGGGATACCAGCCGCTGAGCACGTTCATCAGCGTGGATTTTCCGGCGCCGTTTTCGCCGACCAGGGCGTGGATACTGCCCTTCTTTACGGCAAAGTTGACGTTGTCAAGCGCCTTGACGCCGGGGAATTCCTTGGTGATCCCCCGCATTTCCAGAATGTTTTCCGTCAAATGATCCCCTCCAGACCCATGAGTTTTCTTGCCCTTTTCGGGTAAACGCATTGGCTGTATGTACTGCTTTGATTTTACGGGTCCGTCTCCCGCCTGTCAAGGCGCTTTTCACCCGACAGAGCCGCGGGCGGACGTTATCCGTCTTTTGGCCTGTCCTTGGCCGGCGCAGCGCTTTCCTTTTTCTTTCTTCTGCTTCTGTTCTTGCGCATCAGCACGAGGCTCTGCAGCAGGATGAAGAAGCTGAGCATGGCGCCGTTGGCCATTTCCTGCCACCAGGAGGCGTTGAGCGGGCTGAGCGCGATGATCTTCTGGATCGTGGCGAGGATCATTGAGCCGAAGAAGGTGCCGATCACGTTGCCGACGCCGCCGGTGAGCAGCGTGCCGCCGATGATGGACGAGGCGATCGCGTCCATCTCGCTGCGCATGGCCACGCTGGCGTTGCCGGCCGGCTTGTGCATGAGAAAGACAAATCCCGCAAGCCCGCTGAGCAGGCCGCTGATCACATAGCTCCAGAAAACCGTGCTCTTGACGTTGATGCCGAGCATCAGCGCGCTCTGGCGGTTGCCGCCGACAGCGTAGATGCTGCGGCCGAGCCGCGTATAGCGCAGGATCAGATACATGAGGATGACGACGCACACCGCGACGATCGCGCCGATCTCGATCTTGGCCGGGATCAGGTTGCCGTTTTGCGCCGTGTAGCCCAGCCAGGAGATCTTCAGTTTGGCCTTTACCAGAGCAAGGAAGCCCTCGTGCGTCACTTTGACCGGGTTGACGGACAAAATCGTCGTCAGGCCGCGCGCCAGGAACATGCCGGCGAGCGTAACGATAAAGGGCTGGATCTCCAGATGGCTGACGAGAAAGCCCTGCAGCACGCCGAAAGCGAGCCCGATGCCTAGCGCCAGCAGGAGCGTGAGCAGAATGCTCACGGCGCTGTTTCCGTCGGCGTTGCTGTTCAGGAACAGCGCGCAGCTCATAACGGTCAGCCCGATCACGCCGCCGACGCTGATGTTGATGCCGCCGCCGATCATGACGATCGTCAGCGCGCAGGAGATGATGATCAGCGCCGCGTTGTCGTTGATCAGGTCAAAGATCATCTGCGGCTTGAGGAAGCCGCCCTTGAGCGTGAGCATGGCCGCGATGTACATGGCGGCGAAAATGCCGATACTGATGTACATCAGCATCTGGGTATCGCTCAGCGGCTCTCTGACGTGAAGACGGTTATGGTTGTTTTTCTCCGCCATTCAGTTCACCCCCTCTTTTTTGGGGCTGCCGCCCGCGGAGCCGGAGCGAAGGCGATTGAACAGGTTCGCCAGGCGGCTCTTGACCACCGGGGAGCCCGCCACGACGATGATGATGATCGCGATCGCCTTAAAGGCCTTGACGTTGACCGGGGCGACGTTCATGGCATAGAGCGTGGTGGTCAGCATCTGGATGATATAGGCGCCGAGGATGCTGCCGGTCAGATTGAAGCGGCCGCCGCCGAGGTTGTTGCCGCCGATCGCCACCGCAAGGATCGCGTCCATTTCGATATCGACGAGCAGCGTCTTGTGGTTGAGCTGGCCGAGACGGCATACGCCGATCAGTGCCGCGACCGAGACGCACACGCCGAGGAGAATAAAGCTGATGAGCTTGATTCTCGTGGGGTTGATGCCGTTGAGTCTGGCCGCGCCCTCGTTGATGCCGACGGCCTGGGTATAGATGCGAAGACTGGTAAAGCGGAAGAGCAGCGCCAGCAGCAGTCCCACGAGGATCACCGCGAAGATCGGCGTGGGAACGGGGATGCCGGGTATAGTCATGCCGATGGAGTTGATGATGGGACTGTTGAGCTGCGGGGTCGCATCGCCGTTGATCCAGTAGGCGATCGAGCGGCCGCAGGAATAGAGGATCAGCGTGGCGATCATCGGCTGGATGCGGAAGACCGCGACCAGCGTGCCGTTGAAGAGCTTGAAGAGGATCGTCGCAAGGCAGCAGACCACGAAGCCCGCGATCACGCTCGCCGGTGTGATGCCGCCCATGGCCTGGATGATCTTGACAAACACGGCGCCGGAAATGGCGCCGACCGCGCCGACGGAGATATCCTGTCCGCCGCAGGCCGCGGTCACGAGCGTCATGCCCATCGAGATGATGGCAAGCTCGCTGGCGCTGTCGATGATGCTGATCAGGTTGCCTGTCAGCACGATGTTGCCGGCGTTGTTCACACGCATGCCGATGGAGAAGAAGCTGATGTCGCGGATCAGGTTGAACACGATCAGGATGCCGAGCGCCACCAGCGGGATCAGCAGCTGTGAGAGCGCGCCGGTGCTTTTGTTTTTCCGTTTCATCTTTCTTCCTCACCTCCCGCGATGGTCTTCATGACCTGCGCCTGCGTCAGCTCGTCTCCGCTCAGTTCGCCCACGATCTTGCGGTCGCGCATGACGATGAGACGCGAGCAGGTGCGCAGCATTTCCTCGATCTCCGAGGAGATAAAGGTGATGCTCATGCCCTCCTCGGCCAGCTTGAGCACCAGCTTCTGGATCTCGAGCTTGGTGCCGACGTCGATGCCGCGCGTCGGCTCGTCGAGGATCAGGTACTGCGGGTGCGTCAGCAGCCATCGGGCCAGGATGACCTTTTGCTGGTTGCCGCCGGAGAGGGACTTGATCGGTGTGTCCTGCGAGGCGGTCTTGATCTGCAGCGCCTCGATGTATTCGTCGGCAAAGGCCTCGGCCTTTGCGCGCGGGATCGGCCGGTTCATCCCCTGGATGGTCTGAAGGGCCAGAATGATGTTTTCCCGTACCGAGAGGTCGGCAATGATGCCGTCTCGCTTACGGTCCTCCGGCAGATAGCCGATGCCGTTTTTCATCGCGTCGTGCGGATTGGAAATACGCACGTCCCGGCCGTTGATCTTGACCTTGCCGCCGGTCACCTGGTCGGCGCCGAAGATGGCGCGCACGCTTTCGCTGCGGCCGGAGCCGAGCAGGCCGGTAAAGCCGTTGACCTCGCCCTTGTGGATCTGAAAATCGAAGGGGCGGCACTCGGCGCTTGAAAGGTCCGTCGCCTCGTAGACGACGTCCTCATGCGTGCTGTCATGCCGGCCGATCTGTTCGAGCTCGGCCAGATCGTCAAGGCTCTTTCCGATCATCTTGGCGACCAGCTCCACCTGCGGGAGCTTGTCGACAGCATATTCGCCCACGAGCTCTCCGTTGCGCAGGACGGTGATCCTGTCGCTGACCTCATAGACCTGCTCAAGGAAGTGCGTGACAAAGATGATGCCGACGCCTCTTGCGCGCAGATCCCGCATCAGCTGGAAGAGCATGGCGACTTCTTTATCGTCAAGCGAGGAGGTCGGCTCGTCGAGGATCAGTACCTTGCAGTTCATATCCACGGCGCGGGCAATGGCCACCATCTGCTGCACCGCGAGGGAGCAGCGGGAGAGCTCCTGCTTTGCCCGGGCCGGGATCCCCAGATTGTCAAGGATCTCCGTCGCCCTTTTTTCGTATTCTTTCCAGTGAACGACCGTGTCGTTCGTTCTGCCGATAAACATATTTTCCGCAACCGTCAGATTCGGGCAGAGCGTGATCTCCTGATAGACGGTGCTGATGCCGATGTTTTGAGCCTGCTGAGGAGAATGAATGTGTACCTCGCCCGGGTATCCCTCAATCTCGATGCTGCCGGCGTCCTTTTCATACACGCCCGTCAGAACCTTGATCAGCGTGGATTTCCCGGCGCCGTTTTCCCCCATCAGCGCATGGATCTCTCCCTTGCGCAGCGTAAAGTCGACATTGTTGAGCGCTTTTACGCCGGGGAAAGATTTGCATATCCCGCGCATGGCTAAAACGATTCCGTCTTCCATCCGTTCATCTCCTGTTCGATAAATCTAAAAGAAACGCGGTGTGGATCGCGGATTGCTCCACTTTCCACACCGCGCTGCATTGCTTATTCTATGAATAGATCAGTGTGCGGGGATGATCAGCCAAGACCGTAGGTGTCGATATCGTCCTGGGTGATGGTGCGGGCGTCAAAGCCCTTCTCAACGGAGATGATCTGGTTGAGCTCGTTCAGGCCTTCGATGGAACCGCCGGCCTCAAGGGTCTTGATCATCTGGTCGATGACACCGGCCTGGAACGGGCTGCACTGGCCGTCGTAGTTCCACTCGCCGGCAAGCAGCTTCTCCAGAGCCCACTTGTTGCAGTCAAAGCCCATGACGATGACGTCGCCGTCAACACCGTGGGTGATGCCCGCAGCGTCGAGCGCCTGGACAACGCCGTCAGCCATGCCGTCGTTCTCGGCATAGACGATGTTGAACTCTTCGCCCGCGTCAATGGCGGCCTTCGCGATCTTGTTGGCCTCGTTGGGATCCCAGCTGTCGCCGCCGGTGCCTTCGCGGACGATGGTCCAGTTGTCAGCCTCGGCGCACTTCTCGGTCAGAGGATCGCTGCGGCCGATCTGAGCGGCGCTGCCCAGCTGTCCCTGAATGTGCAGGATCTTGTACTCTTCCAGGCCCAGGCTCTCAAGCCAGGCAACAGCGGTCTCGCCTTCCTGACGCATGTCGGAAACGACAGCGGCCGTGTACAGGCTGGGATCGCAGTCGATCATACGGTCGAACAGGAAGACCTTGATGCCGGCCTCTTTGGCCTCTTCAAGGACTTCGTCCCAACCGGTGGTCTCAGCGGCGGAGACAAGGATGTACTTTACCTCAGCGGTGATGAAGCCCTTGGCGGCCTCGAGCTGCTTGTCGGCAGTGGGGGCGGTGACGAAGGTGGCGTCATAGCCGTTCTCGGCGGTGAAGGTATCGGTCAGATCCTTGACGTTGGCCTGGCGGTAGCCGGACTCGGACGGGTCAAGGTTGATGATGCCGACCTTGATGGGTTCGGCAGCGGCAGCAGGCTCAGCGGCGGCGGGGGCAGCCTCGCCATCGATGCCGAGCTGCTCAAAGGTGTAGTAGCCGGAGTCGATCAGCAGTTCCTTGTAGTTCTCGACCGTGCAGGCCACGGGCTCACACAGGAAGCTGGGGATGATGCCGGTGCCGTTGTCATAGGTCTCGGTGTCGTTGATCGGGGGCTCCTGGCCCTTCATGATGGCGTCGACCATCTCAACGACCTTGGCGGCGAGGGTACGGGTGTCTTTGAAGACGCTCATTGCCTGCTTGCCGTCGATGAGGTTCTTCATGATGGCGATGTCGCAGTCCTGACCGGTGATGACCGGGTAGACGCTGCCGCTGTAGGAAGACGCGAGCGCGTTCTCAACGCCGAGAGCCGTGGAGTCGTTGGAGGCGAGGACCGCATCCAGCTGCTTGTCGGCATAGTTGGAGCTGAGGATGTTCTCGAAGCGGGCCTGAGCGGCGTCGGTCGCCCAGTTGGCAGTCGCGACGACAGCCTTCTCGGTCTGGCCGGAGGGGCAGACGAGCTGGCCATTGTCCAGATACTGTTGCAGGATGCTCATGGCGCCGTCAAAGAAGAAGTTGATGTTGTTGTCGCCGGGGTCACCGGTGATGAACTCAATGTTGAACGGGCCCTTGCCGTCCTTCAGGCCGAGCGCCTCTTCGATGAACTCGCCCTGCTTGGTGCCGACGAGCCAGTTGTCGAAGGTGGCGTAGTAGGTAACGGCGTCGGAGTTCATGATCAGACGGTCATAGGCGATGACGGGGATGCTCTTCTCCTTGGCCTGGGCCAGCACGGTGCCGAGGGAGTCGCCGTCGATGGAGGCGATGACCAGGACCTTGCAGCCGTTGGCGATCATGTTTTCAATCTGGGAAACCTGGGTAGCAATGTCATTTGCGCCATACTGGAGGTCGACCTGATAGCCGGCTTTCTCGAGCATAGCCTTCATGTTCTCGCCGTCCTGATTCCAGCGCTGCAGATCCTTCGTCGGCATCGCGACGCCGACGAGATCGCCGCTGCCGGTCGCGGCGGGAGCCGCGGCCTGGCCGCAGGCGGCCAGTGCGAAGATCATGACGAGTGCGAGGACAAGTGCCAGAACTTTTTTCATTTTGGATCCTCCTCTTTCAAGTTTGATACTCGTATTAAGCCTCTTCTCGAGGCTTTCATAAGCAGATTTTACAAATGTTTTAAC
>ONSW01000037.1 GCA_900320595.1 uncultured Eubacteriales bacterium | reverse complement strand
TGAAAGCGTGCACCACTGCCAGCCAGGCGGTAGAGGAAATATGAATTGGGCATCAACCTGTTCCTTATGTGTACTTCGGGAAAGATAATAAGAGTTATCCTCACTGCGGAAGATAAAGGATTCCTTCTTGTCACGCTTGATTTTTCCGGCTTTGATCTGCTCTTCCTTGTCCACTCGGATGCGTTCCAGAAGGACTGACGCTGGCTCGTCAGCTGGATCCTGCGGAACAAGTTTGCCGCGGATAGCGAGATCAAGGATCTTTGCTTTAACCCTCAAAGCATTCTCTTTTAATGCGTCTGCGGAGAGCTTGGTCTTGGAAAGCGTTTCAAGCGCATTGTTTACAACCTCTAAAATTCTTTCTTGTTCAGAAGTAGGCGCGACTGGAAGCAAAAAGTTTCTCAGAGTTGAAAGATCGACTGTCTTCTGAGCTATACCAGTTGCCTTTTCATCACAGAGTTTCTTTATGTACATTGATCCTAAAATGGCTGCCAGATACTGGTGGTCAATAATACATGGCCGAATTATAGCGATATGCCGTTGAAAGCAAAAAGGCGTATTTGTATTTACGGGAATAGGTATACCATACGATCCTGTGACAGTAAAAAGCAGATCCCCAGCTTTTGCTTTTCTGAAAGGGGATAGTGAATCATAGTATTCCTTGCTGACATATCTTATGTTCGAAAAGCTCAATTCTCCGCTAGCCACATTGGATATAACAAGAAAAGGGATCCCAACGCTCGTTTGTGGTGGTGGCTGATGGTCCCCGTCTGTCACGCATTCGGAAAGAGATACTAATCTTGCCCACGCCCAGCCGTCGGGGATCTCAAACGGGATCTCGTCTTCAATGCATTTGACCGTTCCATCGGAGAACTTCTCATAATGTAAACTACACACTCTGGCAAAAGTCATATTAAGTCGTATTGAAGAATAATGGCTCATAGAATCACTATCGGGGAATAATACTATAGCAAACCCTAAACCGAATACTTGATTTCAAAAGAGATAAAAGAAAAACTTTAATTCATTCATAAATAATCTATAATATAAGCGACTGCTGTTGACAAATTTCACTATTTAATATATTTTAATATATACAGGAAGGAGGATGGAAAGTGAAAATCAAAAGTGTTACTGTTGGCGGTTTCAAAAACTTGGACAAGACGAAGTTGCTTCTTGATAATATTACTGCAATTATCTCTCCGAACAACTATGGCAAATCCAATCTCCTTGAAGCTATCGACTTCGGCTGTGAGTTCTTATCTTTAAATCCCAGGGAAAGAAAGGCCATGATGCGATGGCCTCGTGGAATCCCTATCAACAGAAAGTTAGCTAATAGTGTTTTCTCTTTCGAGATTGAATTTGAAGATCCGGCATTAGCGGAATACCGTTTTATCCGTTATGGTTATGAATTCGAGTGGTATCGGGACGATGGATCTGGCCAACGCATTATTAACGAGTGGATTGAAGCCCGGTCTTCAGAGAGCGTAAGATATACTTCATATTTAAAGAGAGAGGAAGGAAAGTATCGCAAAGAAAAGGATACTCTTTCCTACAGAAAGATTAATCTGAGTGATGCTCAACTTGCTATTGATGTTCTTTCTGCTATCGATGACATTGCTATCTATCCTGTTATCTCTGCAATTAAATCGTTTGATTATCATGTTTGTTCTTCTCTTGACCTGCGAGATAGATTTATTTCAATGCCCATCGAGTATGTCGATCAGAAAAACGATGAAGGCGTTCGCTTTGACGATAAAGACGTTCCTCGCGCCCTTTATCAATTAATGCAGAGTTTTCCTGATAAGTATAATCTGTTCTTAGAGGCAGTATATGCTCTCTTCCCTGAGTTTACAGAGGTTTCTGTCCTACCATATGAAGTTAGAAAAGAAGTCAAAGAGTTTAAGTTAGTTACTGCTGACGCTAATGGAACAATCTCTGAATCCGAAGTCAATACAGAAGAAGATATCCCTTTCAGGCTTAGGGATGAACTCTATAAAGTAATCATCACCCATAAGGATTTGAATCAGCCAATTGACATGGCCATGATGTCAACTGGCACTAAACGCGTTTTTTGGCTTTTAGCTAACGTCTTCATCGCTGGATCAAAGAATATCACACTAATTGGAATTGAAGAGCTTGAAACCAGTATTCATCCTAGGCTTTTAAAAAGAATGCTTGAAATACTTGATGAGGCGTTGGAAGACACCTCCATCATCATTTCGAGCCATTCCCCGTATCTTGTACAGTATTTCAAACCCGAGAAGATATTTGTTGGCGTTCCGACAAATAATGGTATTGCACTTTTCAAAAAAGTTAAACCTTCACGGACAAAAGCTCTTTTAAACACGGCACGTGATCTGGCGATGACCATCGGCGAATATCTATTCGAGTTAATGTCAGGCGATCAAGATTCGGCTGAAACCTTATCCTTCTTCTTGGAGGATTAAGTATGGATAGCGGGTATACTAAAGGGATTGCTTTAATATTCGAAGGAGATACGGAGAAAATCTTTTATTTGTCTCTTCTGAGGTATTATTGCACCAAGCATCCTGGTTTCAGTATAAGCAAAAAGGCTGACGCCACTACAGGTGAAGTCTTTTATGTTCTGGAGAATGATGGGTCCAGGGTGCTAATTAAAACAAATGTGGTGGGAACAGTCTCTCAATTGACTAATTCCAGCGCATGGTTTTCTTCAAAGTGTCACGGTTCAAACAAAAGCCTCGAATGGACAGTAATCCTCTGTTATGACACCGACGAATACATGGATTCTTTCTCCAAGTTTCATGAAGGGGATTGGAAGGAACTCAGAAAAAGCCTTCAGAAGAACAAAGCAAAGCATATCATTGACATGGCTGCCAACGCAGATATTGAAGATACCATGCTGCTGGACAGCAACAGCATCTTTGCATTCCTAGACATGCCAGTTTGCAAAATTCCGAGTGGCTCAAAGGGCAAACGGAAGATGAAGAAGCTCTTTCGTATGAAAGGCCCAGGCGTTGCTTATCACGAGGGTGAGCGAGCTCAGTCGTTAATTGATGCCCTTGATTTTAACGTAATTATCAATCAATCTCCACTTCCGTTTGCGGATTTCGAAGCGAGTTTCTTCTCAAACCAATAAATATCAAAATGAGTTTCACTTTTGGGACCCCAAAAGTGAAACTCATTTTTTGTTTACCGCAGAAATTGAGTGTTCTGTCAAATGAACATCACAAAAAGTAAACTTCGTGGCACTGTGCGAGTTGAACTTGGTTGAGGATTCGTAAAACATAATGAAACGAGACAATGAGCTACTGTTAACTTGCAACAAACTTGCAAGTTAACAATTCACTTGCTTGCCTGATTGTGTCGCGCTCTTCTAATCCAAGTCTTAAGGAGTTTGTGATTCTTCGATTGATAGAGCGAAGCCAAGTCATTCAGCTCGTTGAGATTCAAGCTAAGCACAGCCTCCTTATCAATCCTCAAATTATCGAACAGCAATTGCTCCAATTCCGCTCGATTGGCGCATGGTGAGAGCTTGTAGAGCTCATCACATAAGGCTTTCTCAGGTGTGGCTAAACGGAAACTATTATCACCCCGGAGAATCAATTGAACTCCCAGAGGGAACACGAGAGAGGGAACATCGCGATAGCTGAACACCCCGAACGGCGTCTCAAAGAGCTTGGTCCGTTTCTTTTCAAAGGTTGCTGATGTATATTGATAAACCGCCTCAGGGATTAAGCCATGGTACGACAAGGCAAATTCAAACGAGAGATATGAGGGGCCATATATGGCCTCTGCAAGCAAAATACCGTCTGTTTGAGGATCCGTTTCATATAGCCCTTGCTTAATGCGTACAATCTCTCCGGCCTTTACCATCCGCGCTATCTTCGCAGCAGGATTGGCATAGTCCTTGAGCTCGTCTACGAGGACAAGATGAGTTTTTAGCATATTCTCACCACCGATTGCAATGCTACTGCAATTATTGGAGAAAATCAAGCAAAATATTCCGAGCGATTTTAATAGTGGATTTATTAGTAATCTTTCTCCCACAACTGCACGTACAACTACTCATACAAATTTTGGAGGAGGATTATTTGTATGAGCAGTTGTATAACGGATTAAAAATGAAAGGAGCGTTAAAAGGAATCGCTATCTTGCTACCAGAAGCAAGTTTTATAGCAAGTAGCAAGTAAGTTGCAAGTTTTAGCAAGTTCGAAGCAGGTTAGTAGCAAGTTAGTAGCAAGTTAACGCACTCTCAACGCATTGCCAACGCGCGCTTCGTGTTGGAACTTGTGCGTTGTGGTGTTGGCGGTTATCTAGTGATTATTCAGAATTTGAAGTCATCATAAAGCAGTTCCGGAGATACACCCGCAAACAATAAAAGCATTTGATTTTAAATTCCGGCTTTAGCGTAGTCTCTGCTCAAAAGAGATGGCTGTTTCACCAAAATAATGAAACAGCCATCTCTTTTTGAAAAGCCACGTATAGATGGTTTTCAGTTATCAATCGAATGTTTTTTTATCGATCTCACCTGCAGCAATAGTATTATCCAACCACATCTGCATCGAATCAATAGTCATTGACATTTTTTCCAGCTCTGTTTTTATACGCTTGAAGTCTGATAGTTCATCAGGCGATATTTTACCATCAACTGTTATTTCAATCAGCCGATCTTTTTCTTTCACCAGACGATTAAGGACAGCGAGCATCTCAAGCGTGATGATGGGCAATTCCTTCACTTCTACCTGTGGAACATAAGCCTGGCCTAGTGGACAGTCATTTGCGCAATAGTAATTACATAGGCTTGGCATTTTATATGTATTTGCCATCGCATAAACTTCTTCCGGATAGGGAATAGTCTCGCCATTTTCTATTCTAAACAGCCGACTATCCGACACGTATTTTAGTTGCTCACATGCTTGCGCTCGGGACAGGCCCAACTGCTCCCTTGTTTGTTGATATATGTTCTTATCCTCTTTTGTAGACTTTCTCCCCATGACTGCCTCCCTCCTTTTTTCTCCTTAATAGTATTATAAACCTTTTTAAGGAAAAAGGAAGAGTCGAAAGAGCCTTATTCTTCATTCGTGAATAAATAGCAACCTCTATCGCTTCAGCCATTCTCTTTATTATCAAAACAAATCAAATTAAAATATAACCACAAGGATGAAGGAGGCGGTTACGATGGGCAGCATTAGGAAGCGGGTTCATACATGTAGGTTAATTGAAAAAATGAACTGCAATCCATCTTTTTGCGTTGATCTGAAAATCGTAAATAAATCGATTTTCCCCGGTTTCAGTACCGCACTTTACAGTCCGGCGAAGTTATCGTCCACCATAGAAAAAAGGGAGAAAACTAAGGAGGAAGTATCATGAACGGATCAGGAAAAGCGATTTTGCTAATTCTAGCAATTGTCTATTTTATCTCACCAGTTGATCTTGCACCAGGGCTTCTGATTGATGATTTTGTAGCCTTGGCAATAGCGCTCGCACCATTCTTCAAACAAACATCTGAGGCGTAAAAGGAGGAAAGTATGAGGAGAAAGATAAGAAGCGATTGCACAGTCGGATCGTTAGAAAAGAACCTTGGCCTTCCTGCGGGAACCGTCCGGAATAAAGATGGGCGCGACACAAGGAGCGATAAACTGATCGGAACAATCCGGAAAGAAGCCAGCAAGAAGAAATAAACATGCCATATCAGAAAGGAGCGCACAAATGAAATTGTCCGCAACCAAACTCGGCAAGATGATTGGATTGTCTGGAGAGGAGGTAAACAAAAAGCTCGCGAGTCTAGGGTACCTGGAAGGTGTGCCAGGTGATTGGGGCCTCACAGAAAAAGGAAAGCAGTTTGGCGAGCTCCGCTATAAAGACAACGGATATGGCGGCTATGCAGCCAGAAGCTGGTCCTATATTGTTTGGGACGATAGTTTAGCATCAAAACTCGGAGACCCAAAGGCTCGCCTCAAGGAAGTTAACAAAAATCGCAAGCTTGCAGGACTAGACCAACTCAAATCTCTTCTTGAGTAAGAAAGGAGCAGCACATATGAGCGATAGGTTCCCGGATATTGATTGGTGGTGCGATCGTTGTGGCGCATATCTGAATTCTCAGCCTGGATTTGACGATCATCATTACACTTGGAAGTGTACAGAGTGCGGTCATAAGAACAGTATTTCTCGCGACAACATCTATGAATCGCATGAAGACTATTGGAGTCAACAGGACTAAACTGCAAAACGGAGCCTATAATCACTGCGAATGCGTTACAGTGATTATAGGCTCCGTTTATTTAGTCTACTGCCTCAAAATAATATTACTACTATTTCTCGTCAAAGTTATAATCCGATATGACCCGCACCTTTAACTGCGGGGCGCTGTTCGGCGTGCCGCGGTTGTTGTATATGGGGAGGTTCAGCTTCTCCAGCAGGATGCGCCAACGGCGGGTGTGGTTGTACTTGGCGATGGAATACCACCCTTTCGATGGATGGGTGCGTCGGGCGTTGTAGTCCTCGGCGCTGACAGGTTGGATGCGCAGATACTCCCGGATGAACTCCTGCGTTGCCTGGGCGTGGAGTTCATCCAGCGGTGTCTTTTGGGTTGGATAGTTCTGATCCAGCCATTCCTGCAGCGTGAGGCCAAAGCGGCGCTTGACGATCGAGTGGGGCGGGAGGCACTTCTTCTTGAAATCCGTCCGCATAGGCGGGCGGCCGTTGTCCAGGATGAACTGCTCTACGGAATCCCGGATCGCGGCCTCCGTCCAGCGGTTGAGCGGCAGCTCGTCGATCATGGTATGTAGAACTTGAACGGCCTCTTCATTCTCAGCCAGGGCCTGAGCGGACAGCTCCAGTGCTTGCTTTCTTGTCATGGGATAGAGCCTCCTTGAAGCTTTTCGCCATCCCATAATCGCTGGAACGCCGTAGGTGGAAAACTGCACGTTCTGATTGAGGTCGAAGGCGTCGATGGCTTTGATGAGGCCGATGCAGCCGACCTGAAAGAGGTCGTCCATGCTCTCGCCGCGTCCGGCGAAGCGCTGGACCACGCTGAGCACCAGGCGCAGATTGCCGGAGATCAGCTGCTCCCGGGCCATGCGGTCGCCCTCGCGGCAGCGCCGGAGAAGCTCTCTCGTCTCCGCGCTCTTGAGCACCGGCAGCGTCGCCGTGTTCACGCCGCATATCTCGACTTTTCCCTGTATCAAAAAACACCACTCCCCAGAAAAAAGAGTGATGTTAGTATTTCCCGCGCCGCGGGAAATGATACGGAGAGGACTTTGCGTAAAACAAGCCCCGGAGTCACCGGTACGAACGTACGGATGATTCCGCGTTCCTTTTATAATGCCTTTGTGATATGATTGCGCTATAGTAAACAACAAAGTTCCGTTGTCGTATTCGGCGGCGGTATCTCCGGCGTGGAGCGCGCGATCCACACGGGAGATGAGGACAGGAGGGGGCGCGGCGGCTATACCGAGATCCCCGCGCCCCGGATCGGCGCGGATATGCATTATCTTCCCGGTGATCCCGCGCGGAAGATCCGGGTCTACCACACGATGGATGTGCGGCTGGATCTGGAGGATCTCTACGCCAAGCTGCAGATCAATTTTGGCTGATACCGGTCATCCGTGAAACACTTTAAAAAGCGTTTTACGGAAGACTGCATGAGACGTGTTTTGCGCTTTTGATGCGACAGATGATAGAATACAAAAAACTGCGCATCGCGCGGAGAGGAGAGCAGAGCATGGATGAAAAAACAAGAGACCGCGTCGGGCGGATGGAGGCGGCGCTCGACCGCAGCATAGCAGCCACGGCGGCGCTCGGCCGCGCGCTCGATGAGATGGAGGCGCTGCGGGAGGAGATGACCGCGCTCTTTGCGTATTACGGAAGCGCGGAATGGTTCGCCGACCGAGAGCTGCCGCTCCCCCCGGGGATCAGGGCCGGCGTGCTGAGCGAGGATCTGGTGTACGACGAGATCACGGATCTGCGCGGCGAGGCCTTTCGCATGCTCACGCTTGCAACCGAGATCCTGCGCGACAGGATCTGAAGTCACGCGCTTCCGCTTTTATCCCGGTTGCATTTACCGCGCGGTTATTATATAATGCTCATTTGTCGGAAACCGTTTACGCCCGGTGTTCCGGCAGACGACACACCCGAAAGGAAGCACGCAGCGACAATGAAAAGACGAAAACACTTTCCGCTTTGGGCGGCGCTTATCCTGGACATCCTGGCGGCCGGTCTGCTGGTCGGCGGCTGGTTTTTGGCACGCATCGTTTCCGACGCGCTGCACCAGGAGGAGCCGATCATTGTCGCCGAACAGCGCACGACCCCGGCGCCGGAGCCGACCGTGACACCGTCCGAAGAAGAGGCGGCCGCGTCGGAGGAGCCCGAGGCTACTCCCGATCCGCGCAGCGAATGGCAGATCCGCTTTGCCGACCATTTTACGCCCGAGGTCGTTCGCACAGAGGATTCCTATACCAGTCCGAACCTGTCCGTCACGATCAGCCACCATTCCTTCGAGTCGGATAAGGGTCCCGTGGCCTATCATCTGGCGGACATCTACATCGGCAACATCGACTGCTTCCGCTCCGGTCTTGCCGCGACGCCGCCGCGCTTCCGCATGTCGGCTTCGCTGCAGAAAATGGCGGAGGATCAGGACGCCGTCGTCGCCGTAAACGGCGACTTCTGCAGCTATTCTTACGGCGGCGTTGCCGTGAGAAACGGCGTGGTGTGGTCCTCGGTGCGCGGCAGCGTCGATCTCTGTGTGCTGTATCGCGACGGCACGATGGAGACCATGCTTCCCCGCGACTTTGACGTCACTACAGCGGTCGAGCGCGACGTCTGGCAGGTTTGGAGCTTCGGTCCCGCTCTGCTCAACGCCGACGGCTCGCCGCGCGAGATCCCCTATTCCTCCGTGCCGGAGATCCACATCACCGGCCGCAACCCCCGCACGGCGATCGGCTATTATGAGCCGGGGCACTACTGCTTCCTGGTGGCGGACGGCAGACAGCCCGGCTACTCTGTCGGCATGACGCTCGATGAGATGTCAAATGTTTTCTCCGAGCTCGGCTGCAAGGCCGCCCTCAACCTTGACGGCGGCGGCTCTTCCATGATGGTGTTCCAGGACGAGCTGATCTCCAAGATCTACAGCAATGTGCCGCGCAATTTGAGCGACTGTGTTCTGATCACCGATTTTGACCCGCTCGCACTGCCCGCGGAAGAACTGCCCGCAGATGCGGAAGCTTCCGCCGCCGGAGAGGAGGATGCGCCATGAAGAAACCCGTTCGGATCCTTGCGCACGTTGTGTTCGTGCTTTCTGTCACGTCGATCGTGCTCTTTATCCTGAATCTCTACAACCCGATGATGGGCTTTCTGTCCAGCGATTATTCCCTGGCGATCCTGCTGGGACTCGATGTTCTCTCCGCTCTTCTCGCCGTTCTGGTATTTACGCATACGGGAAAGAAGAAAAGCCGCTGTGACAGCGAACACGGCAGCCGGGAATAAAAAGCCGCCCTCTCCCTGCGCGGCCTGCTGCAGGCGCGCAAAAGCGGCAGCTTATAACATGATAAAAAGGCGTGGAAGCGTTTGCTTCCACGCCTTTTTGTTATCTTTTTCTCCACGCCGAGGGGATAAAGAGGATCAGCATCGCATAGACCTCCAGCCGTCCGAAGAGCATCACGAAGGACATCACGAGCTTGGAAAACGGCGAGAAGATCGAGAAATTCCCGCTCGGCCCGATCAGGCCGAGCCCGGGTCCGACGTTGGAGATACACGAGAGGGCGGCGGTGAAATTGGTCGCAAAATCATAACCGTCGAACGAGACGAGCACCGTGCAGCCGAGCAGAAGCAGCATCACGAGCGCCACATAGGAGTAGACCGCGGCGGTCGTCTCCTGGGTGACGCGCCGGCCGTCCATCTGCACACGGTTGACGCTGCGCGGGCGGATGACGCGCCCGACGTCCGCCGCCGCCGTGCGGAACAGCAGCATCACGCGCGAGAGCTTCAGTCCGCCGCCGGTCGAGCCAGCGCAGCCGCCGATGAACATCAGCATGACGATCATCGTCTGCAGCCAGGAGGGCCAGAGCGTATAATCCTGCGTACAGAAGCCGGCCGTGCTGATCGTGGACATGACGATGAAAAAGCCGTGGCGCAGCGACTGCACGCCGCCGTACATCTTCCATGTGCCGACGCCGACGAGCGCTACGCACAGCAGGATGATCTCGAGATAGCGGTGCAGCTCCTCGCTGCGCAGCGCCTCGCGCACGCGGCCGATCAGAATCAGGTAAAAGAGGTTGAAGTTCGTGCCGAAGAGGACGAGGAACACGCCGATGACCATCTCGATATACACGCTGTCGAACGCGGCGATCGAGGCATTGCGCGTGGAAAAGCCGCCCGTGCCGGCCGTGGCGAAGGCATGGAGCAGCGCCTCATAAAAGCTCATGCCGCCCAGCATCAGCAAAATCGTCTCAGCCACGGTGAAGATGGTGTAGATCATATACAGGATCCGCGCCGTCTCCCTGGCGCGCGGGACGAGCTTGCCCACCGTCGGGCCGGGCACCTCGGCACGCATGATATGCATCGAGCGCTCGCCGCTCATCGGCATGACAGCCATCAGGAATACCAGCACGCCCATGCCGCCGATCCAGTGGGTGAACGAGCGCCAGAAGAGGCCGGATCGGGAGAGGCCCTCGACATTGTTCAGGATCGAGGCGCCCGTCGTCGTAAAGCCGGAGACGGTCTCAAAAAAGGCGTCGATAAAGCGCGGGATATCGCCGCCGAGCACAAAGGGCAGCGAGCCGAGCAGCGACATGAAAAGCCAGGCCAGCCCGACCGCGGCGAAGCCCTCGCGCGCGAAGATCTCGCGCGTGCGCGGGCGCACAAGGCGCAAAAGGCAGCCCAGGGCCGCCGTGAGCGCAAGCGTCACGGCAAAGGGGAGGATGTTCTCCCGGTAAACGAGCGCCGTTGCGAGCGGCAGCAGAAGCAGCACCGCCATGATCTGCAGCACCCGCCCGAGGATCTGGGCGATCATTCGTATATTCATCTCTCGCCGCCTGTCATGTCGTTGATGTCCCGCAGCATGCCGGCCGGCGCCACGACCACCGCGTGGTCGCCGCTTTCGATCACGGTAGAGCCGTTGGGGATCATCGTTTTTCTCCCGCGCGTGATCGCGCTGATCAGCACGCCGCTGCGCAGATGAAGATCACGAAGCGGGACGCCAATGCAGTTTGCCCCGTCGCCGACCTTGAATTCCAGCGCCTCGAGCTTGCCGCCCGCCAGCTTGTGCATCGTCTCGATGCTGCCCCAGGCGGCGGAGTTGCCCACGGCGCGGACATAACTGGTGATCTGCTGGGCGACGATCTCCTTGGGCGCGACCATGCTGTCGCCGCTCTCGTCGAGCATGCCGGAGAAGTGGCGCATGTTGACCTTGACGACGGTCTTGCCCACGCCGCAGCGCTTGGCATACATCGCCGTGACGATGTTGTCGCCGTCGTCGCCGGTCAGCGCGACAAAGGCGTCCGCGCTGCGGATACCCTCCTCGAGCAGAACCTCGTCCTGGGTCGCGTCGCCGCAGATGATGCGCGCGTCGGGGATCAGATCGCACAGCTCGTCACAGCGCTCGCGCGAGACGTCGATCACCGTGACGGAGATGCCGCTCTCCTCGAGCAGCCGCGCCAGATAGACGCTTACGCGCCCGCCGCCCATGATCATGACGCTGCGGATGCGTTTGCCGCTCTGGCCGATGGAGGAGAAAAAGCGTCTGACCTCCTTGGCCTGGCCCATCAGGCTGAGCCTGTCGCCGCTTTGCAGGACGAAATCGCCGTTGGGGATCAGCGCCTCCTCGCCGCGCTCGACGACGCAGACAAGCACCTTTGCGCCGAAGCGCTGCGCGCTCTCGCGCAGCGAGAGTCCGTGGAGGGGGCTGCCCTCCGGGATGCGGCAGTCGATGATCTCGGCACTGCCCTTGGAAAAGGTGTCGACGCGGACGGCGCCGGGGAAGCGCAGGATGCGCGAGATCTCCTTGGCGCACTCGTATTCGGGGTTGACCAGCATCGAAAGGCCGATCGCATCACGCAAAAACTCGGTCTGGGAGAGGTATTCGGGATTGCGGACGCGGGCGATGATGTTCTTCGCGCCGAGCCGCTTTGCCGCAAGCGCGCAGATCATGTTCACCTCGTCGCTCTCTGTCATGGCCATGAGGATGTCTGCCTCCGCCGCGCCGCTCTCGCGCAGCGTATCGGGATTGGTCGCGCTGCCGAGCATGCAGATGACGTCGAGAGAATTGGATACCGACTCGATCGTGGCCGCATCACGGTCGATCACCGTGATGTCATGGCCCTCGGCCTCCAGGCTCTGCGCGATGCCCGAGCCGATCCGGCCCGCGCCGGCAATAATGATTTTCATAAGCGACCTCCTTGCGGGAATCTGCTGCCGCGTTTCGTTTTGCTAACGATTCAGTATAGCATGTTTCCCCGCACTTGTACAGCGAAAGCGTTTGCCTTCCGCCGCGTGCTGTGGTAAAATGGCCGCGAGATCAAAAGAGAGGAACTGCCATGTTCAGCGGATTTTCAAAAGAGACCGGCGAGTTTCTGTGGGAGCTTGCCTTCAACAACGAGCGCCCCTGGTTTCAGGCACACAAGGAGACCTTCGAGCGCGTTTTGAACGAGCCCTTCAAGGCGCTCGCCCACGACGCCTATGAGGAGCTGAGCGCGCTTGTCCCGGAGGAGGATTTTTCCGTCCACGTCTCCCGCATCTACCGCGACGCGCGCCGCCTCTTCGGCCGCGGGCCGTACAAGGACCATCTGTGGTTTACCTTTACGCCCGCGGGCTCGGCGGACTACGGCCCCGCCTTCTGGTTCCAGATCGGCGCGTCGGACTATTCCTACGGGCTGGGCTTCTGGGCGCCGACGAGCGCCTACATGGAGGCCTTCCGCCGTGCGGTCGCCGCCAATCCCGCCGCCTTCGAGCGGCTGGTAAAGGAGATCGCGCCGATGAAGGGCTTTGCCCTGCACGGCGAGGAGTTCCGCCGCCCCAAGGGCGATCTCGGCGAGATCCTCAACCCCTGGTACAACCGCAAATATCTCGACTTCGGTGCCGAACGCGACCACGATGCGCTGCTCTTTTCCTCCGAGCTTCCCCGCCGCATCGCGGCGGACTGGGCCAGACTCATGCCGATGTGCCGCTTCATGGTCGGGGCGGTGCAGGGCGTGACGCCGCCGAAGGCGGAAAAGCGCTGAGCGTCCGACAGTAAAAAGGCAATGATCCGGCGCCCCGTCTCTCCCCGGGCAGGAGAGGCGGGGCGTCGTTTTTGCGTGCGCGTCGATTGACTTTCGGGACGGGGAATGATACACTGACTGTAAGCAAAAACCCTTGAAATTCAAGGAGAGCAGCAGGCGCTGCTCGACGGCGCGAAGGGCGAGACCATGGCCAAGGTCGTCAAGACGCTTGTGATGTACGGCGACGCCTTCGGCGCCGAGCGCATGGTGCCGGTGACGAGCAAATACGGCCACACGGTCATCTCCTTCGGTCTCAAGGCGATCAAGCCGGTCTACGAGCTGTATGACCAGCTGCTTGACGCTGGGCTTGTCAGCGGCCAGAAGTTCACGGCCGACCCCAAGCCGCTCGACCCCAACGTTCCCTCCTCGCTGCTGGAGGACATCGTATTCAAAAAGATCATGTACACCGACCAAAAGCCCTATGAGGAGCAGCTGCGCAAGCTCGGCATCACGTCCGACGACGACTATACCTGCGCCTGCTATCTCGACGAGGTCGGCAACAAGCCCGAAAAGGGCGACGTGCTCTCCTGGGCGGAGAGCTCGGCCGTCGTGTATGCCAACAGCGTGCTCGGCGCGCGCTGCAACCGCAACTCCGGCATCATCGAGCTGATGGGCTCGATCGCCGGCTTCGTGCCGGAATTCGGCCTTTTGACCGACGAGGGCCGCAAGGCCAGCTGGATCGTCGAGGTCCGCTGCACGCAGCGCCCGGAGGCGCAGCTGCTCGGCTCGGCCATCGGCATGAAGGTCATGGAGGACGTGCCCTATGTCAAGGGGCTGGACAAGTGGCTGGGCACCGAGCTCGACAAGGCCGCCTGCGCCTATCTCAAGGACTTCGGCGCGGCGACGGCCTCAAACGGCGCGGTGGGTCTTTACCACATCGAAAACCTGACGCCGGAGGCCAAGGAGCAGGGTGAGGCGCTGATCCGCGAGGGCGCGCAGGTTTATGTGATCGACGACGCGGAGCTCGAGCGCGTCAAGCGCAGCTACCCCGTCATCTGGAAGGACCCGGAGGCCAGGCCCCAGTTGTGCTTTGTCGGCTGCCCGCATCTGACGATGCAGCAGCTCATCGACTGGACGGACAAGATCGAGGCCGCGCTGCGCGCGAAGCACCTGCCCCAGGTCACGGTGCCGACGGTGTTCACCGCCCCGACGCCCGTGCTGAAGGAATTTGAAAAGACCGTTTATGCCTCCAAGCTGCGCACCTACGGCGTCATACTGAGCTATATCTGCCCGCTGATGTACATGAACAACCCCCTGTGCAAGAAGAAGGCGGTCATCACCTGCTCGAACAAGCTGCGCACCTATACGAGCGCGCGCTATTACACCGAGGCGGAGATCCTTTCGATCATCACGACAAAGGAGGCGGCGAAATGAAACAGTTTAAGGGCCGCGTGATCGTCCCCGGCACCTGCACGGCCGAGGCGCTGGTCTCCACGGGCGGGTTCAACACGCTCGCAAGCTATCAGATGGCGCTGATGTTCGGCGACAAGCAGGTGAAGTGCGGCGACCAGAACAACGCCGACATCTACAAAAAGCCGATGCTCGGCAAGGCGCTGTGCCTGCCGATGACGATCGGCTCGACCACCGGCGGCATGGTGCTCTATACCGCCTGCTCGATGGGCAAGCAGCCCGCCTGCATGCTCTTCTCGCTGCCGATCGACTCGCTGGCGGCCTCCGGTGCGATCCTCGGCGACGTGTGGACCGACGCGAGCATGCCCGTCGTCGATCATCTCGGCGAGGAGTTCCTCGCCTATGTCAAGACCGGCATGACCGTCACCGTCAAGGAGGACGGCGTGGTCGAGGTCGAATAAGCGCATCCAAACGAAAAGCACCCGCTTCCAGGCGGGTGCTTTTTTCTTCTCTTAGGCTCTGTGCGCTCAAAAAGGGGTCAAGCGAACACCTCTCCGCTGATGAAGAGCCTGCCCTTGCGGGACGTGCCGCCGAGCTCGGTGATGCGTCCCTTTCCCTTGCCGCGCAGCGAGATCACGTCGCCCTCGCGCACGTCGAGATCGCATTTGATACTCTCGCGGTAGTTGACGCTCACCTGCCCGGCCTCGATCTGCCGGGCGGCCTCGCTGCGGCTTAAAGAGAACAATCCCGCCGTCACCGCGTCGAGCCGCGGGCTCTGGACACTGAAGCGTTTTTCCTTGACCTGCCGCTCCGGCGCGGGCACGTCGGCGAGTGCAACAGCCTCCGCCCGCACGGTGCAGCGGCCGACCTTGTCGATCGAGAGAAGATGCTTCTGCACGCTCGGCATACAGAAGACCCAGGCCGTTTCGCCCGCGACCTGAATGTCGCCCAGCCACTCCCGGCCGATGCCCATGCCCAGCAGCGCGCCCATATAATCGCGGTGCCCCGGTTCGCCGAAAAAGGCCGTCAGCCGGATCGCGCAGAGATACTCCGCCGGATCAAAGCTCTCCTCATCCATCCAGTCGGGCAGGAAAAAGGCCGCGCAGCGCTCGCTCTCTTCCGCGCCGCCGCAAAACAGCACGCGGCAGGACGCGTTGTGCCGCGCCCAGGCCTCCAGCTCTACCCGCTCGGCCGGCGTCAAAAAGGCCGTGTGCGTCACGCTGCCGCTCTTTTCACACCGCCGGCACAGATCCTCTGCCCGCCGGAGCAGTTCATTTCTGTTTTCCATCGCTCACCGTTTCCCCCAGCTTTTCCGGGCGCGCTGCCCGTTCGCTCTTCTTCAGGATCTCGCCGATCTGCCCCAGCGTCCACTCGAGCTCTCCGGCAAACTCCTTTGAGCTCGTGCGCAGCACGCCGGAGCGCAGCGCCGAGAGGCGGATGAGGTTGTCGCTCGTCACGACACGCACGTCATAGTTCCGCCCGATCTCGTCGGCCAGCCGCTCGATATACATGTCGCCGGTCTCCCCGGCGGGGGTAAAGACGACGTGGATGTTGTGATAATCCGACCGCGAGCCGGGATTGCCCGGCGTGCGGTAGCCGTCGAACACCAGCACAAGCTCCCTGCCCGTAAAGGCGCAGTAGCCGGAGAGAATGTCCATCAGCCGCTCCCTTGCCAGATCCAGCCGATCGGCGGCGAGGGTCTTGAGCTCGTCCCAGGCAAAGATCAGGTTATAGCCGTCGACGATCAGATATTCGCGCCGCGCCGCGGAGGCGGCCTGCCTCGCCGGCGCTTCGTTGCGCATCGGCGCGGTATACTGCGGCCGGCGGATCGGACCGAATTCGCGCTCCATGATCGCCTCGAGCTCGCGCTCGTCGATCGAGATCGCGGCGCGCGGCGACGGCCGGGGCGTCTCGCCGGGCTTTTTCAGGCAGCTTTCGAGATGCATATACTCGCTCACCCGATCCCACTTGACGGTAAAGCCGCCGCCGTGGGCGCAGAAAACGCTGTCGGGCGTGTTGTCCGTGTCGGAGGCGGCGTCATAGCCGATCTCGGCGATCACCTGCTCGCTGTTCCGGCATGGCCGATAGCCGTCCGGACGCAGACTGATGCGCCCAATGCCGCGCGAAAAGCCCGCCAGAAGCTCGGCGTAGCCGTTCATCTCCCTGACCGGCGCGCTGCCGCGCAGCCGCGTCAGCGTCCCGGCGTCCTCCGGCGATTCAAAGCTGCCGCCCATCGCGCGCACGTCGCTCATCGCCCTTCCGAGCAGCTCGCCCGGCACCTCGACGGTAAAGGCGCAGTACGGCTCGAGCAGCATGCTCTCGGCCTGCATCAGCCCCTGCCGCACGGCGCGGTAGGTCGCCTCGCGAAAGTCGCCGCCCTCGGTGTGCTTGATGTGGGCGCGTCCGGCGGCGAGCGTGATCTTTATATCGGTGATCGGCGAGCCGGTCAGCACGCCGAGATGCGGCTTTTCCGCGAGATGCGTCAGGATGAGCCGCTGCCAGTTGCGGTCCAGCGCGTCCTCGCTGCAGACAGTGTCGAACACAAGGCCGCTGCCGCGCGGGAGCGGCTCTAAGATCAGGTGCACCTCGGCATAGTGGCGCAGCGGCTCGAAATGCCCCACGCCTTCCACCTTGCCGGCGATCGTCTCGCGGTAGAGCATGCGGCCCTTGTCAAGCGCGACGTCCCAGCCGAAGCGCTCCGATACCAATCTCCGGAACACCTCGCGCTGCACGCGCCCCATCAGCCGCAGCTCGATCTGCCCGGCGCGGGGATTCCAGGCAAGGTGCAGCTGGGGATCCTCCTCCTGCAAAAGCTGCAGCTTCGGCAGCATCTGCACGCCATCGACGCCCTCCGGCGGGATGATACGGTAGCTCATCACGCTCTCGAGCCCGGGACGTTCCGCGTCCGACGCCTCGCCGAGCCCCTGCCCGGCCCATGTGCCGGAGAGCCCCACCGCCGCGGCGATCTGGCCGGGGGCAAGCCTCTCCGCCGCCTCGTATTTGGCGCCGGAGTAGAGGCGCAGCTGCGTCAGCTTTTCCTCCCGCTCAGCGCCGGAGAGGTCGCGGTAGCGCAGCGTCCCGCGCACCGTAAGCTCGCCGCCGAGGAGTTTGAGAAAGGTCAGACGGCTGCCCTGCGCGTCGCGGGCGATCTTGAAAACGCGGGCGGCAAAGTCGCCTCTTCTCTCGCGCAGCGGCGCGAGGGTGTCAAGCGCCTCGATCAGTTCCTCTACGCCGTCGAGCTTCAGGCCCGAGCCGAAAAAGCAGGGGAACAGCGCCCGACGCGCGATAAGCGCGGAAAGCTCGCCGTCCGTCACCTCGCCGCCCGAGAGGATCTTGTCCATCATCGTCTCGTCCAAAAGCGCGATCTGCTCGAAAAACGCCTCGTTACGAGCGGTAAAATCCACGCAGCCGGGGTCGAGCCGCTCCTGTAGCTCCGCCATCAGCCCGGCGCGCTCGCGCACGGAGAGATCCATCTTGCTGATAAACACGAAGCAGGGCACGCCGTTTCTCTTCAGCAGGCGCCAGAGCGTCTCGGTATGCGCCTGGACGCCGTCGACGCCGCTGATGACCAGCACCGCGCAGTCCATCACCGGCAGCGTGCGCTCCGTCTCGGCGGCAAAGTCCACATGCCCCGGCGTGTCGAGCAGCGTTATGCTGCGGTGCGGCAGCTCGAAGAGCGCCTGCTTGGAAAAGATCGTGATGCCGCGCTCGCGCTCGATGCTGTGGGTGTCGAGAAAGCTGTCGCGGTGGTCGACCCGGCCGAGCCTGCGCAGCCGCCCGGAGAGATAGAGCATCGCCTCGGAAAGCGTGGTCTTGCCCGCGTCGACGTGGGCCAGCAGCCCGACGCAGATATTCTCTTTTTGGTTTTCACGCAAAGGCTCGCCCATGCCGGTGCTCCTTTTTTATTCCAATCCGTACGGCCAGCCGATCAGGCTGCCGAGGTCATAAAGCCGGGTATAACCGAAGCTCTCAAGCAGCGCTGCCGCCCGGCGGCTGCGCCGTCCGCTGCGGCAGTAGACGAGGATCGGCGCGTCCCTGTCCGGCAGCACGTCCGCCGCGCGCTGCGGCGTGATCTCGTCGACGGGCAGCAAAAGCGCGTCGATCGCATGGCCGGTGATGTATTCGTCCTCCTCGCGCACGTCGAGCAGCACGGCGTTTTTCTCCTTTTCCAATAGCCTCCCGGCCTCTTGAAAATCGATTTTTCGTACCATGTTCTCACCGTTTTCTCGTATTTACGCAGAAAGTATACGCGATTCTCCCCCGCCGGTCAAGCGGAGGACTTATATGCTACAACATAAAAAGTGTAGGTTTGTCAATGATGTGTAACAGAGTCAGGAAAAGAAGAAAGAGCCTGTTTAGGTGAAAGCCAGCCGAGTGGACGCATTGGGAAATCGTTGTATT
>ONSW01000073.1 GCA_900320595.1 uncultured Eubacteriales bacterium | reverse complement strand
CTCATTGACGACTACATCTTCTTCTACAACCACCAGCGAATCCAGACAAAAACAAAACTGACACCGCTGGAGTTGCGGTGCCAGTTCGTTGCTTGAATTAAAAAACTACATCAGGCCTCTTTTTTGTGCTGTCCGCACAATCTGGGGCGGTTCAAAAAAAACAAAAGAGGTTTTTCTCGGTGGGGGAAGACGGATTCGCCCGTCTGAGGACGGGCCAGGTCGGCGGGAAAACGTGCCGCTGGCATGTTTTCTTACACGCCTCCCCTTCGAATCCATCTTCACAAAGACCCATACACAGCAAGAAGCACCATCCGTTTGGATGGTGCTTCTTGCTGGTGGGGGAAGATGGATTCGCCCGTCTGCGGACGGGCCGCCTCGCGGCTCTGGAGCGCCCCCGGCGCTCCATTCACTTCCGCTCGGCTTCGAATCCCTCTTCACAAAGACCCATACCAAACAAAAACACCGCCTTCACAGGCGGTGCTTTTGCTTGGTGGGGGAAGATGGATTCGAACCATCGAAGGCATTGCCAGCAGATTTACAGTCTGTCCCCTTTGGCCACTCGGGAATTCCCCCATATGAACTTGCGCTTGCGGAAACAAGGTGTTTTGCGATGGAGCTGGTGGACGGATTCGAACCCCCGACCTGCTGATTACAAATCAGCTGCTCTACCGGCTGAGCTACACCAGCGTTTCCGTTCAGCCCGCTTATAATAGCAAATACTGCCTCGTTTGTCAACTAATTTTTTTCCGAATACTATGAATGGATGCGGCCTTTTCAACTGTGAATTGAAATCGCTTTCCAGGTATGCTATGATGTACGGGATTCGAGAAACAGATAGGTGGTCAAATGAGCAGACAGATAAAAAATATCGTGGGAGGCGTTGTGATCCTTCTTCTGGCGGTCGCGCTTGTCATGACACTGGGCAGGCATGTCATACAGCCGGAGGAAGAGGTCGACCCGCACGAGGGCCAGGTCCTGATCAACGACGGCTATAACGACGTTTGGATCACACCGATCGAAGGCGTCGAGGTCAACGATCTGAAAAAAGAGGACTTCGACCACACGGACGGTAAAATCGTCTATACCGGCGATGATTACGACACGATCCTGGGCGTCGACGTGTCGGAGCACCAGCATTATATCGACTGGAAGCAGGTCGCGGACAGCGGGGTCCAATTCGCCTATATCCGCTGCGGCTATCGCGGCTATACCCAGGGAGGGCTGAACGACGATGCGTGGTTCCGCACCAACATCGACGGCGCGCGCGACGCCGGGCTTCAGGTCGGCGTTTATTTCTTCTCCCAGGCGATCAACGTCGCCGAGGCGATCCACGAGGCAAGATTTGTTCTCAGACAGATCGAGGGCTACGAGATCACGCTTCCCGTCATGTATGACTGGGAAAAGCTCGAAGATATCCCGGACGCCCGCACGAACGACCTTGATCCGTCCATCATCGGCGACTGCGGCGTGGCGTTTTGCGAGACGATCCGTGCCGCGGGCTATGAGGCGGGCATCTACTTCAACCGCCAGCTCGGCTATTACAGTCTGGACCTTTCCCGCTTGAAGGACGTCAAATTCTGGTTGGCCGTGCCGGGAGATTATCCTGACTTTTATTATGCGGGCAACATCTGGCAGTATACGCACGAGGGCGAGGTGCCCGGCATCGAGGGCCAGGTGGACATGAATCTGATGTTCACCAGGCGCCCGGAGCCTACGCCGGACCCCGAAGCGTCTCCCGCGCCGTAAGAGGCGACAGGGGAGCACTCCATTCACTCCCGCTCCCGTTCGACTCCCTCCGAATAGAAAAACAACAGCCCCATCCGAAACAAAATCAAAACCCAGCACAGCGAAAGGCCGAAGTTGTCGACGAGGCCGAAAGCGGCCGTGCGGTTTTGATTTTGAAAGGAGGAGCGACGAAGTGAATGAGCGAAGACGAAAAAACGTCGTCGCGAACGATACGAAGTCCGCGACGACGTGGAGCGGATGATGGGAGTCGAACCCACCTTACCGGCTTGGGAAGCCGAAGTTCTACCGATGAACTACATCCGCGTGCGTAGAGCAGTATAACACCTCAAAAGAGAAAATTCAACAGAAAAATGAGGGACGAAGAGATGAAACTGATCATCGCATCCAACAATGCCCACAAGCTCGAGGAAATCAAAGCGATCCTGGGCGATTCGTTTGACGAGATCCTGTCGCTGCGCGAGGCGGGGATCGAGCACGAGACGATCGAGGACGGCGAGACCTTTGCCGCGAACGCGGAGAAAAAGGCGCGCGAGATCATGCTTCTCTCCGGCTGCTGCGCGCTGGCCGATGACAGCGGCCTTTGCGTCGACGCGCTCGGCGGCGCGCCGGGGATCTACTCGGCCCGCTATGCCGGCGAGCACGGGAACGACGCCGCGAACCGGCAAAAGCTGCTCCGTGAATTAAAGGGCGAGGAAAACCGCGCGGCGCATTTTACCTGTGCGATGGCGCTCGTCCGTCCCAATGGCAGCGAGGTCACGGCGGAGGGCTATGTCTACGGCCAGATCGCGTATGAGGAAGCGGGACAGTTCGGCTTCGGCTACGACTCGCTGTTCTATCTGCCGGAATACAGTCTCACGATGGCGCAGCTGCCGCCCGAGGTGAAAAACGAGATCAGCCACCGCCACAACGCGCTGCAGGCTCTGCTGGAAAAGCTGTAAAAAAGATCCCCGGAAGGGCGCGCAGATTAGGGAGACAACAGGTTTTGAGCGGACCTTTTCCGCCCATACTTCACAGAAAAATCCGGAAATACATCAAGTATTCCCGGATTTTTCTATTTTGTCTGGACGAAAAATCTCTTGCTCAAAACTGCTTTGCACGCAAAAAGTGAGATTTTTGTGTCGGACGAGGCGAAAAGCACAGGAATACTTAAGTGAGACTCCAAATCTATGATTTGGCAAAGTCGAACTTATACATGCGAGCGAAGCGAGTCGCAGGATATGTATTCCGAGCATTTTCAACGAAGTCCGGCGCGAAAAAATCCTTTTTGCGCTGCCGTATCCCTATTCTGCGCGCCCTAAAGGGGATCTTTTTTTTATCGGCTGCGGCACAGGATGATGAAGATTAGCCCCAGCAGCCCGAGATGCACAGGATAAAACGCATAAAAAGCCGTCCGCATCTTCCGCCCCAGCTTTCCGTTGTAAAAGGCGAGCGGGACTAGCGCGGCCCACGCGCCGACAAGGAAGATCGGCGAAGCGTAATATTCCGCCGCACACCAGACCGCGGCATAGAGGAGCTGCAGCGCGCGCCGTCCGCGCAGGAAATACATCCCGATCACCAGAGCGACGCCGAGCAGACCGTAGTCCGCATTCTGCTGCAGAAAATACAGTTCGACCCCAAGCGCTGCAAAGCAAAGCAGCGCCCGCGGCCATGACCGGTCGGGCGAGCGCAGCGCCTCCAGCGACATCATCAGCGCCATCGAAACGGCGAGCGTGTAAAAAACGTTCATATGCCCGCCGAGGAGCACGATCCCGTCCACACAGACCCGCAGCCCCGCGAGCGCAAACGCGACAAGGAGCGTAAGGCACGATCTGTCCGGCCGTCCCTCCGCGACAAAGAAGAAATATACCGCGAGCGGAAGCAGCAGCGGCAGCGCCGCCATCGCGTCAAAGGAGAAAAACATCACGCCGGCCGAGCGGTAGTTCCCGCCGGTAAAGGCGAGCGTGAACGGCACCTGCGACACGGCGGCATAGAAGATAAGCCGGCCGAGATATTTCTTCCGGTCGCTCGTCTTGTCAAACCCGTTGACAAGCAGATAGGCAAAGATGATGAATGCGATCCGTCCGACGGCGCGCCCGATCCGGTAACTGACGGAAGAGTAGGGGAGAAAGCCGGCGAGCGCCAGGATATAGGTCAGATGGTCGATGAACATCGTGCCGATCGCGATCAGCTTCAAGACAAACACACTCATAGCTTCCTCCTCACACTTCACGCTCCAGCGTAAACTCGTTTTTGTGAAAGCGGATCAGTCCGTCGCGCTGCATACGCCCCAGCTCGCTCGACAGCGCGCTGCGGTCTACGCCGAGATAATCGGCCAACTCCTGGCGCGAAAAGGGGATGAAGAAGTGGTTGCTGCCCTTTTCCCGCGCCTCATAGGACAGATACGACAGCAGCCTCTCGCGGATCGAGCGGGCGGCGGTGTGCATCATCCGGGCGTTCAGCCCCAGATTCTTCGCCGCCGAGATGCGCACGAGATTGCGGATGATCTGCCCGTGACAGTCGCAGTTGCTTGCGCAGCTGCACAGCAGCTTTGTCATGTCGAAAAAGGCGATCACGCTGTCCTCGCTCGCCACGATGTCGACCTGCAGCTCCTTTTCCGGGATGGCCGCATAGGTCTCGCCGAAGATTTGCCCGGCTTCGATATGGCTGAAGATATGGCTGTCGCCCCCGTAGAAGTTCACAAGGACGTTGACGCTGCCTTGCTCGACAAGCCCGACCTCGCTGACTCTCTCGCCCGCGCGCCAGATCGTGCTGCCCTTGGCATAGCGTTTCTCATGCGTGTTCAAACAGTCGACGAGTGCGGCCAGATCCTCCTCGCGGATGCCCTGAAACAGCTCCGCGCGGGAGAGCGATCGAATATCCATACGCACCTCCGAAAAATGTTGTTTTAACAACATACAACCTGCGCCTATTGTAGTAGAATCCGCCCAGAATTACAAGAGGAGGATTCCAAATATGGCATATATTACCGAAAAAACGCTCATCGGCGAGATCGTCAACACCTATCCCGAGTCGATCGAGACCCTGCTTTCCGTCGGCATGCACTGCCTCGGCTGCCCCGCGTCCCAGGCTGAAAGCCTCGAGGA
>ONSW01000012.1:16379-65243 GCA_900320595.1 uncultured Eubacteriales bacterium | reverse complement strand
TCAAGCTAAAACTAAAGGGCCTGACACCTGCTCAACACAGATACCAGACCCTTCAGGTCGCTTAATTTTATTTTTGTCTAACTTTTGGGGTTCACTTCACGGTACAGCTCCGGTGCTTTTGTATCTTCATCGCTCTTCGATCAGTTCTTTAAAAACGGGAAGGCTGCGCTGCACCGTTTCCCAGGCCACGCAGGTGCTGATGCGCAGATGGTCGGGGCAGCCGAAGTCGCCGCAGGGCACGATCAGCAGATCCTTCGCCTTTGCCCGGTCGGAAAACTCCTTTGCGTTGCCGCGCGGAGAGCGGATCAGCATATAAAACGCCCCCTGCGGACGAACGCATTCATAGCCGTAGGCTGTCAGCGCATCATACAGCGCGCGGCGGTTGCGGTCATAGGCCTCGACATCCGGCCGGAGCGCGGCGCAGCGTGCGATCATATGCTGCAGCAGCGACGGCGCGCAGACATGTCCCTGCGCTCTCGCCGCGCCGGCGATCGCCGCGAGCAGCGCCCCTGCGTCCTCCGCCTGCTGCGGGACGTAGATATAGCCCAGGCGCTCGCCCGGCAGGGAGAGCGACTTGGAATAGGAATAGCACACGATGCTGTTGCGGTAGAGTGTCGGCACGAAGCTGACCTCCGCCCCGTCGTAGACCAGCTCGCGGTAGGGCTCATCCGAGATGAGATAGATCGGGTGGCCGTATTCGCGGCTCTTCTCCTCAAGCAGTGCGGCAAGCGCCGTGAGACTTTCGCGGCTGTATACGACGCCGGAGGGATTGTTCGGGGAGTTGATGATGACCGCCTGGGTATGTTCTGTCAGATACCGAGCCGCTGTCTCGGCGTGGATCTGAAAGTCGGTCGTGTCGGCCGGGACGATCACGCTCTTCATCCCCGCGCCCGCGGCAAACACGGTATATTCCGGGAAAAACGGAGCAAAGATCAGCGTCTCGGCGTCCTCGACGCAGAGCGCCGAGAGCACAGCCGTCAGCGCCGGGGCGGCGCCGCAGGTGAGAAACAGGTCCTGCGCCCTTGCCCCGCAGGCAAAGCGATCGTTGAGATCCTCCGCGATGGCTTCGCGCGCTTCCGGCGTACCGGCGGCGGAGGTATAACGGTGAAGGCTTTGGGTATCGCCGCCGGCAAGGGCGGCGATCGTCTCGTTCACGCCGGCCGGCGCGGGAACGGAGGGATTGCCGATGGAGAAATCAAAAACGTTCTCCCGCCCGATCTCGGCAGCTCGCGCCATACCGTATTCGAACAGATCGCGGATACACGAGCGGTTCGTGCCGAGTCTCTTCTTTTCTTCGTTAACCATATCCATACCTCCTGTTTTGCCGCTTCACGCTGCAGCGCGGCGAAAAGCATTTTGTTTTTCGCCGTTTTATGGTCATTATATTCTTCCCTCGCCGCGCAAGGCAAGAAAAAAATATTGTAAGACGGCGCGGGATGAAGTATAATGGCTTTACTTTTTCCCGACACACTTTGACAGGAATTTGGAGAGCAGCCGTCATGAAACGCTTTTTTGCCCTTCTTTTGATCCTTGTCCTTGCTTTTTCGATGTATGCGGGAGCGGCACCTCCGCCCGAGCCGACCGATGCCAATGAAAGTCTGTCAGCGCTGCTGATGCCGCCGGAGCCCACCCCGGTGCCTACGCCGGAGCCCACGCCGGAACCGACGCCGGAGCCCACGCCCGAGCCGACGCCGGAACCCACCCCGGAACCGACGCCGGAGCCCACGCCCGAGCCGACGCCGGAGCCTGCACCGCTCCTCACCGAGGAGGCCGAGGCGCGCTTCCCCTATCTTGACAAGGACAATTATCTCTACTACATCCGTATCAACTATGTTGCCAACACCGTGACCGTCTACACCCGCAGCGACAGCGGCGAGTATGACCTGCCCTTTATGGTCATGGTCTGCTCGACCGGGGACGACACGCCGCGCAGCGGCGTCTACCGGCTGGGCTGGCGGCTTGAATGGCAGGACCTCTTTTACGACGTCTACGGCCACTATGTCACACAGATCACCGGCAACATTCTCTTCCACTCCGTCCCCTATCAGATCAAGTGGGACAACTCCTCGCTGGAGTACTGGGAGTTTGACAAGCTCGGCACCAGCGCCTCGGCGGGCTGTGTCCGGCTGCAGATCAAGGATGCCAAGTGGATCTACGACAACTATTACAACATCTACGCCGTGGAATTCTACGGCGACGAGGACCCCGGCCCGCTCGGCAAGCCGACCGCCCCGCAGATCTCCGACAACGAGCTGCGCTGCGGCTGGGATCCGACCGATCCCGACCCGGGCAACCCCTGGTACATGTCCGACGAGGAGATCTACGCGTTCTATCCGTGGCTGAGACCGGAGCCGACGCCGGAACCCACGCCGGAGCCGACGCCGGAACCCACGCCGGAGCCGACACCGGAACCCACGCCGGAACCCACGCCGGAACCGACTCCCGAGCCTACGCCCGAACCCACGCCGGAACCCACGCCCGAACCCGTCGGCGAGCCGGACGTGATCGTCCTGCCGGAGGAAACGCCCGCTCCGGAGACGGAGCCGACCGAAGTCACGATCCCTTAATTGCAAAAAGAGAGCACCCTGATGGGTGCTCTCTTTTTGTTTTATTCTTTTACCACTTGTTTTCCACCTTTTCGGCAAAGCCGGGAAAGTCCCTGACCTTGACGACCGTGCCGTCGTCGAGCACCGCCTTGCCGGTAAAGTTGCCGAAAACCTGGTGCTGGTCGGACTTGATGACCCCGACGTCCGTGCACGAGGCGCGGTCGAGGATCGGCCGGAAGTCCATTTCAAAGCGGCCGTCGTCGGAGGAAAAGTGCCACGGCGAGAGGAAATCCTTCTCCTCTCCGGGGATGTGGAAGCGCACCTGGCTGAGCTTGTGGGCTTTCCCGTCATAGAAGAGCATGTTCTCGCTCGCGGCCGAGGTGTCGCCGAAGCCGTAGCCGATGTTCCAGCCGAAGGGCACGCCGTCCACCTGATAGGAGGCCGAGCCCCAGTACCAGGTGTTGTGATAGGTCCACACGCCGCGGCCCCAGTCGAGCACGGCGAAGCTGTCGTGATCCGAAAAGTGCCAGGTTTGGCCGCCATAGGTGAACCAGCCCTTGGCGCGCATGCAGTTGATCTTCTGGTTGTAATAAAAGTGCTTCGGCTTGGAAAAGGGCGTGGCGATGACCATGCTCTCCGCCGGTTCGCCGGATAGCTGGATCAGCGCGTCAAGCGCGCCCTTGTCGCCGAAACGGTCCATATGGGCGGTCAGCACGCGCCGGCCGTCGCCGAAGGCGGTGAACTTGAGCTTGTGCCCCTTGCCCGCGTGCTCGCTGACGCCTTTTGCGGAGTGCTCCGGCAGCTTCAGCCTGCCCATCGGCAGAAGGCTCATCGGGCTAGTCGTGATCTCCCAGCCCTCCTCCAGCTCGATGATTGAGACGGAGTCCATCCCCATATAGCCGTTGTCCGCGATCGTCAGCGCCAGCGCGAAGCGGCCGTTGCTGATAAGATAATAATCCCATTCCTTGATGCGCAGCTTGCCCGCGCGGATGTCCGCGCGGCGGTACACAGGCAGGAGCGAGCGCGCCCAGCCCGGCTCGGTCAGGTTGCCGTTTGCGTCCAGAAGGGGGATCGCTTTGGTGATCTCATGCTGCATCGTTTTTCCGCTCCTTTCATCTGCTTTGCGCCGTCTTTGTGCTCACTTTCTGATCCGGCGGATATCCTGTCCGTAAAAGCGCAGACGCTCATAGCAGCCGCGCAGACGCGAAAAGATCTGCGCCGTATAGCGCCGCTCCAGCTCGTCATAGCCGAGATTGGTGCTGATGATCGTCTTTTTCCCTTCGTTGAGCCGGGTGTTGATCAGCGTGTAGAGCGCGCTGTCGGCAAAGGGCGTCGCCATCTCGGTGCCGAGATCGTCGAGGATCATCAGATCGCAGGCCAGCATCCGGCGCACGCGCGCGTCGGCCTCCTCGCTGCGGTCGAACTTCTGCGCTTCAAAGGCGGCGATCACGGCCGAAGCGCTGTCATAGCAGACCGAAAAGCCCTTGTCCGCCACTACTCTTGCAACGCAGGCCGAGAGGAAGGTCTTGCCCAGTCCCGTGCCGCCCTGGAAGAGCAGATTGGCCGGTCCGTCAGGGAATCGCTCCGCATATTTTCTGGCGAATTCCAGAACATTCTTCATTTTGGCGCGGTCTTCGCCGTCATAGAGCGACAGGTCGAACTTATCGAAGCTCTCGTCGCCGTTTTTCAGCAGCACACCCACATCGCGCGTCAGCTCGGCGTTGTAGAGCTTTTTCAGGCAATCGCAGACCCCGCCGCCATACACGCCGCTGTCGCCGCACTTGCGGCAGCTGACGATCGGATCGAGCCAGTCGGCCTCGCGGCCGAGCGAGCGCAGCAGTTCTCTTCTGCGCGCCTGCAGTCTGAGGTTTTCTTCCTTGAGCTTTTCGATCTTCTCCGCGCTGTCCGCCTCGTGCGAAAGCGTGATGCGCACAAGCTCGGTCATCTGCGCGCGCATCTCCTCGTCGCAGCGGCGGATCTCGGGACGCGCGGCATAGGCATCGGCCAGACGGAGCTGATGCTCGGTTTCGTTATCCGTACGGATCCGGTCAAGAGCCGTGCGAGCCCGTGCAAGGATCTTTCCGTCGTATGTCATGCTTTATCTCCCCAATACTGTTCGATCTTCGTCCCGATATCTTCGTCTTCGTCTTCCTTTTTTGGGTCTGTCCTGCCGGCAGAGGTCTGCCGTTTCCCCTCGGAGGCCTCGATCGCGGCGGCGTCGTGCAGCCCCTTGGCGTGCCAGTTTTTCAATATGCCGTTGAGATACGGCCACTTCAGTGCGCCGGTATTCGTCAGCGTGCGGTCGAAGGCGGCGGCGATCGCCTCGTCGTCAAAGCCCATTTCGATCCAGCTTTCGAGATATTTGCTCTCCGTCCGGCTCAGCTCGCGGCCGCGGATGCCCATGAGCGCGGCGATGCGGCTCTTGTCCTCGCGGCGCTTTGCGCTTGCGGCTATGTACTCGTCCGCCTGCTCAAGCGTCAGGATCTCGCGGTTGGCCCAGGCATAGGCCTCCTCGCTGATCTGGCGCGCAGAGGGGCGGCGCTCGCTGCCGAAGCGGCGGCGGATCTCGTCGCTGCAATAGTTCAGCAGCACCATGATCACCTCCGGCGGCATGCCGAGATGGTCGTAAATATCCACCAGCGTGTTGAGATAGGCACGCGACGGCGTGGTGCCGAGGATGCGCGTCAGCTCATCCATGATCGGCTGAAAGGCGTTGTCGCCCTCAAAGGTGCGGACGATGTCTTTGACCGGATACTCGACCGGCTCGTCCGTCGGGTAAAAGGGCTTGTCCGTCCGCGCCGGCTTTTCCGCGCGCAGGATGCGGCCGAGCTTTTCGCGCGCGTTCGCGATCTCGGCGCGGGTGCGGCAGAGCACGGCGGCCGCCGTCTCGTCGTCGGCGCCGGGATGGCGCGCGAGATAGAGCGCGAGCAGCGCCGTGTCGCCGTCGTGCGCGGCGATCAGCGCATCCGCGGCGGCGGGCGATATGCAGTTTTCTTCTTTTTTATCAGCCATGGGACGCTTCTCCGAAAAAAGTTGAAGAATTGTTTACATTGTTAAAACAGTATACCATCAAAATCATCTTGTCGCAAGAGGGGGACTTGTGTTATAATCTACTTTGTATCGTTATGGACTTCTGCGTCGAAGGGCACGGAAGTCGTCAAGGAAAGCATAAGGAGATCTGTATATGACAGAGCTGCTCTCCCCCGCCGGCTCGCCGGAAGCCGTCATTGCCGCCGTACAGAACGGCGCGGACGCGATCTATCTCGGCATGGGCAACTTCAACGCCCGCCGCGGAGCCAAGAATTTTACCGAAGAAGAATTTCAAAAGGCCGTGCGCTATTGCCGCATCCGCGGCTGCAAGGTCTATGTCGCGCTCAATACGCTCGTGGGCGACCGCGAGATGGAAGAGGCCGTCGCCCAGGCGCAGCTTGCCTCCTCGCTCGGCGCGGACGGGCTGATCGTCCAGGATCTCGGTCTTGTGCGCGCGCTGCGCCAGGCCGTGCCCGATCTGCCGCTGCACGCAAGCACCCAGATGAGCATCCACAATCTCGCCGGGGTCGAGGCCGCGGCCGAGATGGGGCTGACGCGCGCCGTTCTCGCGCGCGAGCTTTCGATCGACCAGATTCGCTTCATCACCTCCCACGCCTCGATCGAGACCGAGGTTTTCGTCCACGGCGCGCTGTGCTTCTGCCACAGCGGCCAGTGCTACATGTCCTCGCTGATCGGCCGCCGCAGCGGCAACCGCGGCATGTGCGCCCAGCCCTGCCGGATGCAGTATTCGCTCGGCGGACGGATGGACGACTATCCCCTTTCGCTCAAGGACAACTGCCTTGTCGACAAGCTCGCCGAGCTTGAGGACGCGGGCGTGGCCTGTCTGAAGATCGAGGGGCGCATGAAGCGGCCGGAGTATACCGCCATCGTCACCGGAATCTATGCCAAGGTCCTGCACGAGCACCGTCCTCCCACGCCCGACGAGGTCCGCACGCTCGAGACCGCGTTTTCGCGCGAGGGCTTTACCCAGGGCTATTACAACGGCGACAAGAAGGACATGTTCGGCGTCCGCGGCGAGTTTGACGAAAAGGAGACCGAGCGTCTCTTCACAAGCGCGCGCCGCGCCTATTCCGACGGCGAGCTGCGTCGCGTGGGCGTGCACTTCTATACCGTCTGCGAAAAGGGCCAGAACATCCGCGCCATCGCCTTCGACGACGAGGGCAACCGCGCCGTCGCCTCCGGCCCCGTGCCGGAAGCCGCCAAGCGTCAGGGCCTGAGCGAGGGCTACATCACCGACCAGATGTTCAAGACCGGCGGCACGCCCTATCACTGCGTGGAAAACCGTGCGAAGGTAGACCCCTGTCTGTTCCTCCCCGCGGCCGAGATCAACGAGCTTCGCCGCCGTCTGATCTCCGGCCTGTCCGAGGAGCGCGCCAAGCCGCCCGAGCGCCGCTCTCTTCCGCTCGCGCCGCTCGCTCCCGCGCCCGCTCCCGCCGCCAGGCCCAGCTGGATCTTCCAGGTGCGCACGCTCGAGCAGCTCTCCGACGAGCTCTGCGAGCTGCGGCCGGGCTATCTCTACGCCCCGGCGATGGAGCTGGCCGAAGATTTTGACCACGTCAAGCCCTTTATCGAGAACGGCACGCAGATCGTCGCCGTCCTGCCGCGCATCCTCTCCGACACCGAGTTCGGCGCCGTTTACGAGGCGCTGACCAAGCTTGAGCTGCTCGGTGTGCGCGAGGCGCTCGTGGGCAACCTCGGGCAGATCGCGCTCGCCCGCCGCGCCGGTCTTGTACCGCGCGGAGATTTCGGGCTCAACGCCTTCAACTCCCGCTCGCTCGAGGTGCTGCGCGACTGCGGGCTGATGTCGGCCACCGCTTCGTTCGAGCTGCGCCTGGCCCAGGTCAAGGATCTGCGCAAATATCTCGACACCGAGCTGATCGTCTACGGCCGTCTGCCGCTGATGGTCTCCGAGCAGTGCGTGATCCGCGAGAGCGCGGGCCGCTGCAACTGCGCCGTTCCCGCCCAGATGTCCGACAGGACGGGCAACGTCTTCCACGTGGTCAAGGAATACGGCTGCCGCAACGTCATTTATAACGCACACAAGCTGTATCTTGCCGACAAGCAGGACGAGCTGGCCGCGTGCGGCCTGTGGGGACTGCGGCTGCTCTTCACGACCGAGAGAGCGCGCGAGTGCGCCGAGGTCGCCAAGGGCTATCTCGGTCTGTCGGATTACCGGCCGAACGTTCTCACGCGCGGGCTCTATTACCGCGGTGTGGACTGATCATAAGATTTACCCGGAGATAGAAACCATGCACTTTATTCTGGCCTCAGGCTCTCCGCGCCGGAGAGAGCTGATGGAAATGCTCGGCGTGGAAAACCTTGTGATTCGCCCTGCTGCGGGCGAGGAGCGGGCCGATCCCGCCCTTCCGCCGGCGGAGCTCGTCAAGGCTCTTGCCGCGCACAAGGCGCGCGAGATCGCTGTCGGCGCCGATGCGGACGACGTCGTGATCGCCGCGGATACGATCGTTTATATCGACGGCCGCGTCTGCGGCAAGCCGCACAGCGAAGCGGAGGCGGCGCAGATGCTGCGCACGCTGTCGGGCCGCACGCACGAGGTGTTCACCGGCGTGTGCGTGATCCGAAACGGCCGCGAGCTCCGCCGGGCCGACCGCAGTGCCGTTACCTTCCGTTCGCTTTCGGACGATGAGATCGCGCGCTATATCTCGACCGGCGAGCCGATGGACAAGGCCGGCGCCTATGGCGCACAGGGAAAGGGCGCGCTCTTTGTCGAAAAGATCGACGGCGACTTTTTCAATGTCATGGGCCTGCCCCTGTGCGTGCTCGGGCAAATGCTGAAAGAGCAAGGAGTTGGACTTCTTTGAAAGACTATATCAAAAAATACGGCGTCCGCGTCGGCATCATCGTGGCCTCCGTCGCGCTGATCATCGCGCTGACGACGGCGGCGCGAGGCGGGCGGATCGGGCTGGTGCACAATGTTTCCGGCGTGCTGATCTCGCCGGTGCAGAAGGTCGTAAGCTCGGCCGTCAACTGGTTCGACACGATCTACGGCTATCTCTACGACTATGACAGTCTGCTCGCCGAAAACGAATCGCTGCGCAGCCAGTTGGCCGACGCTCAGCAGAGCGCGCGCGACGGCATCGCCGCCTCGGAGGAGAACGTCCGTCTGCGTGAGCTGCTGAACCTGCGCGAAAAGCACACGGATTATGTGTTCGAATCGTGCAAAGTCGTGCTCTGGTCATCGTCGAACTGGGCGCACAGCTTTACGATCTCCAAAGGCGCCAGCTCCGGCATCGAGCTGGGCGACCCGGTCGTGACCGAGTATAACGCGGTCGTCGGCCAGGTGACCGAGCTGGGCGAGACATGGGCGACGGTCTCGACGCTGATCGACGTCGACATGTCCGTCGGCGCCTTTGTCGGCGACACGGGCACCTCCGGCATCGTGATGGGCGAGTATTCGTTTATGAAAAACCGCCAGGCCAAGCTGACCTTTCTCGCTGACGGCGCGCACATCTACGTCGGCGACGAGGTGCTGACCTCCGGCAACGGCGGCGCGTTCCCCCAGGGGCTCGTCATCGGCCGCATCAGCGCCGTGCAGACCGAGGCCGGCGGCCAGATCGAGTACGGCGTGGTCGACCCCGAGGTCGTGTTCGACTCGCTGGTGCAGGTATTCGTCATCAAGGACTTTGAAGTGGTGGAGTAAATTGTTCAACCGTTTTTTACGAAAAGATCTGTTTAAGGATTTCCTGACGCTGCGGCGGGCGCGGCGCGTGCTGTGGTATGCGCTGTATCTGTTCGTCGTGCTCATCGTGCAGGACATGGTGCTCACGCAGATCCGCCCGGGAGGCGTCTGCGCATTCATTCAGCCTGCCGCCGTCGCGGCCGTCGGCATGTTCGAGGGCGCGATCCCCGGCGTGGTGTTCGGTCTTGTCATGGGGATCTTTACCGATATGTTCACGCCGCACACCGTCGTGCTGTACACGATCCTGTTCCCGATCCTGGCCTTCGGCGTGGGCTTTATTTCCCAGTTTTTCCTCAACCGCCGTTTTATGGGCTATATGCTCTCGGCGCTTGCGGCGCTTTTGATCACGGCGCTGGTCCAGTCGCTTCTCGTCAGTCTTGACAGCGGCCTGTCCTTTTCCGTTCTGTGGACGGCGATCCTGCAGACGCTGTGGTCACTTCCGATGGCCGTGCTGACCTATTTCCCGCCGGCCAGATGGATCGAATGAGTGAGGCTTGCCTATGAACAAAATGATTTCCAAAGAGCGTATCGTGGCCATGGTGGTCCTGCTTTCCCTGCTGCTCGTCGTCTACTTTGTCTTCCTCTACCGCTTGCAGATCATCGAAGGTGAGGAATACTACCTGGCCGGCAGCCAGATGCAGACCAAGGAGGAGACCGTCACAGCCTCGCGCGGCGACATTCTCGACCGTTACGGCCGCGTGCTGATCAGCAACAAGGAATGCTACGACCTGACGATCGACACCGCCAAGCTCTTCGCGAGCGAGGATCCGAACGCCGTTCTGCTGGAGCTGATCGACATGGTCAACGAGTTTGGCGACACCTATATCGACGATCTGCCGATCTCGATGGAGCCGCCGTTTGACTATGACCCGAACATGACCGAGATCCAGCGTACGATGCTCGAGGCCTATTTCAAGGACAAGGAAAAGAGCCTGCCCGCGAATCCGACCGCGGTCGAGCTTTTGAGCTATATGCGCACGCGCTATGACATCGACAGCAACTACACCTCCGAGCAGATGCGCAAGATCGCGGGACTTCGCTATTCCATCAACGTCCGCTACGCGATCAACACGGCCGAATACGTCTTTGTCCAGGACGCGAGCATGAAGCTGATCACCTCGATCATGGAGACAAAGCTCGCCGGTATCCAGGTCAAGCGCTCCTTTACCCGCGACTATCAGACGAACTATGCCGCGCATATCCTCGGCTACACCGGTCTGATGACGCAGGAGGAATATGAAAAATACTCTCTGCTCGAATACTCCACCGACGCCATGGTCGGCAAGGACGGCATCGAGTACGCCTTTGAAAACTATCTTCACGGCAACGACGGCAAGGTGCTCGTGACGCGCACCGCCTCCGGTACCGTGCTGGCCAACCAGTATGAAAAGGAGCCCACGCCCGGCAACCACATCTATATCACGCTTGACATCGTGCTGCAGGAGCAGGTGGAGCGTATCCTGGCCAACGGCATCGACATCCTCATGAGCGAGCGCAAAAACGAAAAGGCCGAACAGGAAGCGCTCGGCAACTGGACCTTTGAAGACGGCTACTGGGAGATCACGGGCGCGGCGTGCGTTGTCGTCGACGTCAAGAGCGGCGAGCCGCTTGCGATCGCAAGCTGGCCGACCTATGACGTTTCGACCATCATCGAAAACTATTCCGAGCTGCTCGAGGAGCCGAACGCCCCGCTTTTCAACCGCGCGCTGATGGGCGCCTACGCCCCCGGCTCGGCCTTCAAGCCCTGCACCGCCACGGCGGCGCTGGCCCAGGGCATCATCAACACCGAGGACAAGATCAAGTGCGACGGCGTCTTCACCAAATACGCCGCCAACGGCTATGCGCCTGAGTGCTGGATCTGGACGGCGGTCGACGGCGAGCACTATACCCACGGCCAGCTGAACGTGACCGACGCGCTGCTCCACTCGTGCAACTATTTCTTCTACACCGTCTCCGACAAGCTGGGCGTCGATGACCTCGGCCGCTTTGCCCACGCCTACGGTCTGGGCGAGCACACCGGCATCGAGCTGACGGAAACGACAGGCAACATGTCGAACCGCGCCAACCACGCCGACTACACCGGCACCGAATGGCGAATCGGTGACACGCTGCAGGCCGGCATCGGCCAGTCCGACTCGATCTTCTCCCCCATCCAGCTTGCCGAGTACTGCGCCACCGTCGCCAACAGCGGTGTGCGCCACTCCGCCTCGATCCTCAAATACGTGCGCAGCTATGACTACGACGAGCTGGTCTACGACCGCAAGCCGGAGGTCTTGAGCAACGTCAACGATCTGAAGGTCGGCGGCATCGGCGACTTTAACTGGAACGCGATCCAGCAGGGCATGAAGCTTGTTGCCAACGACACCGTCAATAACGGCTCGGTCGCCAAGTACTTCTTCGATTATCCCGAATCCAAGCGCGTCGCGGCCAAGACCGGGACCGCCCAGAAGGGTAAAAACATCGTCAACGACGCTATCTTCATCTGCTATGCGCCCTTTGACGATCCGCAGATCGCGATGGCTTTTGTGGTCGAGCGCGGCAAGGCCGGCGCCAACTGCGCCTTCATGGCGCGCCAGGTGCTCGACGCCTATTGGACGATCAAGAGCTATTCCGATACCTCCGAGCATGAAATGGCGCTGCTGAAATAAGCTTGCTTTCCTTTTACGGGCCGCCGGGCATCTGCCGGCGGCCTGTTTTTTCGAAAAAAGCGAGTCGAGCCGTCAATTTTCTGTTGAACTTTAGACCATTGGCGTTTATAATAAAACAGATAAAAGGTATCAGGAAAAACGAATGGTTTTTCGGCGTGCCAGGTGAGGGCACGCCCGTACACAAGGAGTAGTATCGAATGAACATTGCATTGATGGCACACGACAGGAAAAAGGAATTGATGGTGCAGTTCTGCATCGCGTACTGCGGCATTCTGGCCGAGCATTCGCTCTGCGCCACGCATGTGACGGGCAAGCTCGTCAGCGAGGCGACGGGGCTGCCGATCACGCTTTATCTCCACGCCGACCAGGGCGGCTCCCAGCAGATCGGCGCGCGCATCTCCTTCAACGAGATCGACCTTGTCCTGTTCTTCTGCGATCCCGCCAACCCCGGCGGCTTTGACGACATCAACAAGATCGAGCGTCTGTGCGACCAGTATCAGATCCCCTTTGCGACCAACGCCGCCACGGCCGAGGTCCTGGTGCAGGGTCTGCGGCGCGGCGACCTCGACTGGCGCAACATCGTCAATCCCCAGCGGCGCTGAACTGTCGCCCCTTATAGCTTTTCAAACCGCAGTTCGTATGAGTATGGCCTGCGGTTTTGCTTTTTTACTATCACGCCGAAAGGAACTTCTCTTATGGCAAAAGTTACGCCGCGCACGCTCTCCGGCTTTATGGAGCTTCTGCCCCGGCAGCAGCTTCAGTTTGAGCGCATGAAGGACACGCTGCGCGATACCTATGCGTCCTACGGCTTCACGCCGCTGGACACCCCCGTGATCGAGTCGGCCGAGGTGCTGCTTGCCAAGGGCGGCGGAGAGACCGAAAAACAGATCTACCGCTTTACGAAGGGCGACAGCGATCTGGCGCTGCGCTTCGATCTGACGGTGCCGCTGGCGAAATACGTCGCCGCGCACTATGCCGAGCTCACCTTCCCCTTCCGCCGTTTTCAGATCGGCAAGGTCTACCGCGGCGAGCGCGCCCAGCGCGGCCGCTTCCGCGAATTTTACCAGGCCGACATCGACGTGATCGGCGACGGCAAGCTCGACATCACGAACGAGGCGGAGATCCCCGCCATCATCTATGATACCTTTACGCGCCTCGGCGTCAGGCGTTTTCAGATCCGCGTGAACAACCGCAAGCTCTTAAACGGCTTTTACGCCATGAACGGTATGAGTGAAAAGGCCGGCGAGATCATGCGCACAGTGGACAAGCTTGACAAAATCGGCGCGGAAAAGGTGCGCCAACTTTTGATCGACGAGGTCAAGATGCTGCCCTGCAAGGCCGAAAACGTCATGGACTTCATGGCCATCCGCGGCACGAACGACGAGGTGCTCGCTTCTCTCGAGCGCTACCGCGGCATGGACGCGACCTTTGACGAGGGGCTTGAGGAGCTCAACACGGTCGTGAAATATCTTGCCGCCTTCGGCGTGAGCGAGGAAAACTTCGCCGTGGATCTGACGATCGCGCGCGGGCTTGACTACTACACCGGCACGGTGTACGAGACGATCATGCTCGACCACCCGGAGATCGGCTCGGTCTGCTCCGGCGGCCGCTACGACAATCTCGCGGAGTATTATACCGACCGGCAGCTGCCCGGCGTGGGCATCTCGATCGGTCTGACGCGCTTTTTCTATGTGCTCAGCGAACAGGGGCTCCTCGCCGAGGAGTCTGTCCGCGCCTCGTGCGACGCGCTCGTGCTGCCGATGACGGAGGATCTCTCCGCCGCCATCGCCGCCGCGGCCGCGCTGCGGCGCGAGGGGCTGCGCGTCCAGCTTTATACCGAAAAGAAAAAGTTCAAGGCCAGGATGAACTATGCCGACAAGCTCGGCGTGCCCTATGTCGTCTTCCTCGGCGAGGACGAGATCGCCGAGGGCGTGCTCTCCGTCAAGGATATGCGCTCAGGCGAGCAGCAAAAGCTCTCTCCCGCCGAGGCCGCCGCGTTGATCCGCGCCGACGTTTCCACGCGCGCTTCCGCTGCGCTGATCCGCGAATAAAAACGCATACAGACTTTTCTAAAGAGGAAAAGAGGAATAAAAAGATGAAACAATCCCGTACCCATACCTGCGGAGAGCTGCGTCTTTCCGACGTCGGCAAGACCGTTACGCTCGCGGGCTGGATGGAAAACGTCCGCGCCGTCTCCGCTTCGCTGGCCTTCGTCGTCATCCGCGACTTCTACGGCACGACCCAGCTCGTCGTCGAGAGCGAGGACATGATGAACACGATCCGCGCGATCAACAAGGAATCCACAATCTCCGTCACCGGCACGGTGCGCGAGCGCGCCAGCAAAAACCCCAAGCTGCCCACCGGCGAGATCGAGGTCGTCCCCGAATCGATCCGCGTGCTGGGCAAGTGCCGCTATAACGAGCTGCCCTTTGAGATCAACCGCAGCCGCGAGGCCGACGAGGCCGCGAGACTGAAATACCGCTTCCTCGATCTGCGCAACCCGGCCGTGAAGAAGAACATCATCCTCCGCTGCCAGGTCGTCGCCGAGATCCGCCGGCTCATGACCGAGCACGGTTTTCTCGAGATCACGACGCCGATCCTCACCGCCTCCTCTCCCGAGGGCGCGCGCGACTATCTCGTACCGGCGCGCAAGCATCCGGGCAAGTTCTATGCCCTGCCCCAGGCGCCGCAGCAGTTCAAGCAGCTGCTGATGGCCTCCGGCTTTGACCGCTATTTCCAGATCGCCCCCTGCTTCCGGGATGAGGACGCGCGCGGCGACCGCACGCCGGGCGAGTTCTATCAGCTCGATATGGAGATGTCCTTTGCCGAGCAGGACGACGTTCTGGGCGTTCTGGAGGAAGTGCTCGTGCCCGTTTTCGAAAAATTCGGTCTCTACGGCGACCGTGTGACGCCCGCCCCCTTCCAGCGCATCTCCTATCTCGAGGCGATGGAGAAATACGGCACGGACAAGCCCGACCTGCGCATCGACCTGGAGATCACCGACGCGACCGCGCTGCTGCAGAATACCGGCTTTGCCCCCTTCGAGGGCAACGTCGTCAAAGCCGTTGTGGTCAGCGGCTTTGAGGCCACGCGCAAGCAGATCGACAAGCTCTGCGCCGACGTCGAGGTGCAGACCGCGCAGAAGGCCTACTGGTTCCGTCTCGATGAAAACGGCGAGCTCGTGGGCGGCATTTCGAAGTTCGTCCAGCCCGTCAAAGAACAGCTCATCGAAGCGCTCGGCCTCACGCCCGGCTGCTTCGTCGGTCTCGCGGCCGGCAAGCTCGCCGCCGCCCAGAAGACCGCGGGCGTGCTGCGCACCAAGCTCGGCGCGCTCTGCCCCGCGCACATGGACAAGGAGCAGTACAAGCTCTGCTGGATCGTCGATTTCCCGATGTACGAGATCGGCGAGGAGTCCGGTGAGCTGGAGTTCTGCCACAACCCGTTCTCGATGCCCTCCGGCGGTCTCGAAGTCCTCGAGAAGGCCGAGCGCGGCGAGATCGACCCGCTCACCATCATGGCCAACCAGTACGACCTCGTCTGCAACGGCTATGAGACCGCGTCCGGCGCCGTCCGCAACCACGACCCCGAGATCATGATCAAGGCCTTTGAGATGGTCCGTCTCGGCGAGGAGGACGTGAAGAAGAAATTCCCCGCTATGTACAACGCGTTCTGCTACGGCGCTCCCCCTCATGCCGGCTGCGCCCCCGGGATCGACCGCATCGTGATGCTGCTCACGGGCGAGGAGTCGATCCGCGAGGTCATCACCTTCCCGATGAACCAGAAGGCGCAGGATCTGATGATGGGCGCACCCTCCGAGGTCACGCCCAAGCAGCTTGAAGAGCTGCACATCGCGATCGTAGGCGAAGTTGAGGAATGAACCGCGGCAAAGCCCAACGAAGTGGGTTTGTCGCGGGAAGGAAGAAGGAAGGAGCGAAGCGCAGTTTTTGCGGTGATCCTCTCCGCGAAAACGAAGCAAAGCGAGTTTCTTCTGACGCCGACGAGCTGCACATCGCGATCGTCGGCGAAGTAGAAGAATAATCCGCCTTCCACAGCCAGAGAGTTTTTTCCCCTCTGGCTGTTTGCATGAACGTTCAAGGAGGAAAGAGCATGCTTTCCCGTATCAGAAGCTTCTCCGTCAGCGGCGTGGGCGGCTTTGAGATCGCCGTCGAGGTCTATATCTCCGGCGGTCTGCCCGGCTTTGAGATCGTCGGGCTGCCGGACGCCGCCGTCAAGGAGGCGCGCGAGCGCGTCCGCGCGGCGATCAAGAACAACGGCTTTCGCTTTCCACCGAGCCGTCTGACGGTCAACCTCGCCCCGGCCGACCGGAAAAAGGCCGGCACGCTCTACGATCTGCCGATCCTCATCGGGATCCTCGCCGCACAGGGCGAGCTGCCCCGGATCGCCGATGAGTGTGCCTTTCTCGGCGAGCTTGCACTCGACGGCTCGCTGCGGCGCATCTCCGGCGCGCTGCCCATGGCCATCGCAGCGGAGCGCTGCGGCGTGAAAAAGCTCTTTCTCCCGGCCGAAAACGCCTCCGAGGCCGCCTTTGCCGAGGGCGTCGAGGTCTATGGCGTCGAGAGCGTGAGCGAGCTGGTCGCCCATCTGCGCGGCGAGAAGGAGCTTCTCCCCGCCGCGCCGCCGGTGCTCACGGCCTCCGATCTCGCGCTGCCCGATTTTTCCGACGTCAAGGGGCAGGAGAGCGTCAAGCGCGCTTTTGAGGTCGCCGCCGCGGGCGGACACAACATGCTCTGCGTCGGCCCGCCGGGCTCCGGCAAGTCGATGATGGCGCGCCGCCTGCCCTCGATCCTTCCCGATATGACCCGCGAGGAGATGATCGAGGCGACCGAGATCCACTCCGTCGCCGGGCTGACCGGCAGCAGGAATCCGATCATCTGCACGCGTCCCTTCCGCTCGCCGCACCACACGGTGTCCGGGCCGGGCCTCTCCGGCGGCGGGACTGTCCCGCGGCCGGGCGAGATCAGCCTTGCCCACACGGGCGTGCTGTTTTTAGACGAGCTGCCGGAGTTTCGCAGCGACGTGCTCGAGGTGCTGCGCCAGCCGCTTGAGGACGGCGAGGTCACGGTCTCGCGCGTCGCCGGCTCGGTCACGTTCCCCAGCCGCTTTATGCTGGTGTGCGCGATGAATCCCTGCCGCTGCGGCTGGTACGGCCACCCCTCGGGGCGCTGCAAGTGCAGTGAGGCGGACGTGCGGCGCTATCAAAGCCGGATCTCCGGCCCGCTGCTCGACCGCATCGACATCATCACCGAGGTGCCGGCGCTGGAATTTGACGAGCTCAAGCGCCGCAGCCCCTCCGAGAGCTCGAGCGAAATCAAAAAACGCGTAGACGCCGCGCGCTCGATCCAGCGCGAGCGCTTTGCCGGCAGCGCGACCGTCTGCAACGCACAGATGACGAGCCGCGAGCTGCGCGATTATTGCGCTCTTACGGCCGAGGGCGAGGAGCTGATGCACGGCGCGTTCGACGCGATGGGCCTTTCCGCCCGCAGCTATGACCGTATTTTGCGCGTGGCGCGCACGCTCGCCGACCTTGCCGGCGCGGAGGATATCCAGCCCGAGCATGTGGCCGAGGCCGTGCAGTACCGCGCCTATGACTTTTCCAGCGGAGAGTGAGAGAAAATGAAACGCTGTGTATCCCTTATTCTGATCTTATGTCTTGTTTCCGCGCTGCTCGCCGGCTGCGCGGCGGAGCTGCCTTCGCTCCCGTCGCTGCCCGGGAAGGAGGAAGCTGCTCCCGCCGCGGCAGAAACGGACGAGGCGAGCGAAGCTCCCGTGCCCGCGCCTGTCGAGCCGAAGGAGCTGGAGCTGACATTCCGGCTTCCCGCCGCCGGTACGGACGATGAGGAGACCTTATGGTACTTCTCCCCCGCCGGGGAGTTCGACTGCGGCTTTTCCTATCCCGCCTACTGCACGCAGTGGGTCGAGAAGGGCGCGGTCCGCTTCGATCCCGGCTGGTTCTTCGCCCGCATGTTCTTCACCTCTGTCCTCCGGGACGACGAGGGCGCGCCGTCCGATCTCGTCGCGATGATCGATCCCGGCAAATGGGGCGCCTCTCCCGGCGAGGGGACGGTCGGCAGCGGCGAGTGGTACGCGCTGCGCATGCTGCATCTGAAGTATGACACCTGGCGCACCTGGGTCGCCTGGGAAACGCCGGATCGCTATTATCTGCTCTACGGCGCCTGCTTTGACGGGCGGGAGGAAGTGGTCGGCGCGATCTTCGAGACGATCGCCGCCTCCTTCCTGACAGGCGGGGAAATGCTCGTCTCCGCGCCCGAGCGCGGCGAAACGCTCGCCGAGAGCACGTCGCTCGCGCTCAGCTATGAGGGCGCCTCGCTGCGCAGCACGCAGGAGGGCGTTTTCCTGGATCTGAGTCTCTCGATCCGCAATTCCGGCGAGGGGGCGTATACGCTCACCGTTTCCGCGCCCGAGGCGGACGGCCGCGCGCTCGCCTTTGCCGACCAGTATCCCGTCGGCGGGCACGAGGGCGGGGTCTGGTATCTCTCGCTGCCGCTCACGGCGGAGGACGGCACGCTCGCAAAGGAGCTCTCCTTCTCCGTTGCCGCGGAGGGCGGCGACGCGCCCGCTCCGCTGCCTGTCAGTATCCATCTCACCCAATAAAGGAAGAACATATGAAAGAGATCATCCTCTGCAAGCTCGGCGAGATCGTCCTCAAGGGACTCAACCGCAAGAGCTTTGAACAAAAGCTGCTGTCCAACCTGCGCCACAGTCTTTATTCTCTGGGCAACTACCGGGTCTGGTGCAGCCAGTCCACCGTGTATATCGAGCCCGGAGACGACGAGGCCGACATGGACGCCGCCTTTGAGGCCGCGAAAAAGGTCTTCGGCGTGATCAAGCTCTCGCGCGCCGCGGCCTGTGAAAAGGACAAGGACGCGATCACAGAACTCGCAAAATCCTATCTGCGCGACGAGCTGATGCGTGTAAAAACCTTCAAGGTCGAGACCAAGCGCAGCGACAAGCGCTTCCCGCTCACGAGCATCGAGCTGAGCCAGTATGTCGGCGGAGAACTTGCCGAGGCCTTCCCGCATCTGCGCGCCGAGATGCATGAGCCTGAGCTCGTCATCCATCTCGAGGTGCGCGACGTCGCGGCCTATGTGCACGCCTCCCCCGAGAGCGGCGCCGGCGGCATGCCCGTCGGGTCGAACGGCGTGGCGGTGTCGCTGCTCTCCGGCGGGATCGACAGCCCGGTTTCAAGCTTCATGATCGCCAAGCGCGGCGTGCGTCTGGTGCCGGTGCACTTCTTCTCCTTCCCCTATACCTCCGAGGCGGCGAAGGAAAAGGTCATTGAGCTCGCCCGGCTCCTGACGCCCTACTGCGGCAAGATGCCGCTGCTCGTCGTTCCTTTTACGCACATCCAGGAGGAGATCCGCGACAAGTGCCCCGAGGAGTATTTCACGCTGATCATGCGCCGCTTCATGATGCGCATCGCGGAAAGGATCGCCGAGGCGCAGGGCGCAAAGGCCATCGTCACGGGCGAGAATCTCGGTCAGGTGGCCAGCCAGACGATGGAGGCCATGGCCTCGACCCAGGCGGTGATCTCGCTGCCCGTGCTCCAGCCGCTGATCGGCATGGACAAGGAGGAGATCGTGCGCCTCGCCCGCCGGATCGGTACCTTTGAGACCTCGATCCTGCCGTACGAGGACTGCTGCACGGTCTTTACCCCGCGCCACCCCAAGACCCACCCGAAGGTCGAGGAGGTCGCGCGCGTCGAGAGTGCGATGGATATCGACGCGCTGGTGGACGAGGCGGTCGCGGGTGTGGAAAGGATCATGGTGGGCAGATGAGCGGCAAAAGCTTTGACACCGAGATTCTCTCCGTCGGGACCGAGCTGCTGCTCGGCCACGTGACGAACACCGACGCGCGCGACATCTCCGAGATGCTCTCGAAGATCGGGATCAACGTGCGCTATCACACGGTCGTCGGCGACAACCCCGAGCGGCTGCGCGCCTGTGTGGAGATCGCGAAGAGCCGCGCCGACATCATCATCACGACCGGCGGGCTCGGGCCGACCTGTGACGATCTGACCAAGCAGATCCTCGCCGAGGCCTTCTCTCTTCCGCTTGTGGAGAACAGGGCCGAGCGCAACTATGCCCAGGCCATGCTGCCCGAGGGCTGCACCGTGTTCCACAACAACTGCGGCACCGCGCCGGGCTGCGCCTTTGAAAAGGACGGCAAGACCGTCATCATGATCCCCGGCCCGCCCAAGGAGTGCCGCGCGATGTTCACCGAGAGCGCGCTGCCCTATCTGCAAAAGCTCTCCGGCGGGCAGATCGTGTCTCACTCGCTGCGCATCTTCGGCATCGGCGAGAGCGCCGTGGACCAGATGTTCCGCGACGAAATGGACCGCATGACGAATCCCACGATGGCGCCCTATGCCAAGGAGTGCGACTGTCTGCTGCAGGTGACGGCCAAGGCCGACACCGCCGCCGAGGCGGAGGAGATGATCCGTCCCGTGATGGAGCAGGCGGCGGCGCGGCTGGGCGAATATGTCTACGGTATAGACGTCGAGTGCGTCGAGGAGGCCGTTTTCGCGCTGATGGAGCAAAACGGCATGACCTTTGCCGCGGCCGAGAGCTGCACCGGCGGCGAGGTATCGAAGCGCTTTACCGACATCCCCGGCGCGAGCGCCCATTTCCTGGGCGGCGCCGTGACCTATACCAACGAGATGAAGGCCAGGCTCCTCGGCATCGATCCCGCGCTGATCGCATCAAAGGGCGCGGTGAGCTACGAGGTCGCCTATGAGATGGCCGCGCGCATCCGGGAGATCTCCGGCGCGGACATCGGCGTGGGCGTCACGGGGCTGGCCGGGCCGGACGGCGACGGCGTGCATGAGGTCGGAACGGTGTTCGTCTCGATGGCGGCGAAGGACGGCGTGTGGGTACGCGAGCTGCACCTCGGCACAAAGCGCACGCGCAGCTTTATCCGCCGCATGGCGGGCAATCACGTTTATGACATGATGCGCCGCTATATGACGGGGCTGAAAGTTACGGCTTGAAAATGGCCGGCTGTCGTGATACAGTATTCTTGTTGAGCAAAGTTCCTTTGAATTGAAAAATAAACTTTCATTGGAGGCACAAAAGATGTTTGAAAATCTCATTGAGATCCTCAAGGCCAATCCCCGCAAGATCGTTTACACCGAGGGCACCGACGCGCGTATCCTCGAGTCCGCAGCCCGTCTGAAGAAGGACGGCTTCCTCACGCCCGTTCTCGTCGGCGAGGTCGAGGCCGTGAAGGCCGCTGCCGAAAAGGGCGGCTTTGATATCGATGGTCTGGAGATCATCGACCCCAAGACCTATGACAAGATGGACGAGATGGTCGAGACCATGGTCGCCCTGCGCAAGGGCAAGATGACGCCGGAGGAATGCCGCGCCAACCTGCTCAAGAGCAACTACTTCGGCACGATGCTCGTGAAGATGGGCGTGGCCGACGCGCTGCTCGGCGGCGCCACCTATTCGACGGCCGACACCGTCCGCCCCGCGCTGCAGCTGGTCAAGACCCGCAAAGGCGCGAATCTCGTCAGCTCCTGCTTCATTCTGGTCAAGGAAGGCGCCCCGATGCTGTGCATGGGCGACTGCGCGATCAACATCAGCTATGAAGACCGTCTCGACAAGGAGGGCAACGTCGTCCTCTCCGCCGCGGCCCAGCTCGCCGAGGTCGCCGTTGCGACCGCCGGCACGGCCAAGGTCTTCGGCATCGACCCGAAGGTTGCGATGCTGTCCTACTCCACCAAGGGCTCCGGCAAGGGCGCGAACGTCGATCTCGTCCGCAACGCCACTGCCATCGCCAAGGAAATGGCTCCCGAGCTCGATCTCGACGGCGAGATGCAGTTCGACGCCGCCGTCTCCCCGGTCGTCGGCCAGCTGAAGTTCCCCGGAAGCAAGGTCGCGGGCTATGCCAACACCTTCATCTTCCCGGAGATCCAGTCCGGCAACATCGGCTATAAGATCGCCCAGCGTCTCGGCGGTTACGCCGCCTTCGGCCCGATCCTGCAGGGTCTCAACGCGCCGATCAACGACCTTTCCCGCGGCTGCGATGCCGAGGAAGTCTACCAGATGTCCATCATCACCGCGGCGCTGGTATAAAACAGTTTGGATTTATGAAAAAGGGCGCTCGCTGAGCGCCCTTTTTTTGAGGAGATCACGATGGAGCACGAAAAATACATGTGCGAGGCGCTGGCGCTGGCGCGTCAGGCCGCGGCCGAGGGCGAGGTGCCCGTCGGCTGTGTGATCGCGGACGCGGACGGGAAGATCGTCGGGCGCGGACGCAACCGGCGCGAGAAGGCCTCCGACGCCACGGCGCACGCCGAGATCGAGGCGATCCGCCGGGCGGGCGAGACGCTGGGCAGCTGGCGGCTGGACGGCTGCACGCTCTATGTCACGCTTGAGCCCTGCCCGATGTGCGCCGGGGCGATCATCAACAGCCGCATCCCCGCGCTCGTCTACGGCGCGGCCGATGAGATCAGCGGCTCGTGCGGCAGCGTGATCGATCTGTTCTTCGAGCGCTACGGCCACCACCCCACGGTCTACGCCGGGGTGTTGGCGGAGGAGTCGGCCGAGCTGCTGCGCCGCTTCTTTTCATCGCTGCGCTGACGGAGCTGTCCCCGTTTCGGTGCAAAAAGTGACGAAAAATGTAAAAAGACGACCTGTTTTCAGAAAACGGGTCGTCGTTTTTTTGCTTTTTGGCGGGTGATCCGCTCTTTTTTTTGGCAAATCGCTGAAATGTGCAATAGCTTTTGACAAAGAAATAACAATATGCTTTAATAATGTACGGCTAACTGTTTCTTTTTTAGCGCATGCCCCCGTCGTGTCGGAATTTTGACAAGACAATCGCGCGGATTTTGTTGAAAGAGAAGCAGGTTTGCGGTAAAATAGTTTTATTGCAAAGTACCCGCCCGAAGGGGCGAATCTTCAAGATAAAGGGAGGTGTGCCGATGTCATTCGAGGCGATTTACAATATCGCGCAGGCCGAGGCCGAGGGCAAGGCCGCCGTCGCGGCGGCGGAGCAGAAGGCCAAAGCGCTGATCGCCGAAGCCGAGAGCGAGGGAAAAGCATCCGTCGAGGCAGCGATCGCCAAGGCGGAGGAAGAGCTCAAGGCGCTGCGCGTGAAATCCGGAGAAAAAGGAGAAGCCGAGGCGAAAAAGCTTGAAAACGAGCTGGAGACGAAGAAAGCCGTTTTGCTTGCCAAAGCCGAAGCCAAGCTCGACAGAGCTGCATCTTTGGTCGTGGAAAGGATCGTGAACAACTAATGGCCATTCTGAAAATGAAAAGGCTGCGGTTGATGATCGCCCGCTCCCAGAAAGACGCGCTGCTGCGCGAGCTGATCCGGCTCGGCTGCGTTCAGTTCTCTGAGCTTGAAAGCGAGGTGCAGGAGCTTGAATCGCTGCACCGTGAGGACAGCGAGACGATGGCGCTGAAGACCCAGCACAGCTCGCTTCAGCGCGCGGTGGAGATCCTCGGGCGCTATGCCCCGGAGAAGAAGCCGCTTCTCGCCGCGATGCCGGAGGTGTCGGACGAGACGCTGCTCGACGGCAGCGGCCTGCTCGACTCGCTCGCGCTGGCCGACGAGATCATCTCAGACGACGACCGCATCAAGCGGATCGGCGCCGAGGAGAGCCGCGAGAGGGCCGTGATCGAATCGCTCGTGCCCTGGCTGCCACTCGACCTGCCGCTGGACATCGACGGCACCGAGCGCAGCAGCGTCCTGCTCGGCTCTCTCCCCGTGAAGGTCTCGCTCGACAAGGTGCGCGAGGCGATCGGCGGCGTGACCGAGGAGGCGGAGCTCTTTGAGGTCAGCGCCGACAAGAAGGCCTCCTATGTGATGATCGTCTGCATGAAGGACGCTCTCGCCGAGATCCAGGAGGTGCTGCGCGGCTTTGACTTCACCGCCCAGTCCTTTGCCGGGATGAGCGGTCCCGCGAAACAGTGCACCGCCGGCTGCAACGCCGCGCTGGCAAGGCTGGGACGCGAGAAGGAAGCGCTGAGCGCAGCGATCGTCGAAAAGGCCGCGCGGCGCGACGAGCTGAAGCTCGCCGCCGACCGACTGGAAGCGAGGCTCGCGATGTCGGAGGCGGCTGATCTGGCGCTTTCGACCGAGGACGTCGTCGTCATGCAGGGCTGGGTCCCGGCGGAGAAGGAAGAGGCGCTCGACCGCACGCTTTCCGGCTTTGACTGCGCCTGGGAATGCGAGGAGCCCGCGGAGGCGGAGTATCCCGAGGTCCCCGTCAGTCTGAAAAACAACAAGCTTACCAACGCGCTGAACATGGTCACCGATATGTATTCCCTGCCGGCCTACGGCACGGTGGACCCGAACCCGCTGATGGCGCCGTTCTTCATTTTGTTCTACGGTCTCATGATGGCGGACATCGGCTACGGCATCATCATGATTGCGGCGGCGCTCGTCGCGATGAAGAAGCTCAAGCCGCGCGGCGGCTCGCTGGCCTTCTGCCAGCTGCTGCTCTACGGCGGCATCGCCACAGCGGCGATGGGCGTATTGACCGGCGGCTTCTTCAGCGACATCCCCTATCAGCTCGTCCACCTGTTCAATCCCAAGAGCACCTGGCCGGGACTGTGGCATCTCTTCAGCCCCGAGAGCGACAGCGAGCTCGTGCTCTACGGCTCGATGGTGCTGGGTCTGCTGCATCTGAACACCGGCATGGTCGTCTCGGCCGTGCAGAAGTGTAAGCGCGGCGACAAGGCCGGCGCGATCTGGGAGGAGGGCTCGCTGTGGGTCATCCTGCTCGGCGGCGTGCTGCTCGCCCTTGACATGTTCTTTGTCCACAGCGGCGTGCTGCACTATGCCGCGCTTGCCGTGCTCGTGATCGGCGCTCTCATGCTGCTCTTCGGCGCGGGACGCAACGCAAAGGGCTTCGGCAAGGTCACGGCCGCCTTCGGCGCGATCTACAACACCGCGACGGGCTGGTTCGGCGACGTGCTGAGCTATTCGCGTATCATGGCGCTGATGCTCGCCGGCGGCGTCGTCGGAAAGGTGTTCAACACCGTGGCCATCATGCCCGCCCAGGCAAGCGGCGTGAACGTGTTTACGATGCTCGCCTTTGTGATCATCTTCGTGCTCGGCCACGCGATGAACTTCGCGCTGAACCTGCTGGGCTGCTATGTGCACGATCTGCGTCTGCAGTGTCTGGAGTTCTTCGGCAAGTTCTATTCGGACGGCGGCAAGCCCTTCCGTCCGCTGAAGTTCGGCGGCCAGTTCGTCCGCACAAAGGAATAAGCAACAAGCAAAATAAGTTCATCATACAAACCTAATCATTCAGGAGGAAAACAAAATGGAATTCTTAAACACCATCGGCGGCGGCGCGCTGGCTCTGCTGGGCGCTGCGATCGCGGCGGCACTCGCCTGTGTCGGCTCGGCCAAGGGCACCGGCATCACCGGTGAAGCGGGCGCCGGCCTCGTTTCCGAGGACCCAAGCAAGTCCGGTAAGGTCATGATCCTGCAGGTCATCCCCGGTACCCAGGGTCTGTACGGCTTTGTTATCTTCTTCCTCGCTTACCTCAAGGTCAGCGGCAGCATCGCGACGCTGTCTGTCGCGCAGGGTCTGCAGGTCGTTTCCGCCTGCCTGCCGATCGCGATCGGCGGTCTGCTCTCCGCTATCGCGCAGGGCAAGGTCGCGGCCGCGTCCATCAACATTCTCGCCAAGAAGCCCGACGACTGGTCCAAGGGCATGATCATGTGCATCGTCGTCGAGTTCTACGCCATCCTCTGCCTGCTGGCCTCCTTCCTGATGCTCAATGCCATCGCCATCTGATCCGACCTGAAAGGGTAAGGTAACGATATGAAAGGCACTGAAAAAATCATCGCGCACATCCAGGCCGACGCACAGGCCCAGTGTGACGCGATCCTGGCCAAGGCGCAGGAGACGTGCGGCGCGATCCGCGCGGACTGGGCGCAAAAGGCGGCCGACGCCTATGGCGAGGCCATCCGCGCCGGTGTCAAGACCTGTGCCGACGAGGGCGACAGCGCCGCGCGTCTGGGCCGCATGGAGGCGAAAAAGACGCTGCTTGCGCTCAAGCAGGAGATGATCGCGAAGAGCTTTGCGCTGGCCGAGCAGAAGCTGCTCGCTTTGGGTGACGAGGACTATGTCGCGCTGCTCGCAAAGCTTGCGGCCTCCTCCGCCGTCACCGGTGAGGAGGAGATCGTGCTCAACGCCGCCGACCGCGAGCGCGTGGGCGAGGCCGTCGTCAAGGCCGCCAACGAGAAGCTCGGCGAAAATGGCAGACTTACCCTCTCCCCCTCCGTCGGTGATTTTGAGGGCGGACTGATCCTCCGGCGCGGCAACATTGAGGTCAACTGCACGATCGCCCTGCTCGTCGAGCTGTGCCGCGGCGAAATGTCCGCCGCGATCGCCGGCGTGCTGTTTGACTGACCCTAAGGGGGAATACCATTGTCAATGAACAAAGAAGCGTATCTCTGCCTCTCCGCCATGCTGCGCGCGAGAGAAGGAAAGATGCTCACCGCCGACCGTGCCGCCCGCATGCTTGAGGCGCAGACCTTTGAGGACTGTGCCAAGCTGCTCGGCGACTGCGGGTATGAGGACATGGGCGGTCTGAATGCCGCCGGCATAGACGCCGCGCTCTCCGCGCACCGCGCCGCGCTGTTCCAAGAGATTGAAAACCTTGTCCCCGACAAGGCGCTGGTCGAGCTGTTCCGTCTGAAATACGATTATCACAACGCCAAGACCGTCCTGAAGGCCGAGGCCATGGGCCAGGATCCGCTGCGTCTGATGAGCGCCTCCGGCCGCATCGCGCCCGAAAAGCTCAAAAGCGCGTGGGACGAGGAACGCATGAGCGAGCTGCCGAAGGTGCTGGGCGAGGCGATGGCCGAGGCGGGCAGCACCCTTGCCCGCACCGCCAACCCGCAGCTGGCCGATTTTGATCTGGACAAGGCCTGCTTTGCCGAAATGAAGGCGATCGCGGACGGGCTTGACAACGCATTCATCTCCGGCTATGTGCGTCTGCTGATCGACGCGGCGAATCTCAAGAGCGTCGTGCGCACCGCGCGCATGCACAAGAGCTCGGACTTCCTCTCCGACGTGCTGATCCGCGGAGCGACGGATATCGACCGCCTTGTCGGCGCAGACGCCGACGCGCTCGCCGCCGTGTTTGCGCACACGCCGCTGGAAAAGGCGGCCGCCGCGGGCGGCGAGGCCATGACCGGCGGCTCGATGACGGTCTTTGAGCGCGCGTGCGACAACGCGGTCAACGACTATATCCGCGGCGCAAAGCTCCTCTCCTACGGTCCCGAGGTCGTTGTGGCGTACCTCGCCGCGGCGGAGAACGAGATCACCGCCGCGCGGATGATCCTGACCGGGTCGCTCGCCGGCGTCGACGCCGAAACGATCCGAGAAAGGCTGCGTGATCTGTATGCTTAAAATTGCGGTCATCGGCGGTCGGGAGACCGTCATGGGCTTCAAGGCTCTCGGGCTTGAGACGTTTGCCGTGGAAAGCGAGTCTGAAGCGCTCGCTGCGCTGCGGAAGCTGACCCGCGAGAGCGATGACTACGCCATCATCTATATCGAAGAAAATCTTGCCTCTGCGCTCGAGCACGAGATCGCCCGCTATAAGGACAATCCCACCCCGGCGATCATCCTGATCCCCGGACGGGAGGGCAGTCTCGGACTGGGCCAGAGCGCGCTGAGGGCCGCCGTGGAGCGTGCCGTCGGCACGAACATCCTCGGCGATTAAAGCAAAATACGATTCCCTTTTTTGAATTTGAGCAAAGGAAGGAATGCTTATGAGCGGAACTATTACAAAGGTCTCCGGCCCGCTTGTCGTGGCCGAGGGTCTGGCGGACGCCAACGTCAGCGACGTTGTGCGCGTCGGCTCTCAGCACCTCATCGGCGAGATTTTGAACATGACCGGCGACAAGGCCTCGATCCAGGTCTATGAAGAGACCTCCGGTCTCGGCCCCGGCGCCGAAGTCATCACGACCGGGATGCCGATGTCCGTCGAGCTCGGACCCGGCATGCTGGACAATATTTACGACGGCATCCAGCGCCCGCTGCCCGAGATGCGCAGCATCTCCGGCGACAGCATCAGCCGCGGCATCGACGTGCCGGCGCTGAACCGTGAAAAAAAATGGGACTTTGTCCCCGTCGCCAAGGTCGGCGATAAGCTGAAAGCCGGCGACGTGCTCGGCACCGTGCAGGAGACCTCGGCCATCCTGCATAAGATCATGGTTCCCTACGGCCTTGCGGGCGAGCTCGTCTCCATCGAGAGCGGCGAGCACACCGTGACCGACGTCGTCGCCGTCCTGCGCGACGAGAAGGGCAGGGACCATGAGCTCACGATGATGCAGCGCTGGCCGGTGCGTATTGCGCGCCCGTATGAGCGCAAGTATGTCCCCAGCCGTCCGATGAACAGCGGACAGCGCATCATCGACACGCTCTTCCCCATCGCCAAGGGCGGCACGGCCGCCGTCCCCGGCCCGTTCGGCTCCGGCAAGACCGTCGTGCAGCACCAGCTGGCAAAGTGGTCTGACGTCGACATCGTCATCTACATCGGCTGCGGCGAGCGCGGCAACGAGATGACCGACGTTCTCATGGAGTTCCCCGAGCTGAAGGACCCGCGCAATGGCGAGCCGCTGATGAAGAGAACGGTCCTGATCGCGAACACCTCCGATATGCCCGTTGCGGCGCGCGAGGCCTCGATCTACACCGGCATCACGATCGCGGAGTATTTCCGCGACATGGGCTATGACGTCGCCGTTCTGGCCGACTCCACCTCACGCTGGGCCGAGGCTCTGCGTGAGATGTCCGGCCGTCTTGAAGAGATGCCCGGTGAAGAGGGCTATCCCGCCTACCTCGCTTCCCGTCTGGCCCAGTTCTATGAGCGCGCAGGCGTGGTCGAGTGTCTCGGCAGCGATCCCCGCCGCGGCTCCGTCACAGCGATCGGCGCCGTGTCGCCTCCGGGCGGCGATATTTCCGAGCCTGTCTCCCAGGCCACGATGCGTATCGTCAAGGTCTTCTGGGCGCTCGACTCGTCGCTGGCCTATGCCCGTCACTTCCCCGCCATCAACTGGCTGACGAGCTATTCACTGTATGTCGACACGCTCTCTGCCTGGTATACCGAGAGCTTCGGCGAGCGCTATATGAAGAACCGCGAGCGCGCGATGCATATCCTTCAGGAGGAAAGCGAGCTGCAGGAGATCGTCCGTCTGGTCGGCCAGGACGCGCTCTCGCCGAGCGACCGGCTGACGATGGAGACCGCAAAGATGATCCGCGAGGACTTCCTCCAGCAGAACGCCTTTGTCGACGAGGACGCCTATTCGTCCTATAAGAAGCAGTTCCGTTTGCTGGATATCATCCTGCACTACGACGCGCTCTGCCGTGAGGCTCTGGAAAAGAAAGCCAATATGAGCGCGCTCTTTGCCATCGACGCGCGCGAAAAGATCGGACGCGCCAAGATGGCCGATCCCAACGGCTTTGAGAGCATCTATGACGCGATCGAAGAAGAGATGAAGCAGGAGATCGAAGCGGTGATCGCAGGAGGTGAAGACGCATGATCAAGGAATATAAAACCATCCGGGAGATCGCGAGCCCGCTGATGATCGTCGACGGCGTCGAGGGCGTCACCTATGACGAGCTGGGCGAGCTGGAGCTCCCCAACGGCCAGATCCGCCGCTGCAAGGTGCTGGAGGTGGAGGGCAGCCGCGCCGTTGTGCAGCTGTTCGAAAGCGCCCAGGGCATCAACCTTGCCGAGACGAAGGTCCGCTTCCTCGGCCACCCGCAGCAGCTTGCCGTCAGCGAGGATATGCTCGGCCGCGTCTTCAACGGCATGGGCATGCCGATCGACGGCGGCCCGGAGATCCTGCCCGACGCCTATATGGACATCAACGGTCTGCCGATGAACCCGGCGGCCCGCGCCTACCCGGCCGAATTCATCCAGACCGGCGTATCCACCATCGACGGACTGAACACCCTCGTCCGCGGCCAAAAGCTGCCGATCTTCTCCGGCTCCGGTCTGCCCCACGCCGCGCTTGCCGCGCAGATCGCGCGTCAGGCCCGGGTCTTAGGCGACAACGAGACCTTCGCCGTCGTCTTTGCCGCCATCGGCATCACGTTTGAGGAGTCTGAGTACTTCATCAACGACTTCCGCCGCACCGGCGCCATCGACCGCACGGTCGTGTTCTCTAACCTGGCCAACGACCCCGCCGTCGAGCGTATCGCGACCCCGCGTATGGCGCTGACCGCCGCGGAGTATCTGGCCTTTGAAAAGGACATGCAGGTGCTTGTCATCCTGACGGATATCACGAACTACGCCGAAGCGCTGCGCGAGGTTTCCGCCGCAAAGAAGGAAGTCCCCGGCCGCCGCGGCTATCCCGGCTATCTCTACACCGACCTTGCGACGATGTATGAGCGCGCCGGCCGCCGCCAGGGCAAGAAGGGCTCGATCACGATGATCCCGATCCTGACGATGCCCGAGGACGACAAGACCCACCCGATCCCCGACCTGACCGGCTATATCACCGAGGGACAGATCATCCTCTCGCGTGATCTCCACCGCAAGGGTATCGTCCCGCCTGTGGACGTGCTGCCGTCGCTGAGCCGTCTGAAGGACAAGGGCATCGGCGTCGGCAAGACCCGCGAGGATCACGCCGGCACGATGAACCAGCTCTTTGCCGCCTACTCCCGCGGCAAGGATGCCAAGGAGCTGATGACCATTCTCGGCGAGGCCGCGCTGAGCGAGGACGACAAGCTCTTCGCCAAGTTCGCCGACGAGTTTGAGCGCCGCTATGTCTCCCAGGGCAACACGACCAACCGCACGATCCAGGAGACGCTGGACCTCGGCTGGGAGCTCTTAAAGATCCTGCCGCGGCGTGAGCTGAAGCGTATCAAGCCCGAAATGATCGAGAAATATATGCCGAAAGACTGAAAACCGGCTTTGGATGGATTCGATCAGGAGGTGAAGTTTTTTGGCAAGTACGACCATAACCCCGACCCGTATGGTGCTCAATCAGCTCAAGGGACGATTGAAGACCGCCCGCCGCGGCCATAAGCTCCTGAAGGACAAGCGCGACGAGCTGATGCGCCAGTTCATGGACGTCGTAAAGCAGAACAAGGTGCTTCGTATCCGCGTGGAGGAGGGGCTGACCCAGGCCTTTGCCGCGATGCAGGTGGCAAGCTCGATCATGTCGCCCGAGATGCTCGAGCAGGCGCTGCTCTATCCGCGCCAGAGCGTGGAGCTGGGGATGGACTTTAAGAATATCATGAGCGTCAACGTGCCGCTCTACCACTTCACGACGAAGAACAACGACCCCTCGGAGATCTACCCCTACGGCTTTGCCCAGACCTCGGGCGAGCTGGACGATGCGCTCGACAAGCTCGCGCGCGTGTTCGAGGATATGCTGGAGCTGGCGCAGGTCGAAAAGACCATGCAGCTCCTCGCCGAGGAGATCGAAAAGACCCGCCGCCGCGTCAACGCGCTGGAGTATGTCATGATCCCCGAGCTTGAGGGGAACATCAAGTACATCTCCATGAAGCTGGAGGAGAATGAGAACGCCACGAAGGTCCGTCTCTTAAAGGTCAAGGAGATGGTGCTGCAGGACGCGCACCATTACAAGCAGTAAAAAGCATAAACGCAAAAGCACTCCGCCGACAGGCGGAGTGCTTTTATTTGACATCCTGTAAAAAATAAAAATATTTTAGTAAGATATACTTGACTTTTTGGAATCTATGTGTTATCTTTTGTCCAGAGGTGAGAAATATGGCAAAAAACCTGAAGCTCAAGGCGGCACGCGCCGGGCATGACCTGTCGCAGCAGCAGCTGGCCGAGCTGGTCGGCGTCTCGCGTCAGACGATCAACGCCATCGAAAAGGGCGAATACAACCCGACGATCAAGCTTTGCCGTGCGATCTGCCGCGCACTGGGCACAACACTGAACGATTTATTCTGGGAGGAAGAGGAAGCATGAAAAACGATAAAGTCAAATCCAATCTTGATGAGATGCAGGAAGCAAAGCTTCTGCAGATCGAGCACAACGGCTGCTGGCTCGCCTTCTGGGGCTTGCTCGTCGCCATGATCGTCGAGCTGTTTGTTTTCGGGGTCGAAAAAATGCGCTATTTTATCGGCGAGTGGATCGTCTTCATGGCGCTGTGCGTCTACATGGGCGAGGCCTGTCTGCGCAACGGCATCTGGGACCGCCGCCTCAAGGCTGACCGTAAAACCAATCTGACGGTCAGTCTGATCGCCGGCGCTACCGCAGGCCTGGTTTTCGCAGCGATCTCTCTCGTTCGCTACCACAGTGTTCCCGGCGCGATCGCCACCTTCGTGATGCTCTTTGTCTTCGTGGGTCTGTGCTGCTATGCTGCGCTCTCTCTCACGGCCAGGGAATACAGGAAAAAACTCGCGCAGCTTGAGAGTGAAGGCGAGAATGAGGAATGATCGGGACGGATCCCGGTCTGAGGTACAACAGCAAAACAAAAGGGAACAGCGAATGCTGTTCCCTTTTGCTATATGGATGAGGACAAAATGAAAAAGATGAGTCACGCTTGATCGTGTCTTTATCTTAGTCCTCAGATGTTACGTAAACAAGATTGAAAATATTTCAAAATTGTAAAATGGTGATTTAATCCAGCGTGAGGTTCCAGACGGTGCCGCTCGCGAGCGGCGCGTCCGCGGTGACATAGGGCTCTCCCCCGCTTGCCGTCGGAAGGAAAAAAACAGCCTCACGGCAACCGAGCGAAGCAGCGGCGGAGGCCGCAGAAACGGCCGGATCGCCTCTCGCGCAAAGGATTTCGTGCACGATCAGCGTGTCGCCGTCGCGGTAGGCGGCCAGCACGCCGTCCTCAGTGGCATACAGTCCGCCGCCATAGGTCTCGCACAGGGCGCGCTGCGCCTCCAGCATCGGATAGGACAGACGGACGAAGTCCTGCCCCCGCAGCAGATTCTCGCGCCAGAGCATATACTCCGTTCCGGTCAGTTTCATTATGTCAACTGTCTTCCGGGCTGCGACGGTGTGCGCCTCGCGGCGGAGCAGGTGCTTTGTACCGATGGCCTTTTCATACCAGGCATAGAGCGATTCCTCGGCGGGAAGAGTCGTGACGATCAAAGATTCGCGCCTGCGGCAGAGTTCGGCCGCGGCCTTTGAGAGGGCGGCGCCGGTCCCCTGTCCGCGCGCGGTCTCGTCCACGGCGACGGCATAGAGATAGCCGAGCTGGGTGCGTGTGCCGTCCCGGCGCTGATATTCAAAGCCGGTCAGCGCGTAGGCCGCGCCGAGCAGCCCGCCGCTCTCGTCCGTGGCGACGACGGCGCTGCCGATGTCGGGCAGGAGGCGGATGAAGGCGTCCAGAAAGCTCTCGCTCTCGTCAAAGACGCGCCGCCACAGCGCGCGCATGGCCGGCACGTCGGCGCTGCTGTATTCGCGGATCATCATATCACGCTCCAGGTCGCGGTATATTTTTTCAGCAGATACGCCGGCTTGTACGATTCCTTCGAGCGGCGCAGCGCTTCGATGCCCATGTCGTCCTCGCGGTTGATGTAGCGCAGCGAGGGGTATTTTGCCATCAGCATCCTGGTGAGCTCTCGGCAGGTCATTGGATAGGCGCCGTTCAGGGCGCCCTCGGCCTTTTCAAAGTGGACGTCGAAGGTGTCCTCACAGGCGAGCTCGCCGAGCGTAAAGCCCACGATCCTGTCATTTGCGTACAGCACGCCGCCCTCGAGCCCCAGCTTCTCAAAGGCCGCAAAGGCGCGCACAATGGCCGTGTGCTCATAGACGATGCTCTTGTCAAGCCGCTCGGCATTTTCCTCCGACCAGACGTCGAGCATGTCGAGACAGCCCGGGATCAGCTCGCGCGTGAGCGGCACGAAGCGCCAGTCGTTCTCCGCTTCGAAGCGGTTGCAGTGGTTTTTCTTGCCGTGGAGCGCCTTGCCGGAATAGGTGGCAAGCTTTTCCGCCTCGTAGATATAGTCGGCGTTGTCCGTGTCCTCGCTGTAGGCGAAGCAGCCGGGGTATTCCTGCTCGAGCAGAGCGCGGTGCTCCTCGGTGATGCCGCGCAGACAGAACGGCTCATAGCCGTGGGCGCGCGCGTATTCGCGCAGCGCCTCGATGGCCGGGCGCAGCGGGCCCGTGCCGATCGGGAAAACGAAGGTCGGCTTGCCCGCATAGCGCAGCTTGGTCAGCATACGGCCGTCGCTGCGGGCGACAAGCTGCTTGTAGCGGTTGTCCCAGATATAGATGTTGCCGAAGTTGTAGTCCGCGCTGCGGCTGCCCTCGGCCATGACGATCTCGTCGATCCAGTGCTTGTCACAGAGTGTGACGGTTTTAAAGGGTATCATATGGTTTCCTTTGCTTTACTCAGAATAAAGGCTGCATTCCCGGCGGATCACGCTGCGCAGCTCGCGCAGGTCCACAAAGGTCTCCGGCCGCTTGCTCACGTCCCGCAGCAGCGCCGAGGGGTGGTAGACGGCCATGTATTTCACGCCGTCTTTTTCAAACCACTGCCCGTGCTCGCGCGTGATGCGAAAGTCCTTTCGGATCAGTTCGCCCGCGGCGATGCGCCCGAGACAGACGATAATCTTCGGCCGCACGAGCGCGATCTGCTCATCGAGCCAGTGGCGGCAGGCCGTCATCTCCTCGGGCGCCGGGTCGCGGTTCATCGGCGGGCGGCATTTGACCGTGTTCGCGATATAGATCCTCGTCCGGTCAAGGCCGATCATCTCCAGCATATCGTCCAGCAGCTTTCCGGCCGGACCGACGAAGGGCTCGCCCTGCAGATCTTCCTGCTCGCCGGGGCCCTCGCCGATGAACATGACCTCGCTCGGCGAGCGTCCCACGCCGAAGACCAGCTTGCGGCGCGTCGCGCCGAGGGGACAGCTCATGCAGCCGGCGCAGCGTGAGCGCAGCATTTCCATTTCGTTTGCCATATCAGTTTTCCTCGGTCCCGCGGACGAGCTGCAGCAGCAGCTCCCGCCGGTTGTTTTCGGGATAGTCCATCACATAGTCGAGCAGGAAGCTCAGCATATCGCCCAGCTCCTTGCCCCGCAGCCCCAGCTCGACCAGATCGTCGCCGGTGACGGCGAGGTGTCGGACGGAGAAGCATTCGCCGCTTTTGAGCACGGCGCGCAGCGCGTCGCGGCTTTTGCCGCCGATGAGCGCGTCATAGCACAGCGCGGCGCAGGAGGCCGTGTCGACGCCGTAATGGTTGAGCAGCTTTTTCCATTCCTTGCTCGTGCGCGGCGGCGCGGTGTGCAGAAGCTCGCAGCAGTCGCTGCAGCAGCGCACCGTGCGTCCGTCGAGACGCAGCGCGGTCAGGAAATCCCGGGGCGAGTCGATCCAGCCCCGCCGCTCCAGGATCGCGCAGAGAGCCGCCCAGCGCGGCAGCGCCTTTTTCGGCATGGCTGTGATGCGGATCAGCTCGGACACCGGCTCGTCCTTGCGCCGGACAAGATACCGGTCAAGCAGCCCGGCTTCGATCGCCGTGAGGAGGATCTGCGGCCGGCTCGTCAGCAGCATCTTTTCCACCTCGTCGCGCACGCGCTCCGCCGAGACGGAGGCCGCGAGCGGCGCCTTGGCATAAATGGCGGCGAGCGTCTTTTCCTCCACCGCGAAGCCGAACCGCGCCGAGAAGCGCAGCGCGCGGAACATGCGCAGCGCGTCCTCCTCAAAGCGGCGCTCCGGCTCGCCCACGCAGCGGATGATGCCCTTTTCGATGTCCTCGACGCCTCCGAAGGGGTCCGCGATCAGGCCATCCGGCGGAAGGGCGATGGCATTCATCGTAAAATCACGCCGGGCGAGATCCGACGTCAGGTCGCCCACAAAGCTGACCGCTTCCGGGTGGCGGTGGTCAAGATAGCTGCCGTCCGTGCGGAAGGTCGTGACCTCGACGCTGTGGGAGTGGATCATCACCGTGACCGTGCCGTGACGGATGCCGGTCGGCACCGTGTGGGGGAAAAGCTCCCTTACCTCCTCGGGCAGGGCGCTGGTGCAAACGTCCCAGTCCTGGGGATGCACGCCGAGGATCATATCCCGCACGCAGCCGCCGACAAGATAGGCAAGATAGCCCCGCGACTGCAGGGTGATGAGGACCTGTTTGACATATCGGGGCGGTGTGATGTTGGCCATGGTCATCCTCGTTTCCGTACTTGCATAAAAAGTGAGGGCGTATTATAATAGTGGAGTGTATATAAAACGCAGAACAGCTTTTCCCATCTCTATTTTATCATTCCGCCCAAGCAACATCAATACTCATTTTCGGAGTGCGAGTGAACATGATCGAATTTGACAATTTTCTCTCCCCCGGCCGCAAGGGCCACCTCGTCGGCATCGGTGGCGTTTCCATGTCGTCCCTGGCCGAGGTCCTCAAGGGCATGGGCATCAGCGTGACCGGCTCGGACATCAACGAAGGCCGCAACGTCGATGAGCTGCGCGCCAACGGCTTTACCGTCTATATCGGCCATCGCGCGGAGAACATCACCGACGACGTTGAATTTGTCGTCCGCACGGCTGCGGCGCACGACGACAACCCCGAGATCGTGGCGGCGCACGCGCGCGGCATCCCCGTTTTCGAGCGCACCCAGGCCTGGGGCGCGATCTCGAAGGATTATCAGAACGCGCTTTGCATCGCCGGCACCCACGGCAAGACCACGACGACTTCGATGTGCACGCACATCAACATGGCCGCCGACCGCGACCCGACCGTGATGATCGGCGGCACGCTGCCGCTGCTGCACTCCGGCCACCGCGTGGGTCACGGAAACACGATCATCATGGAGGCTTGCGAGTATTACAACTCCTTCCTCTCCTTCCATCCGACGATCGCCGTGATCTTGAACATCGAGGCGGATCACCTCGACTTCTTCAAGGATCTCGACGATATCAAGGCCTCGTTCCGCGCCTTTGCCGAGCGTGTGCCGGTGGATGGCTCCATCATCGTCAACTTCGACGACGTCAACGCCATGGACGTCGTCAAGGGGATCGACCGGCACATCATGACCTTCGGTATGAGTCCGTGGGCGGACGTGCACGCAGAGAACATCTCCTATCTCGGGGAAAACAGCCGCTTTGACATCATCTACCACGGCAGGAAATATACCGATGTGACGCTGCATGTCCCGGGCGAGCACAACATCAAAAACGCGCTCGCGGCCACGGCGGCCTCGATCTGTCTCGGCATCCGCCCGAACGCCGTGAAATACGGTCTGGCCGGCTTCAACGGCGCGGGCCGCCGCTTTGAGTTTAAGGGCAAGTTCAACGGTGCGGACGTCTATGACGACTATGCCCATCACCCCGGCGAGCTGCGCGCGCTGCTCGACATGGTCGAGACGCTGAACTATAAGCGCACGGTCGTCGTCTTCCAGCCGCACACCTACAGCCGTACGGCCGCGCTCTTCGACGACTTTGTCGCCCAGCTCCGCCGCCCGGACGTCGTTCTGCTGGCCGAGATCTTCGCCGCACGCGAGAAGAACACGATCGGTATCTCCTCCTCGCAGCTGGCCGAGCAGATCCCCGGCGCGAACTTCTATCCCGGCTTTGACGGGCTTGAAAACGCGCTGCGCTCGCTGGCGCAGCCCGGCGACATCATCCTGACCGTCGGCGCCGGCGACGTCTACCGCGTCGGCGAGAGACTGGTCGCGGAAGCGAAAGAATGATCGAAACATAAAAAATGCCCCGCTGCTTTCAAGCAGCGGGGCATTTTTTCGTATCGCTCAGTCAAAAGCCGACATCGACGCGGCACGCCAGGTGCTGCCGTCGTGGATGAAGACCATCTTATAGCCGTCCCGCATGGCATAGGAATACTGCTCATACCAGGAGGTGGCCGTAAAGTCCGCCTTGTAGAGGATCGTGCAGGTAAAGCAGTTGCTGCCCACACGGTGGAAATTCTCGTAGCGAAGCTCGTCGTAACTGACCTCGGTCGCCGAGGCCCAGATCATCGCGTCATACGAGTTGCGGGCGTAGCTGTCCAGCTCGGTGCCGGGCAGGATGCGGTCAAGCAGGTCGTTGAGTGCGGCGCCGTTGTACTTGTAGTTGGCATAGCTCATGTAGGCGTCGAAAAAGCCCTCCGCCGCGCTGCGCATCAGCTCGGTGACGTCCTCGCTGTCGGGATAGAAGAAATAGACCTTGCCGTCCTCGCCCACGACAGGCGAGAGCTCGACGCCCTCGTAGCTTGCGTGGATGTCCGGCACGGTAAAGAGACCGTCGGCGGCATAGAGGATCGTTTCATAGCCGCCGTCAGGAAGCCAGGAATCAAGACCGCGGAACATGTTGCTCTCGCGGGAGGCGATCTCCTCCTCGCCGAGCTCCGCGCCGCTGACCGTCACGACGACGCCCTCGGGCGCCTCGATCTTAAAAGAATAGGTCTCCGTCGGCTTGACGACATAGCGCACAAGGCCGTTCTCCACCGCGCTGAGCGGCGCGACCTCGTTGCCTTCGCCGTCGGTCACGATGATATCGCCGTAAAGGGGGCTGATCTCATAGCGCACCATGCGGATCCGCGCGCCCATGCGCATCTCCAGCGGCGTAAGCTCTGTTAGGTCGACCGCGGGGTCGATGATCTGCTCCTCGTGCAGCGGTGCGCCGTTGATGCGCACGTCCACGCCGTCCGGCGCGTCGATCTGAACCGTGATCGCGGCCAGGTTATTCGTCACAGGCGCGGCCGTGATCGCGTCAAGCCGCCAGTCGGTGCGGCCGAAGCCGTAATTGGGGCTGTTCTCATCCGGGACCAGCCTGAACTCGCCGAGGCGCGCCGCCCCGGCATAAAGGAAGAAGACCGTCTGGTCGCTGTCGCTGCGGGACATGTCGCGCCGATAGCTCAGCTTTTTGCCCCGGACCGACTGGGCAAAGAAATTTTCAAAGAGCGTGCGGGCGTCCTCGTATTCGCTGACATCGGTTACGCTGTCGGCAAGCGCTTTGTGCAGCTCTTCCTCGCTCATGGTTTCGAGGATCCTGTCCATCGCCTTTTCGGGGCGCGTCTGCTCGTAGACCGCGGCGTATTTATAGAAAAACACGCAGGCAAGGAAGCCGAGCAGCAGCAGGAGCATCGTCCAGAACAGGAGGAACAGCCCCCATCCGCCGCTTTTCTTTTTCTCAGCCATCGACTCCATCCTCCTCTCCGAGCACGATAAAGCCCGTCGGGATGCTGCGCGGGCCTGTAACGGAGGCGCAGTTGTTGATGATCTCCCCGTCATAGACCATGACGGAGGACGAGCCGCCGTCGAGGTTGCCGGCGTTGATCGCGCCGTACTGGAGCATGATGTCGACGACGTTTTCCACCGTCGCGCCCAGCGTCTTGCTGCTGCGCCCGTCAAGGACAAGCAGGAGCAGCGCGCCGTCCTCACGCTGGCCGATGGCCGTGCGCGGGTTGACGCCGACGCCGAGGTTCTGCGTCTGGATCTCGCCGTTGATGATCAGCGACGAGGCGATGCCGTCGTGCGTGACAAAGCTGACGCCGTACTTCATGCCCTGGTCGAGCGCGTCCTGTGCGGTCATCGTGCCGACAAGGAGCTTGCCCTCGCCGTCGAGACCGACGATGTTATAGCGCGTATACGCGTCGCCGAAGAGGATCGTTCCATCGCGAACGACCAGGCCGAGCGGCACGCTGCCGTTGCTCAGGCCGTTGTTGTCCACAAAGCCGCCCGCGTTCACGCCGGCGATGCCGTCGTATTTGGCCACCATATCGGTGAGCTGCAGCCCCGGATCGACGCCGAATTCGCCCGACACCCCGAGGATCACACGCCACGGATCGCGCACGATCAGCAGCTTGCCCTTGCAGGTGCCGTAGGCGATGTCGATAAGCTGGAGATACGGCTCGCTCTCCTCGCCCTTTTCTTTTTTCTCCTCGGGGGAGGCGATATGGATCAGCGAGGTGTTGACCTGCTCGGTCTCCAGATCCTCGGTGCTTTTCAGGATATAGGGTTCGAGCTCCTCCTCGGAGAGATAGATCCGGCTCATCCAGCGCAGGATGCTTGTCTCTCGCACGGAGTTGCAGAAAATGCCCGTAAGCGTGGGCGAAGGCCCTTTTTCAAAGACCCATACGATTCCGAAGAGCGTCAGCACGATGCACAGCAGCGTGATCCCCAGCAGCGCCATGATCCGGCCGAAAACGCTTCCCTTGCGGCGCTTCCCTTTTTTAACCTTTTTCTCGTCCATTTACGCGGATCACCCTTCCTCTCTCGAAGGTGAATTCGACAGTCTCTCCTGCCAGTTGAGATCATACAGCATCTGCTGGCGCAGAAGAGCATATCGCTCGGTGGGGTTTTGCTTGTCGCCGTTGGTGACATAGCGCCACTGTCCGGAGCTGTTCGGGTCTCCGCCGTAATCGCTGACAAAGGTGTCGGGCAGTTCGGCCTTGAGTGCGTCGACGTCCGCCTGGCTGATGTGCGTATAGGTCGTGCCGCAGATGCGCACGAGCTTGAGATCCTTCAGCCCATAGAGCGGCGAGAGATCGCGCAGGTTCGGCAGGTTTGCGATATTGAGATAGCGCAGGTTCACCTTGTCCGCAAGCGGGCTGAGATCGTCGATCTGGCAGGAATGGCATTCGATAAACTCCAGATCCGGGCAGTTCTCGAGCGGAGAAAGGTCGGAAATGTTCGTCAGCGTCAGGATCACGACCTGCAGTTTGGGGAAGCTGCGGGCAAATTCGATATTCGTCAGATGGTGGTTGTGGCCGATATCGAGATAGAGCACATCGTGCATATAGGTCAGCAGATGGACGTTCCCGTCATACAGCAGGTTCGTATCGCCGTCGTTGATGAGCGTCGTGTCCGTCATGAAGGTATAGCCCTCGATGGAAATGCTCCAGACGACGCCCTTGTCCGGGAAGTCGCTGCGCAGCGCGTCCATCGCGTCGTTGTCGGTGATGCCGCAGTTCTCAAGCCGCAGCAGCTTCAGCGCGCGCAGATACGGCAGCGCGGCGCGGAATTGTTCGATCCCTTCGTCGCCGATCGTCTCGTTTTGATAGCGCAGCTCTTCCGTCGTCCAGTCGGCGGTGTGGCCGAAGAGGTCAAAACGGCAATTGAGCTCCGCCTCCGGCGCCGCGGCGGCCAGCGCGGCGAGGCTTTCGGATGAAAGCGTCGTCAGAGCGCCTTCCGGTGCGAGAAGCAGCGTCTTTACCTCGGGCAGGACGGCAAGCGCCTTTACAAGCCCGGCGACGTCGCCGTCGGTCGCGCCAGAAAGGTCAAGCTCCTCGGCCGTACTCTCGATCGCAGCGCCCAGCACTTCCGTCTTCCATGTCACCTCGGCGTTCGGGAAGGCCTTGCACACAGCCTCGAGCTGCTCGGGTGAGGCCGAGGTCAGTCCAAGCGCGATCTTTTTCACGCCGCCGAGACGATCGCTTGCACGCATCAGATCCTCGATCGTCGCGCCGGCCTCCTCCAGATCGACCGTATCGGTCTCGGGCGTGATCACGAGCGAGCCGAGACTGGTCGAGGCGGCCGTTTCTTCTGCCGGAGCCGGGGTCGCCGCGTCGCTCTGCGCGGCCGGCTGTCCCGCGTTTCCGCAGGCGGTAAGCAAACATGCGAGCAAAAGCGTAAGCACCAGCGCAGTCAGGGAGATCCTTGTTCTATTACCGGTCACGTCTTTCACTCCTTTCTTTTTTCAGGCGCCGCGTCACGCAGCGCGTGACGCGGGCAAAATCGTTCTGTATCTTTGGGGGCAAAAGGCCCGAGGGCCGTCTTTCGCGCCTCATGGCTCTTCCTCCGGCGGAAAGTCGGTCACATAGATGATATCGGGGATGCTGCGGTCATAGTCGAAGCTGACAAGCTCGCCCTTCCAGGCGATGCCCACACTGCGGCCTCCGTCAAGGTTATACGCGCTCTTGCAGCCAAGACTCTCAAACAGGATGGCCAGCTGCTGCATGTCCATGCCGCGCGAGCCGGTATAGACGCCCCCTCGCGAGCCCTCGACCTCGACCAGGAAATAGTGTCCCGGCTCAACATAGCCGATGGCGCAGCGCGGGTTGGCGGGAAAGACGGTCGTGTTGAAGCGCTCCTTGGCGTGTCCCTCGTCGTCGAGCAGCTCCGGTCCGAAGCTCCAGACCTGCCAGGGTCTGGCCTCTTCAAGCGCCTTGAGATCCAGCTCGGAATTCTCAAGCGTCACCATCGTGCCGTCGCTGTACAGGACGCAGACGTCCTGGAATCGCTCGCGGCGATATTCCTCGCCGTTGCGGAACACGAGGCCGGCAGTCCTGCCGGCGTAGTGGTCGCCGCAGATGGCGACGATCGCGTTTTCCTCCGCGGCGATGTCGGCGATCTTTCGGAAGCCGCCGTTGAACTTTCCGTTGGCAAAGCCGCTTCTGAGATATTTCAGGTCGCTGACATAGATCTCGGCCACGTAATAGACAAGCAGTTCCTCTTCGACTTTGGTCAGCGTGACGTTGATATTTTCACTTCGATAGCTGTGCTCGTCCTCGACGATCTCGCCTTCGGTGAACTTGTCGGCGAATTTTTCGCCCCAGACGCCGGAATAGACTCTCTCGGGCGTGGGCTCGGGTGTCGGCTCGGGTGTGGGCTCCGGCGTCGGTTCCGGTGTGGAGACAGGCGTTGGCTCCGGCGTGGAAGGCGGCGCTTCCGTTCCCGGCGCAGACTCGTCGCGGGTCATGGCGAAGACCGCCGTCAGCGACAGCATAAGCGCCAGTGCAAGCAAGGCGCTCAGCGCTCTTTTACCGTTCATCCCGTTTAGTCCCGCCGCTGATAGACGATCAGGATCACGGATTCCATGATCACCAGGACAAGAAAGACCAGGAACGGGATCTTGAACACGTCGCGCGAGAGAAACTGCATCGCGCCGTTGACACGGTCAAGGATCCAGAGCACGACGAAGATAACGGCGACGTCGATGCAGATATGGGGAAGAAGCTTATTGAACATGGTCAGCCCTCGCTTTCTGCGGGCTCTTCCGCGGATTTCGGCGCTTCTCCGACGACGGGCGTGTCAGCGATGTACACGATATCGAAGGAGCCGCGGTCATAGTTGGTGCTGAGGAACTCGCCCATCCAGGCCATTGCGGCGCTGCGTCCGCCGTCAAGCGCATAGGCCTGGACGCAGCCGCGCGCTTCGAACATCGAAGCCAGCTCGCCGAAGGTCATGCCGTAGGAGCCGATGAACTTGCCCCAGCGGTTGCCTTCGACCTTCACCAGGCAGTAATGTCCCGGCTCGTAATAGCCGATGGCGCAGCGCGGGTTTTTCACATTGATGCCAAGGACGTTGCTCTGGCCGTCATAGAAGGACTTGGCGTGCCCCTCCGCGTCCAGCAGACCGGGGCCGAAGCTCCAGACCTGCCAGGGAGCGGCAGCCTTGATCGCTTCCATATCCGCCTCGTCTTTTGTGAAGGTCTCCATCCGGCCGTCCGTATAGAGCACGCAGATGTCCTCATATGGCGTTTCGCTGTACAGCACGCCGTTGCGGATGACGGTGCCGTTATGGAGCTTGTAATGGTCGCCGTTGATCGCCACGAGCGCGTTGACGCGTCTGGCGATCGTGTCGATCTGGACCTCGGTGCCGACATTGTATTCGCCGTTTCCCTCGCCGGTGGCGAAGGCCGTGCCGAGATATTTCAGATCGCTGATGTACACGTCCGCGATGAAATAGATCAGGCCGGGCTCCTCGACGCGCTCGAGCGTAATGCTCACGTTCTCGCTCTGATAGCTGTTCTCGGTCTGGATGACCTCGCCCTCGGTAAAGTGATCGGCGAACTTTTCCCCCCAGACGCCGGAATAGACTCTCTCGGGCGTGGGCTCGGGCGTGGCCTCGGCACTCTCCTCCGGGACTTGCTCGGTCACGCTCTCCGCGTTCGTTTCCGCGTCCGCCGGGAGCGGCGTGGGCAGCGTCGCAACGACGACGGGTTCCGCCGCCTTTTTTCCGAGGTGGATATCCCAGTAGTCCAGCACATGGTGGAAGAGCGCGAACACGTTCAGTCCCACAATGATCGCCAGCACGTCGAGCGCGACCATTTTGCCGACGCGCATATGTTTTTTCTTTCTCACTCGCCTCCGGACGGGGGCAGGCTTTTTCTCTTCCATTCTTTTATCCTCTTTCCGGGAAATATTCTCTCATGGTCTCATCGCTGGCGCCTGTCACGGACTGGACGATCTCCAGCCAGCTCTCGTCGCGGTGCTCGCAGAAGACGCGGCGCTGGGCTGCAAGGCTGTTTTCCATGATCGCCCTGCTCTCGCCCCAGCGGCCGAGATTGCGGCTCATTTCCGGCTCGAGCTCGTCCACCATGCGGTTCAGGATCTCCAGCGCTATCTCGTAGCTCAGTCCGTTTTGATACATTCCCGAGGCGGTTTCGAGCATGACCTGCTTGAACTCACTGTTATTCAGCAGCTTCGACAGCATACGTCCGATCTGCGACTCGGCCGGGTTGATGATCTCCCAAATGAAGGCGTTCTCGTTCTCCATCGAGATGTCCAGATCGAAGAACATCGTGCGCCACTTGGAATCGGGCTGGACGCCGCGGAAATAGCGGATGTTGCCGGCCGTGTCACGGTTGTTGAAATAGGCCTCGAGCAGCAGCCACTGCGCCATCGACTGCATGTCCATGCGGTCGGCAATATAATTGTAATTGTCGGGGTTCGTGATGTCGCAGCTGAGTATGTAGTTATGCAGGCTGAACAGCTCCGGCTGATACTCGATCTGGATCGGCGCGCGGCTGATCGTGTTCATATCCTCTTCCGAGCCGGTGTGGCTCTCGATATACTTTTTCGAATACGCCTCGCGCAGGCTGTAAATGCCGTAATAATTTCCGTTGACATACAGGATGCAGAAGCGCGAATCGAGCGCAAAGGGATCCGTCACGGCAACACGCTCGGCAAATTCGGCGGCCAGCGGCTCGCGGTAGGTCTTCATATACACGGTATCGCCGCCGCGCAGGTTCAGCGAATGGAATTCGGTGATGCCCTGGCCGAAGAGATCATAGTGGATGTCGCCGCCGTAACGGCCGCGGAAGACGACCTTGAAGCTCTTCTTGTTCCACTGGTTTCTCGAGGCCGCGCCGTGGAGCGTGATCATGCAGTCGGAGGTAAAGCTGCCGCCGTCAACATCGTAAAACTCGGTATGGGAGTCGTATTCCATATGGCCGTTGTGGTTGTACAGCACGTCGAGCTTCATCGGCTCAAGCGCAACACAGACGACCGGGAGCGTATGGTGCTCGTTGATGACGTAGGTAAAGGTCGCCGTCTCGCTGCGGAGCTTGCTGTCCGCATACGACGCCGCGCGGATCATCGTCGTTTCCGTCAGATGGATCGGCCCGGAGTAAACATAGGAATCCCTGTCCGGGAGATTGCCGTTGAGCGTGTAGTAGATCGTCCCCTCGCCGGAGAGCTCGACGTCGACGCCGTCCACGTCGTTATAGATCCCGGTCGGCGTTACGCTCTCGGGCCGCTTGGCCAGGTAACGCGCGCAGTTGCCGTTGTTCTGCGCCGCGGGAGAGGGAGAAGTGAAATAATAGAAGCCGCTCGCGCCGTCGATGCGTCCCTTGCTGTGATTCAGCGGCATGTTGTAAAGGCTGATATAGTCCGAAAGGCTTCCGTCCGCACGATAGATATAAAAGCCGTCCCCTTCGGACGAGAGTTCAAACGGCGCATGGCAGGAGGCCGTTTCCATCAGCGGATTGCCGCAGAAGACCACGAAGGTCTCTCCGGGCTTGAGCGTTGTGGCGGGAAGCTGGAACTGCGTGGGCAGGCTGGTTTTATCGGTCACATAATAATCGCTGAGCGTGATCGTCTCGTCCGAGACGTTTTTCAGCTCCGCCCAGTCATAATAGCCGCCGGCGTGGAAATTAAAGCTGTCGTTATAGCCCATCGCCTCGTTGACGACGAGCGCGCCGTGGTTGTCATTGGCTGAGATAAATCTCTCGTATCCATCTTCCGTGTTGGGCCAGCCCGGCGTGGGATAAGCGCTTTCGCTGACGCTCTCGCCCTCGACGCGCAGCGCGACATCGCCGCCGCATGCCTCAAAGCTTACCTGCCGGAGGATCTCGCCTTCGGGAGAGGAGAGATAGAGCGTGTCGCCGTCCTTGGAGATGGAGAAATTGGTGTGCAGCTCGCCCTCGGTGCGATCCTTGGTCGAGCAGAAGATGACCTTGTATTCCCCGCCGGAGAGCGTCAGCGACGGGATCTGCCACTTGCACGGCTCCTTATCGCTGTCCGAAAGCCAGCAGCCGGAGAGATCCTCGCTCTCCGTGCCGGGATTGAAAAGCTCGATCCAATCGGAGAAATCGCCGTCGGCGTCGGTGATCGTCGCCTTGTTCGACGGCTGCACTTCACTGAAAACGACCTCGGTCCGGAACGGCTCCAGCGTCGGTTCTGGCGTAGGCTCCGGGTCCGCTTCGGGCGCGGCCGTCGCTTTGACCTCGGTTTGCCCCGCATTTTCGGCAGGTTTCTGCTGCACCGTTCCGCACGCTGTCAGCAGCATCGCGAAAAGCAGCACGAGCGCCGTGAGTACTCTGAATTTTTTGTTGAAAACGGTGTCGGTCATCCTCTTGTTTCTCCTTTGAAATCCGGGATAATCCTGTACATAATTTTTCATGTTAGTTTACCATTTTCCCCTTGTGGTGTCAAGTTTCGCTCCCGCTTCTCCCCGGGTGGAAAAAGCAGCCTCTTTTTTTCGTTTTTTCTCTGATTTCAGAGGGGATTTAACATTTCTGAAACACTATTATCCTTTATTATGAAACAAATAACTGCTATTTTATAGGTGTAAACACAAAAGAATCTTTTTCATTTTTCTCCTTTTTTCCTCTCATTTATACAAGATCAAGACGAAGCGGATCTCCCGCTTCGTCTTGATCTTTTTCTGGGACGGATATCGGACAACCTCCGGGCGCGCATCGCTTGAAAAAGGCGGGGCATACTGGTAAGATAAGATTGGAAGAAAACCGCGGGAGGTGAGCGAAACGGAAGAGCGGACCTATATTGCGATCGATTTGAAGAGCTTTTACGCCTCGGTCGAATGCCGCGAGCGCGCACTCGACCCGCTTGACGCCAATCTTGTCGTCGCCGACCCCGCGCGCACGGAAAAGACGATCTGTCTCGCTGTCTCCCCTGCGCTCAAGGCCTACGGGATCTCCGGGCGCGCGCGGCTGTTCGAGGCGGTCGAGCGCATCCGCGAGGTCAACGCCCTCCGCCTGAGCCGCGCGCCGGGGCGCAGCTTTTCCGGCCGCTCGTATCTCGACCACGAGCTGAAGGCCGATCCGAAGCTGGAGCTTGATTACATCGTGGCTCCCCCGCGTATGGCGCTGTATATCGAGTACAGCACACGCATCTATCAGATCTACCTGAAGTACGCCGCACCGGAGGATATCCACGTCTATTCCATCGACGAGATCTTTCTCGACGCGACCGACTATATCCGCACCCGCGGCCAGAGCGCGCGCGAATACGCGATGGAGATCGTGCGCGACGTGCTTGCCGAGACAGGCATTACGGCCACCGTCGGCATCGGCACCAATCTGTACCTCGCCAAGGTCGCGATGGACATCGTCGCCAAGCACATCCCCGCCGACCGCGACGGCGTGCGCATCGCCGAGCTCGACGAGATGCGCTATCGCCGCGAGCTGTGGGAGCACCGGCCGCTGATGGACTTCTGGCGCGTCGGCCGCGGGATCGCGAAAAAGCTTGAGGAGAACGGGCTGTACACGATGGGCGACGTGGCCCGCTGCTCGCTCGGCAGGGCGGACGAGGTGCACAGCGAGGAACTGCTCTACCGGCTCTTCGGCGTGAACGCCGAGCTGCTGATCGACCACGCCTGGGGCTTTGAGAGCTGCCGCATGTCGGACATCAAGGCCTACCGCCCCTCCTCGCACAGCATCAGCACCGGGCAGGTGCTGATGTCGCCCTATGACTTTCAAAAGGCGCGGCTGATCGTACGTGAGATGACCGAGCTGATGGTGCTGGATCTGGTGGACAAGGCGCTGGTGACCGATCTCATCGAGCTTTCGATCAACTATGACCGCGGGAGCGTCGCGGACGCGGCGATGGCGCGCGAGTACAGCGGCAGCATGGAGCGCGACTATTACGGCCGCAGCGTGCCGAAGGGCGCGCACGGCTCGGTAAGGCTCGAGCGCTTTACCTCCTCGACGAAGCAGATCATGGAGGCGATGCTGCGCCTGTACGACGAGATTGTCGACCCGGCGCTGAGCGTAAGGCGCGTCACAATCGCCGTCTGCAACGTCTGCGACGAGCGCTTTGCCGGGAAAGAAAGCGAGCGGCAGCTCGATCTCTTCACCGATTTTGCCGGGAAGGATGAGCGGCAGGCGGAGGACGAGGAAAAGCTGCGCTCCGAGCGCAGGCAGCAGCGCGTGATGCTGGACATCAAGAAAAAATACGGCAAGAACGCGATCTTAAAGGGCATGAATCTTGAGAAGGGCGCGACGACGATCGAGCGCAACCGGCAGATCGGAGGGCACAAGGCGTAATGGGAAAATACGACGACATCATCGATCTGCCCCGCCACGTCTCCCAGACGCACGCGCAGATGCCGCTCTTGTCCCGCGCGGCCCAGTTTTCCTCCTTTGCCGCGCTGACGGGCTTTGACGCCGCGGTCAGCGAGACCGCGCGGCTGACCGAGACGCGCGTGGAGCTTGACCGCGACGCGCTGGACGCGCTGGACGGGACGATCCGCGCGCTTTCGGAGGCATCGGCCGCGGGCGGCGCGCCGGAGGCGGAGTTTCGCTTTTTTGTGCCCGACGAGCGCAAGGACGGCGGGCGCTATGAGACGCTGCGCGGCGCGGTGGAAAAGGTCGACGCTTACGAGCGGCGGATCGTTCTTTCCGACGGCCGGCGGCTTTCGCTGGAGGACATCGTCTCGATCGAGCTGCTGTAAAAAGGGCATGAAAAAAGGACCGGCTTGGGCGCGTTCACACAGGGATACGGCAGCCTCAAAAGGAGATCGCCGCGCCATGCGTCGTTGAAAATGCTCGGAATATATCTCCATTATTCCTGCGCT
>ONSW01000012.1:0-16328 GCA_900320595.1 uncultured Eubacteriales bacterium | reverse complement strand
AAATCCGGGAATACTTGACGTATTTCCGGATTTTTCTGTGCAGTATGGGTGGAAAAGCGCCGCTCAAAACCTGTCGTCTCCCTATGTGAGCGCGCCCTTCCCGGTCCTTTTTGTTTTGAGATTCAGTGGTCGGATTTCAGCCCCGCGCCGCACATCGTGATGAGGCAGTCTTCCGCTTCTCCGAAGCGCGCGCAGTAGTTCCGGTACGCCGCAAGATTGGCCGCGGTGGTGTGCTCGCAGTAGACGCCGCGTTCGGCCAGATACGCGCGTTCGCGCAGGATGTCCTGCTCCGGCGCGTGGACGAAACGGACGCCATAGCGCGCGGCGTATGCAAGGATCTCCCCGCCGCGCATGGGCTTGCCGATCGCGATGCCCTCGGCCAGCGTTGCGCGCGGCGTGACCTCCGCCGGACTTGACAGCCCCTGCTCCGCGGCGCGCAGCAGCGGGTCGCAGCCCTCGCTCTGCAGGGCAATGATCTGCGGCGCATGGTCGATGCAGCCGGCGGCGAGCAGCTCGTCGAGCGCATGCATCACGCCGAGGAAGAGCGTGCCGTTGCCCACGGGGATCACCAGATGCCGCGGGAGGCGGCCAAGCTGCTCGTACACCTCATAGAGATAGGTCTTCGTCCCCTCGTAGAAGAAGGGGTTGTAGACGTGGTTGGCATAGTAGACGCCCTCACGCTCGACCTTTTCGCGGCAGACCTCCGCGCAGTGGTCGCGCGAGCCGGGCACGACCGTGCACACCGCGCCGTGGGCGCGGATCATGTCGATCTTCTTCGGGCTCGTCCCCTCCGGGACGAAGATCTCACAGGCGATCCCCGCCCGCGCGCAATAGGCCGCGACGGCGTTGCCCGCGTTGCCGCTGGAGTCCTGTACGACCTTCTCGACGCCGATCGAGGCGCAGTGGGCGATCAGCACGGCGGCGCCGCGGTCCTTGAACGAGAGCGTGGGCATAAAATAATCCATCTTCAGCATCACGTTTTCGTCCAGCGGCACGATCGGCGTCATACCCTCGCCGAGCGTCACGCCGCGCCAGCTCTCGCCCTCCAGAGCCATGAACGGCCGATAGCGGAAAAGGCTCCACTCCCGGCGGTCGATCGCAGAAAGGTCAAATTTCGGCGGCTCGAAATCGAGCTTCCACAGCCCGCCGCAGTCGCAGTGCGCCTTTCGTGTCGCGGTGCTCTCGCGGCGGCCGCATTTGGTGCAGACAAAATCCATGCTTTCCTCCCCTCAGTCCGAGCGGCCCCGGCAGACCACCGGGACGCTTTGCAGTACCTTTCCCTTTGAAACGAGCCAGACTTTGTCATACAGATTCACCGTCGGGCAGATGTGGCTGGGGATGACCTCGACCTTGTCGCCGATTTCGGCCATGGCGGCAAAGCGCGGGCTGTTCAGTACGCCGTGTTCGTCATAGAGCGTTTCGATCGTGATGTCCTCCGCGCCCTTGATCGCGCCGAAGCCCGCCGTGGCGCAGATGCCCGTTTGGCGGTTCTGGCTGACGAGCGCCTTGGCCCCGGCGTCGAGCACGACGCGCGCGCCCTCGGGCTTGGAGATAACGGAGGCGAGCACCGTTGCGGCGCAGCGGTCAAAGGCGCCGAGCGCCCGCGCCTGCCCCACGTCGAAGAACACATAGGTGCCGAGCCTCAGCTCGGTTATACCGGTAAAGTCTTCCCCGCTCAAAACCGAGGGCGTTGCGCCGACGCTGACGGTGTCGATCCCGGCGCCGAGCGCGCGCAGCCTGTCCGCCGCGCGCACCGTGCGCGCATAGGCTGCCCGGGCCTTGGCGCGGCAGTCGTTGAGATCCGCGGCACGGTAGGTGTGCCCCTCATGAGAGAAGATCCCGCGGAGAACGACATGCTTTGCCGCGAGGATCGCTTTTCCGAGCGCGAGGAGCTGCTCGTCGCCCACCACGCCCGTACGCGCCTCGCCGACCTCATATTCGATCAGCACCTCGAGCGGCTTTTCCTCCCGGGCGAAGGCGCGCTCCATCTGCGCGAGCTGGACGGTGTTGTCGATGCCGACGCGCACGTGTACGCGGCGGTGCAGCTTGCGCAGGCGCTCATACTTGTCCGCGCCGATCAGCTCGTTGGCGATGAAAATGTCGGACATGCCGCTGTCGGCCATGACCTCGGCCTCGCCGAGCTTGGCGCAGGCGATGCCGCAGGCGCCCGCCTCCATCTGCAGGGCGGCAAAATACGGCATGCGGTGGGTCTTGATATGCGGGCGCAGCTTCAGCCCCAGAGCGTCTGCCCTCCGCTGCATCATGGCAATGTTGTTCCTTGCCCGGTCGAGATCGATGAGCAGACAGGGCGTTGGCAGGTCGTAGGGCGAACGGATCGTGTCAGTCATATCGCTGTCTCCTGTTTGTTTCGATACGAAAAGTATACAATGCCGCCTCCCAGGCCGTCAAGAAAAGCCGGGTCGCATACGACCCGGCTTTTTTGTTTATTCTTTGTTTTCCCGCGTGACGCTGTTTTTGAACAGGGCGCCGACGAGCAGCACGACGGCCAGGAAGATGAGATAGCCGAAGATCTGCTTATAGCCTTTGCCGACCCAGCAGCAGTAGCACATGAACAGGCAGCACACAATGCCGAGTGCCGGGAGCACGAAGCGCTTGAAGAAGCCGAACTCCTTGCAGCGGAACATGATCGCCGCAAACATCGGGATATACATCGCATAGAGGTTGATGATCGAGATCTCGTCCGGCTCCCAGGCCAGCCACTCGCAGTTATGCAGCCCGCCCATGAAGTCCGGGCCGTACATCCACAAAATCGAGGTCCAGGCATACCAGAAGCCGCCCATCATCATGCCGATCACAGCGGACTTGATGACGAAGTTGTTCTGGTGGTCGATATCGCCGTAAAACGCCGGCCGCGGGCCGAGCTTGCGGGCGGAAAGCGCGAACATGCCGCGGCAGGAGCCCATGATCAGCCCGTTCATGACGCCGAGGCAGCCCACAGTAATAAAAGCATAGACGATCGTGCCGATGACGTTGCCGAAGATCTTGGAAAACGCGATGCGCGGCAGCGCCTCGCCCAGCGGCCAGGTGCCGATGATGGTCTGCACGTCGCCGACCGAGCTCATCGCGAAAATGTACAGGCAGTAGAGCACCGTGCAGAACAGCGAGCCGAGGATCAGCGCGATCGGCAGATTGCGCTTGGCGTCCTTGAGCTCGGCGTTGATGGAAGTGGCGATGATCCAGCCCTCATAGGCGAAGGCAAAGGACGCCACGCCCGAGAACACGCCCGAAAACGCGGACTTGCCCGCCGTGGCGGCGGCGTATTCCGCGGTATTGACATAGTCGAGCACGCGCGCAGTTGCGCCGGAGGAAAGCCCGACGATGATACCAACGACCGCCATCAGCACCAGCGGGACGAGCTTGATGACCGTCATGCTGACCTGCAGCTTGCCGGCGAGCTTGGGGCTGAGGATGTTGATGCCGTAGCCGATCATCAAAAAGCCCGCGCCGAGGCCCAGCGCCTCGGAACTGACCGTGCCGGTGACGAAGAAGTCCATGGCCGGGATCCCGCACAGCTCGCAGAAAAACACGGCCGAAAAGAAGGCCAGCATCGCCGCGAGGCAGGGATAGTAGATCGTCGTCATAAACCAGCCGACGTAATAGGCGTAATTCTCGCCCAGCGCGACCTCGGCATAGTCGACGACGCCGTTGACCTTTTCAAACTTGGAGCCCAGCTCGGCAAAGACGAGCGAGCAGATGATGCAGATGATGCCGACGAGCGCCACGACCAGCACGCCCTGGAGCATGTTGCCGTTCGTCAGAGCCAGCACCTTGCCGCCCTTGATGAACACGCCGGAGCCGATGACGATGCCGATGACCATCGAGATCGCGGTAGGCAGTCCGTACCGCTTTTCCATTGTATTGTTGTCCATTCCGTCTCTCTCCTTCGACAGATGATACATACAGAATACCAGATTTTGTCCCGAAGTCAACAAAAAAGCGGGATTTGCGGCCGATAGCCGGCTGCAAATCCCCCTTTTCGTTATTTGCCGAAACAAAGCGTCACCTTGAAGAGGTCTCCGTCCACTGTCACGGCAAGACTGCCGCCCTGCAGTTCGGCCAGGCTACGCGCGATCGAGAGGCCGAGCCCGCTGCCCTCACTCGAGCGCGAAGCGTCGCCGCGCACGAAACGCTCGGTCAGTTCCTCGGCGCTGAGCGCAAGTTCGTTGCGCGAGGTATTGCGGAAGATCACGGCCGGGCCCGTTTTCCCTTCCGCCAGCTCGAGATAGACCCGCGTGCCGGGGAGGGCGTATTTTAAAATATTGCCCATCAGGTTGTCAAAGATGCGCTGGGTGTGGCGTACGTCCGCGCGGACGGGGACGCTGCCCTCGCCCTTGCGGACGACGAGCGTCAGCCCCTTTTCCGCGAGCTTTTCGCCGTACTCCCCCGCTGCCTGGTCAAGCATGACGGCAAGATCACAATCCTCGATCGTGACGGGCAGCACGCCGGAGGAGGCCTTGGAGGCTTCCACGAGATCGTCCGTCAGCTTTTTGAGTCTGGCGCTCTGCCGCTGCAGCACCTCGATGTATTCCCGCGCCTTTTCGTTTTCGATCTCCTCCTTCGAGAGCAGGTCGACATAGCTGATGATCGAGGTCAGCGGGGTCTTGATGTCGTGGGAGACGTTGGTGATGAGCTCGGTCTTCATGCGCTCGCTGCGCAGACGCGCGTCCACCGCGCGGGAGATGCCGCTCTGGATGGCGTTGAGATCCTCGGCGTGGCGGCGGAATTCGCCGAAGAGATACTTCGTGTCGATGCGATAGGCCGTGTTGCCCTTTGCGATCTCACTTGCCCCCGTGCGCAGCTTCTTCGCACTGATGAGCGCCAGGAGCGCCAGCGGGAAAAATACGAAGAGATTGATAAAGAATCCGATTGGCCCCGCTTCGCTGTCGCTCATGGCCAGGAGCAGGAAGCCGACGAACTCCGCGCCGCAGAGGATCAGCATCCCCCGCCAGATGAGCGGGATGGACGTGACGATCATCTTCCCCCATCCCCATACGGCCCGGGCGGCGCGCCGGAGGAAGCGCAGGAGCTTGTAGCAGAGCGTGCCGCGGATGATCCCGCCCATTTTGACGCGCACGGCCAGACTCATGCACCACCACAGCGCCAGCAGCACGGCGGCGCAGAGCAGCAGCCCGGCGAGGATGAGCAGAAGCACGATGTCGTAAGAACGGGACGCTCTGTCCATCATGTCGTCAAAGTACGCCAGAAAGGCAAATCCGGCGAGGGCGACCGCTGCCGTGAAGAGATCAAAGGGGATCTTTTCGGTGAGACGCGGCGTGATCGCGTCGGTGCCCTTCCGGTGGCCGGCGGCGGCCATCAGGAAGGCAAAGAGCAGGATCGCGAGCAGCAGGCTGCCGATCGCGGTGATCACCAGCTCACGACTGTGGGCCGCGGCGAAATCGAAGCAGCGCACCTGGAAAGCGGCGTTGTCCCGCGCCTTCATGTCGCGCAGCAGATAGCAGGTAACGGTGAAGTTCACCGTCTGCCCGCGCGAGTAGACGTCGCCGGGGGTCGTCACATGCGGTGTGGGCATGGGGTCGGGCGTCACGGTCGGAAGCGGCTTGGCGGGCTGTATATCCGTCGGCGTGTCTTCGATGTTCGAGAGCTCGGCGTCTTCATCGGCAGGCTCCGTCGGCATGGGCACGGGCGTTACCCCGGCCGGCAGCGGCGTGGGCAGCGGCTCTGTCAGCGCGGCGTCCGCGCTCCCGGTATCCGATGCGGCGCTCTCCTCGCCCCACAGCTCGCCCTCCGGGAAGGCAGAGTAAGGATACCAGTTGCTGCCCGGGACGGTGACGGTGCTGAGCGTCTCCTCGCCGTTATACGTTGAAAACCGGAGCGTGCCGCTGCTGTCGAAGATCTCATAGCGGTAATTGTCGTCGGTGGCAAGGTAGGCGTTTGGTTCTCCGTCGTCGCTGATGGGGAGCAGGCGGTCTGCGATCAGCCAGGCCTCGTTCCGGCAGAGGTTTTCCGCGAGCATTTCCCGCGCGGCCTCCGCGCCGCGGCTGTAATATCCGGCAGAATAGAGCATCCCAAAGCTGAGCGCGCCGGCGGCAAAGCTCAGGAACAGCGCGAGGAAGAGAATGACCGCGAGGGTCTTGCATAGGGTACTTCCCTTGAGTGTTTTCATGTCCCGCTCCTTTCAAACTTATAGCCCTGACCCCAGACAGCCTTGATGAAGCGCGGCTCGGCGGGGTTGATTTCGAGCTTTTCGCGCAGATGGCGGATGTGGACGGAGACGGTGTTCTCCGCGCCGTAGGGCTCGCCGTTCCAGACCCGGCGGTAGAGCTCCTTCGGCGGGAAGACCTCGCCCGCGTGGTGCATCAGAAAGCGCAGGATCTCATACTCCGTCGGCGTCAGCGCGATCCGCTCGCCGTCACGGCAGACCTCCTTGGCCTTTTCGTCCAGGCTGACCGGGCCGATCGTAAGCGTTCCCTCCTCCGCCTTTCCGCCGCCGAGGAGCATATAGCGCCGCAGCTGCGAGCGCACGCGGGCGCAGAGCTCCACCGGGTTGAAGGGCTTGGTCACATAGTCGTCCGCCCCGACGTTGAGCCCCAGGACCTTGTCGGTGTCCTCGCTTTTGGCCGTGAGCAGGATGACGGGGACGTTGCTCTCCTCCCGCAGGCGGGAGAGGGCGGCGATGCCGTCCATTTCCGGCATCATCACGTCCAGCAGCACAAGATGGACCTTTTCGCGCCGCAGCACGTCCAGCGCCTCAAGTCCGTTGCAGGCCGTAAAGGTCGTATAGCCCTCGGCCTCGAGATAGATCTTCAGCGCCGAGACAATGTCTTTTTCGTCGTCACAGATCAGGATGTTGTACATGCCCTCTCACCTCTCGAGCCTATCTTACGATAAAAGACTTTAAGTTCCAAGTACGCAAACCATTAAGAATTTCTTAAAAAAACGCCTCCGGAAACCGGAGGCGCTTTGCTGAAAACTAAAATCTGAAATCTAAAAACTTTTATTCCTTCACGGTGCCGTCGGCGTTGAACAGCGGCAGCGGCGCGAGAACGATGATGTCGTCGCGGTTGATGGCGTCGCCCTCGGCGAGAACGGCCATGCGGCCGGCCACGATGCCGCCCGCGGCGGTGACCAGCTCTTCCATCGCGCGCAGACTCTCGCCCGTGGAGATCACGTCGTCGAGGATCAGCATGCGCTTGCCGCGGATCTGCTCGGCGTCGGCGCTGTCGATGATCAGGCGCTGCACGGCGGCGGTGGTGATGGACTTGACGTTCACCTCGAACACGCCGGACATATAGGCCTTGGCGGTCTTGCGGGCAAGGAAGTACTTCTCCGCGCCGCTCTGGCGGGCCATTTCGTAAAGCAGAGGGATCGCCTTGGCCTCGGGCGCGATCAGATAGTCATACTCCGGCGCGCGCTTTAAAAGCTCGGTGGCGCAGTGGACCGTCAGTTCGACGTCGCCGAACATGACGAAGGCGCCGATATACAGATCGTCCGTGACCTTGCAGATCGGGAGATCCCGCTTGAGGCCGGCAATATCTATTTCATAAGTCATGTAGTTATTCCTCCCATAGAGTATAGTGATCCAAACACGCATTATTGTACCTGAAAGGCGGGAAAAATCAAGAGGAAAATCAAAAAAAAGAAGGGGCAGGGCCTCTTCCTTTTTTATTCGTCATCCTCGTCGCGGTCTCATGCGGTTCGATCTAGGAAAGCCGGCCTGTCGCACCTGTTTCCGCTTTTGTTTCCCGGCGACAGGCTTAGCGGGAAAAGCCGCCTTGTCAAAAAAATATCACCTATTGGAAAAATGATTCTGATACTTTATAATAATTATTTGGTTGTGTAAACGACCAAAGCAGCAAAAAAGGACGTTTGTATAAATGGAAAGTAAGAAAAGTCTGATGACGCGCGTCGCGCAGTACATCGTCGACAGGCGAAGGCTGATCCTGATCGTGTTCATCGTCCTTGCACTTGTGAGCGTGTATACGAGCACGCTTGTTGTGACGAACGACAGTCTCGAGCACTTCCTTCCCGCCGATACCGAGACCCGGCTCGGGCTCGATATCATGGATCGGGAGTTCGTCACCTATGACACGGCGCAGATCGTCGTGCGCAACATCTCGCTCGAGCAGGCCAAAGCTCTTTCCGACGAGATCGCTTCGGTCGAGAACGTGAAAGAGGTGGAATTCGACGACAGCGCCGACCACTACAAGGAGCTCTCCGCGCTCTTTGACGTGACCTTTACCGGCGCCGGAGACGACAGCGCCAGCAAGGCGGCGCTCGATGAGATCGAAGAGCGTTTGTCGGCATATGATCTGTATGTCAACACCAAGGTCGGCAATCCGCTGAAGGTGATCATCGACAGCGAGATGGTCATCGTCGACATCATCGCCTTTGTCATCATCATTCTCGTGCTGCTGCTCACCTCCCGCACCTACGGCGAGATCCCGGTGCTGCTGCTGACCTTTGGCGCGGCGGCGCTGCTGAACATGGGCACGAACTTCCTCATGGGCGAGATCTCCTTTGTGACCGACTCGATCGCGCTCGTGCTGCAGCTGGCGCTCGCGATCGACTATGCCATCATCCTCTGCCACCGCTTTACCGAGGAGCAGGCGGATAAGGCGCCGCGCGAGGCGGCCATCGCCGCGCTGAGCAAGGCCATCCCCGAGATCGCCGGCAGCAGTCTGACCACGATCTCCGGTCTGCTCGCGCTGACGTTTATGCAGTACCGGCTCGGCGCGGACATGGGCTTTGTGCTGATCAAGGCCGTGCTCATCAGCCTTTTCTCGGTGTTCTGTCTGATGCCGGGGCTGCTGGTGATGTTCTCGGGGCTGATCAACCGGACGGCCCACCGCAAATTCCTGCCGGATGTGCCGTTTCTCGGCGCCTTTGCCTATAAAACGCGCAAGGTCATCCCCTTCCTCTTCGCCGCGCTGCTCATTGGCGCCTATTTCTGCTCGAGCCACGCGCATTACGTCTATGACCAGTACAGCGTCGAATCGATCCGCAAAAACGACATCCAGCTGGCCAAGGAGAAGATCCGCTCGACCTTCGGCACGCCCAACACCTTTGCCATGATCATCCCCGCCGGCGACAACGACAGCGAAAAGGAGATCGTCTCCGAGATCAAGGATCTGCGCCACACGCTCTCCGTCACCGGGCTTTCCGACATCGACGCCATCGACGGCTACAAGCTGCTCGATGAGGTCACGCCCCGCCAGTTTGCCGAGCTGATGGACATCGACATTGAGATCGCGGAGCTTGCCTACGGCAGCTATGCTCTCGAGCACAACGAGTACGGCAAGGCCGTTACCGGCATGGACAGCTACCGCATCGCGCTGCTCGACATTTTTGACTATCTCCTTGAGAGCAAGGACAACGTGACGCTCAATCTCGACCAGGAGACCCAGGACAAGATCGACGACATGAAAGAGGAACTCGACGACGGCAAGCTGCAGCTTTTAAGTGACGACTGGAGCCGCATTGTCATCGATTCCGACGTTCCTTCCGAAGAGGACGAGAGCTATGAGTACTTAAGCGCCCTGCGCGGGATCGCGGCGCGCTATTACGACGAAAACTTTGTGATCGGCGATACGACGAGCTGCAGCGATCTCAAGAGCTCGTTTGAAAACGACAACACCGTTATCACGATCCTGGAGATCGTGTTCGTCACGCTGATTTTGATCTTCACCTTCCATTCCGTGGGTCTGCCGCTGCTGCTGATCGTCGTGATTCAGGGCAGTATCCTGATCAACTTCTCCTCGCCGTATCTGCAGCACAAGAATCTGTTTTTCCTGACCTACCTCATCATCAGCGCCATCCAGATGGGCGCCAACATTGACTATGCCATCGTGATCTCCGACCGCTATCTCGAATCGCGCCGGCATATGGAGCCGAAAGAAGCCATTACCGACGCGCTGAACAAGGCTTTCCCGACGATCGTGACCTCCGGCACGATGATGGCCGCCGCGGGCGTTGTGATCGCACTGGTTGCCTCGAACGAGACGATCTCCGCCATCGGCGTTTACCTCGGCAAAGGCACGCTGATCTCGATGCTGCTCGTCACCTGCGTCCTGCCGCAGATCCTGCTGCTCGGCGACGGCGTGATCAGCAAAACCAGCTTTACCACCCAGCGCGGCATCCTGTTCGCCCACGCAGGTGCGATCCGTCTTGACGGCCATGTCCGCGGCTATGTCAACGGCTTTATCGACGCCGAGATCCGCGGCCGCTTCGACGGCGAGCTGAACGTACATATGGACATCGACACCGTCACGACGGAAGAGCCCCCCGATGGCTCTTTCCCGTCGGGAGAGGAGGAATCCGAATCATGAAAAGAAACAAGCATTCTCTCTCCGCCCTTCTGGCGCTTGTATGTGTTTTGACGGTGCTGCTCTCACTTCTTCCCACGGCCGCCTTTGCGGATGATCCCGCTCCGGCCGAGGAGGAAGAGACCGTCGAAGAAACGCCCTCCACCGATGGCCAGCTTATCATCGGCAACGCCGACGGCTCGGCCGGCGAGAACGAGGGCAAGATCATCTCGATCTCCTCCGCCGAGGAGTTCCGGGACTTTTCCCTCAACTGCCGCAGCAGCGCCTGGTCGATCGGCCTGAGTGTGAATCTGACCGGGGATATCGACTTCGGCGGGCGCGCCATCATGCCCGTTCCCTCCTTCTCCGGCACCTTCTTCGGCAACGGCCATACGATCAAAAACTTTTCCTGCGGCTCCAACGGCTCTCACCAGGGCCTGTTCCGCTATCTGGAAGAGGGCGGACGGATCGTGGATCTGCAGGTTTCCGGTTCGATCACGCCCGACGGCAGTCAAAGCAGCGTGGGCGGCATCGTCGGCACCAGCCGCGGCACCGTGACGGGCTGCAGCTTCTCCGGCACCGTGACCGGACTGATCTCCGTCGGCGGTATCGTGGGCGAAAATCTGGGTGTCATCACGCGCTGCGAATCCGCCGGCAGCATCAGCGGCAAGCACTTTGCCGGCGGCATAGCCGGATACAGCGAGGGGACGATCCGCACGTGTACCAACCGTGCCGAGGTCAACATCGAGGTGCGTGACGAGGCGATCGACATCGAATCGCTCGACATCCATGACATCATCGGCATCAATCTCGTCTCTGCTGAGGATAAGGACACCGTCTCTGACATTGGCGGCATCGTGGGCATCAGCCTGGGGCTGGTGGACGCCTGCACCAACGAGGGAACGGTCGGCTATCAGCACTACGGATACAACGTCGGCGGCATCGCCGGCAGGCAGTCCGGCTATCTCTCGCAGTGCGTCAACAACGGCACGGTCTTCGGCCGGAAGGATGTCGGCGGCATCGTCGGTCAGATGGAGCCCTATCTGATTCTGGACGATTCGGCAAGCCTTGTTGACGAGATCGAGGCGCTGCAGTCAGCCATGAATGCAGCCATGGGCAACATGAGTGCAGCTTCCGAAAGTCTGGGCTCTTCCGCCCGTCAGGTGTCCGACAGCGGTACGAACATTGCCAGTCATTATACCGCCAAGGCCATTGACAACGGCTCCGGCGCCGCAGAAGCACGGGAAAAACAGGAGCACCGCGAAGATTTCAACGACGCCGCCTCCGGCGCCGGCAGCGCGGTTGGCGACGCCGCGGGCTCGCTTGGTGACGACACGATCAGTGACATTGCGAACGGGAATGTTACAGACGCCGACCAGGAAGCGCTCATCAACGCCGGCAGCGGTCTGGCTGCGGACGGCGGCGCGGACCTGATCCACCGTCTCGACCTGCTCAACGAGCAGCGCGAGGCAGAACTCGCTGCGCTGGAGGCGGAAAATGCCCGCATGCGGGCGGAATTCGCCTCGCTCTCCGCAGGTCTGAACAACATGGGGCGGACGATCCACAACACGCTCTCCGGTCTGGCCGGCGACATGAAGAGCGTCAACGCCCATACCAGCAACATTCTGACCATGTTCACCAACGCGCTCTCCGGCAACATGCAGCTGCGCGTGATGGAGGACATTTCCGATCTCGACACCGACGAGGACATGAACGGCAAGGTCCTCTCCTGCGCCAACAACGGTGCGGTCAACGGCGACACGAACATCGGCGGCATCACCGGCTCGATGGGCGTGGAGGCAGAGTTCGACATGGAGGGCATCCTGTCGGCCAGCATTACCGATACCGTTCAGATCTCCACAGACTCCTACTTTGCCCGCTGCGTCGTCCGCAAGTGCGTCAACAACGGCGCCGTCACCGCCAAGAAAGACTACAACGGCGGCATCTGCGGTCTGGCGGAGCTCGGCGTGATCTCCTCGTCTGAAAATTACGGCGACGTCATTGCCGGCGGCGAATACGTCGGCGGCATCGTGGGCCGGTCGAAGTCCATCGTGGCGGACAGCTACGCCATGTGCGCGCTTGACGGCAGCGAATACGTAGGCGGCATCTCCGGCCAGGGCAAGCGCGTCGTCTCCTGCAGCTCGATCGTGGAGATGGACGAATCGATCGCCTGCAGCGGCGCAATCTGCGGCTGGGCAGACGGCGAGGACGAGGATCTGTTCATCTATCACAACAGTTTTGTCAGCGATACCCTCGGCGGGGTCGACGGCATCAGTTATGACGAGGCCGCCGAGCCCGTCAGCTACCGCGAGCTGTACGCTATGGAGAACCTGCCCGAGCGCTTCCGCTCGCTGCGCGTCACGTTCCGGGCCGAGGGGCTTATCGTGGCGGAGCTCTCCGTTCCCTACGGCGGCAGCGTTGCGCCGGAGGACATCCCGCCCGTGCCTGAGATCAGCGGTTACAGCGGTCTCTGGCCTGATACCGAGCTCGAGAACCTCACCGCCTCGACCGTGGTCGACGCGATCTATCTCGACCGTCTGACCGGTCTCTCCGCCGACTATGTCCGCGAGGGCTCGCCGCTTTCGGTCGTGATCATCGAGGGACTCTTCGAGCCAGGCTCTTCCATCTCCGTCAGCGACTGGAGCGATGCGATCGTCCCGGCGCAGCATTACCGGCTGTGCGAGGCGCTGCGCGTCGACATTGCAAGCCGCGCGGCCGATCTTGAATCCCATTCCGTCCACTATCTGCTCCCCGAACGCGCATGGCACGAGGGCGAGCCCGTTTTGTGCGTACACGGAGAGAACGGGCTTGAAATGCACGACTATCAGATCGACGGAAGCTATCTCGTCTTTGACGCCTCCGGCTCGGAAGTCTGCTTCTGCGTGCTGGTCGGCAACTGGGATCCGGCCGTGCTGCTGTCGGGAGCGCTTCTTCTGGTCATCCTGCTGGCGCTTCTTGTCCTTCTGCTGCTGCGGCTGCGCAAAAAACGCCGCGCCGTCAAAGCGGCTGCGGAAGTCGATGCGGAAGGTCCGGAGAGCGCAGACGAAGCCGCGCAGGACGGATCCGTCCCGCCCGAGGGATCGGAACCACCGGCCGAAGCTCCGGTTGCGGAAGCGGAAGGCGCCGTGGCCGAAGAGAATGCGGTCAGTGGTTCCGAGGCGGAAGCTGAAACGGAGGATCTCGATGTCGAGCCGGCCGAGGCCGAAGCCTCCCCGACTGAAGCAGGATCTCTTGAATCCGAAGCGGATGCAGAAGAAAATGCTGTAACGGTATAACCAAAAAGAACACCCGATCCTCACGGATCGGGTGTTCTTTTTGGTTTGGAAGATCAGGATAAGCTGAAGTCCCGCAGACCGGCGCGGTGCAGTCTTATCACGCCGAAGAGCAGCAGCGCCTGGCCGAGGGTGTTGACGCCCTGCTCGATCCAGTTCATGGCGGCTGAGCTGCCGTCGCGCGAGGCGAGATAGCCCATGGCCATATAGCACAGGAAGGTGAGGAAAAAGACGGCGATCAGGCCTTTTTTCTTCATTTTCGCCGCGACAACGCCAAGCGAGGCGCACATCGCGCCAAGTCCCGCGACCATCATCGCGATGAACACGAAGGTCCCGGCGAAGACGGGCGGTGCGACGGCGAGCGCCGCCTTTTTCCGCGCCGTCAGCATCAGGATCAGCCCGAAGCCCGTCAGCAGCAGACCGATGGACTGGACCGGCAGGAACATCGTGTTGAGCACATGAAAATCGCAGACACCCGCGGCGTACAGCAGCTTCCACGTGGCCTTGAGAAAGCCGGCGAGGAAGACGTTGACGCAGCCCGCGGCGAAGCAGGCGAAGGCGTATTTCGGCATCTTGTTGTAAAAGTCGCGCTGCATCAGTACGGCGGCGACGCCGAAGAGGAGCACGGGGATATAGTCCGTAAGCGCCATGAGAACGGAAAACTCATACATGATTGTCTTCTCCCCTATTCTCTATTGGTCTGCTTCTTCTCAGCCCTTGCCCTTTTCCTTTGAACGCTTGTCGTTGATGATCTTCATTTCGACAGCCGTGACCTCGGTGACGCCGTGCTCCTTGGCCCAGGCGACGCAGCCCTTGAGCACCGTCGGCAGGAAGATGCGCGGGACGTTGAGCAGCATCTCGAGCGCGTCGTCGGTGAAGTGGACGTCGGGATCGGTGCGGTCGGCCGCATAGCGGACGGACGAGAGCGTAGCGTTGCGGATCGGCAGCAGCTCCGGCACCAGACGCGGGGTCTTGGCAAACCAGAAGTTCTTGCTGTCGCGGTAGCCGTGGCAGATCAGGACGTTCGGCCACAGGCGGCCCTTGACGCCGTTGATGATGTTGTCATAGAACTTCGGCTTCATCAGCACCTTGTCGATGCGCAGGATGAAGTGGGCGCCGTACTGGCTGGTGATGCCGTTGAAGTTTTTGTAGGGAGGCGGATAGCAGCCGTCGACAAGCTGGCGGCCGATGTCCTCATCGGCGTTCTCGAGGTCGCTCATCCAGGTGCACTCAAAGACCTGATAGGCCTCGGCGACCACCTTCGGGCGCGGCGTGGAGGGATCGGCGGCGATGCACAGACCGTCCTCAAGCGTAAAGCCGAAGTTCTTCATCTTCTCGGCCGGGGTGTCGCCGGGCCAGCCCTGGGCGACGATCTTCTTGTGATAGCCGCGTCCCTCGGGCATGAAGTTGATGGCGACCTGCTTGCGGCCGGCGAGCAGATGCTGGGCGGTGTTGGAGGAGTTGCGCGCCTCCAGGATCATGGCGTAATAGCCCTTGCCCGCGATATAGTACGGGAAGCAGAGCGAATACGAGCCGACGGAGGTGCTGCCGTCCTCAGCCAGCGTCGAGAGCATGACGGTGGGCATCGGGATGTATGAGCTGGTCTGGTAGAAGTTGTCTACGATGCGGAGGTCTTTGAAGCTGCTCATGTTCTTGCTGTCCTTTCTTGTCGGTGTATTTTAATTCTCTTTTTGCTTTGCGTAGAGGAGGAAGAAGAGCGCCATGCACACTTCTCCGAACATGCTGATGAAGAAAATGAGGTCGGTATTGCCCGTGGCAGGGCCCAGCGCGGAAAACGCGAACATCAGAAAGCCCGCAAGAAAAAGCGCCGGGGTCTTTTGTCTGATCCACACGATCACGCCCGCGACAATCAGCGGGACCACCGTGCCGAAGGAAAGAATGCTGCTGACGGCGTTGGCCCAGCCGGGCGTATCCTCGTCGGAAATGTAGCGAATGATGTCTATCGGGAAAATGTTCAAACTAAGCCTTATGGCGAAGCCCCCGGCAACGCCCAGTGCGATCAGGACGCCCGTAACGATCCAGACGACCGTCTTCCACTTTCTGTTGAAGTCCAGCGCGTACGCGCAGATGGGGAAGAGCAGGGGGGTCAGCGCGCCGTGAAACACGAACCGCAGGCGGCTGAGGAAAAAGCGAGCACCGTCATCGAGAAGCCAGCCGAGCGCGATGATCAGCGCGTCATAAAAGAGCCCGAAGGCGACGAGGGCGGTGAACAGATGGAGGGGCTTTTTCCCCCTCTCGCTCCCTTTCAGAGCCAAAAGCATGATCGCCAGCTCGAATGCGGCGATCGGCCACACCGCAACGTCGCAGATGCTGATAAGGAACGCTCTCACAGTCCCCACTCCCTTGTACAGATTATACAGAACACAGATTTCCGACGGCTCCCGTCTTATTCATGTTCATGATTATAAAGCTTCTCCCAGGGATTGTCAACGCCGCGGAACGGATCATATCGCTTTACAGCCGCAGCCGGTTTTGTTATAATCAAGAAAAAAAGAGAGGGGATCATCGCATGAAAAAAATACCGCTCGGCTCGACCGGACTTACCGTCACCAAAACCGCGATGGGCTGTCTGCCCGTACAGCGCTGCGACATGGATTACGGCGTAAAGCTGATCCGCGCGGCCTACGAGGGCGGCATCCGCTATTTCGACACAGCCAACGCCTATACCGACAGCGAGGAAAAGCTCGGTCTCGCCTTGGAAGACGTACGGGATCAGGTCGTGATCTCGACCAAGAGCCAGGCGCGCGACAAG
>ONSW01000043.1 GCA_900320595.1 uncultured Eubacteriales bacterium | reverse complement strand
CGCGCGCGCCGCCGAGGAGTGCGGCTTTGCCGACTATTCGGCCTTTCACCGCGCCTTTACCGCCGTCTTCGGCATCAGCCCCGGACGGCTGAAGAAATAACACCTCGCCCTAACGAAAGCGCGGCGCGAAGCGATCGGTGCGCCGTGACGGGTCAAGCCGCGGCTTGAGCGCGGCCGAGCCCTGCGCGCCTTTGCGGCTTTGCTCCACGCGCTTCCACACCGTCTCGAGCCCGGCAAAGGGCTTTTCCTGTTTCATTTCTCTCCCCTCCTCCGGCGAAAGCATCCGCCGGAGCATTGTATGCGCGCTCTTGCAAAGAGGTGCTTTTTGTGCCATAATGAATGAATAGAAAGTTTACGAAAACGGAGGGCTTTGACCATGCCGAGATTTTTTATGGCCGGAACGAACATCAAGGGCGGAATGGCCATCATCCGCGGCCGTGACGCCGAGCATGTGCGCGTGCTGCGTCTGCGCCCCGGCGAGGATCTGATCATCTGCGACGCGCAGGGCACGGATTATAAATGCCGCCTCGTCAGCGCCGATCCCGAGCAGGTCGAGGCCGAGGTGATCGAGGTCGTCCCCTGCCCGGCCGAGCCCTCGGTCGCCGTGACGGTGCTGTGCGGGCTGCCGAAGGGCGACCGTACCGACTATATCATCCAGAAATGCGTCGAGGCCGGCGCGAACGAGATCGCGTTTTTCAACTGTGAGCGCTGCGTCGCGCGCCCCGAGACGCCGGAGAAAAAGCTCGAGCGCTGGCAGCGCATCGCCGAGGAGGCCGCCAAGCAGTCAGGCCGCGGCATCATCCCTTCCGTCAGCTGGGCGGGCGAGTTCGCCGACGCGCTGAACATCGCCAACCAGAAGGAGTTGAAGCTCTTCCTGTATGAGACGGGCGAGCGCGAGGGGCTCGACGCCGTGCTGGAAGCAAACAAGACGGCCAAAACCGTTGCGCTGATCACCGGGCCCGAGGGCGGCTTCGCCCCCTTTGAGGCGGACCTCGCGCGCATCGTGGGGCTGCACATCTGCTCGATGGGCGAGCGGATCCTCCGCTGCGAGACGGCGCCGGTCGTCGCGACGACCGCCGTGATGTACGCCACGGGGAACCTGTCGTAGCGGCTAGTTTCTAGATTCTAGTTTCTTGTGTCTGGCATACGGTGTCGATGGTTGATTGCATCTTTCGTTCCGGAGTACTGGAAGCTAGACACTAGATACTGGAAACTGTATAACAAAACGGACCATTCGGAAAACCGAATGGTCCGTTTTGTTATACCGGGACGCCTTCTTTGCGCAGCTTTTGGCGCAGCTCGGCAACGTCATTGTGAAAAACGATCGGGTGCATCCCGCAGAGATAAGCGCCCTCGGCGTTGTTGATCGCGTCGTCAATGAAGACGCACTCGTCCGGATCGAGAGAAAAGGTCTCGCACAGCAGACGGTAGATCTCCGGCTGCGGCTTGACGAGCCCCACGTCCGCGGAGATGAGCGTGCCGTCAAACCAGCGGCTGGCCGGGACACGTGGCCAGTATTCGTGCTGGCGGTACGACGCGTTGGAGAGCAGATAGATCCCGTAGCCCTTTTCCTTGAGCTCTGCGATCAGCTCCTCCATGCCCTCGATCGGCAGGATCGGGCGATCCCAGCGGTCGACGAGCGCGTGCACCGTCTCGTGCAGACGCGCAGGCAGACGGCGGCACATGCTCTCGGCCGCCTCAGCCTCCGTCATCGAGCCGCGGTCCATCCGCGCCCACTCGAGAGACTGATACACCTCGCGCAGCAGGAGGGCTTTGTCCTCCTCCGCGGCGCCGACGCGCTCGATAAAATACGCCGGCTCAAAGCGGAGAAGGACCTGGCCCATATCGAAAACGATGTTTTTGATCATGCAGAGGCAGCATCAGAACTTCAGGCTGCCGAGGGAGATGCACTTGCCGCCCTTGCGGTCGAAGAGCATGATCTTGTCGCCGTCGATGTTGAAGCGGATCTTCTCGCCGATCTTGAAGAGCGTGCTGCCGAAGACCACGCCTGTAAGCAGGAACTCGCCCACGCGGACCTTGATCGTCGACTCCATGCCGGTGGGCATCGCGCCGTAGATCTCGCCCTCGATCGCGCCGTTCGGGTCGATCTCGATAAATTCGGGGCGGACGCCGAGCACAAAGTCCTCGTTCGTCAGCACGGGCTCTTCCTGAAGCGCGTCGTCCTCGTCGTTGACCTTGGCGATGTGATATTTGAAGGTCTCGTCCTTGTTGCCCTTTTCGACATAGCCTTTCTGCTTGGCGGCCTCTCGCAGCGCGGCGGCGTCTGCCTCGACGGCGGCGTCGCGGTCGGCAAACCACTTCTTGAGATCCACGCCCTCGGCGCTGAGGAATTTGGCCTTCAGGCCGCCGAGGAAGGAAAGCGCGATGGCGCCGTCCGCCTCCTGCGCTCCCTTCGCCTCGATGAAGTTGATCGAGGGGTTGCCGACGAAGTCGGCGACAAAGAGGTTGTTCGGGCGCGCATAGACCTTCAGCGGAGCCTCATACTGCTGCAGGACGCCGTTGTTGATCAGGCAGATCTGCGTGGCGAGGGTCATGGCCTCCATCTGGTCGTGCGTGACGTAGACGAAGGTAGAGCCGGTTTCGACGTGCAGACGCTGCAGCTCATAACGCATCTCGAGACGCAGCTTGGCGTCGAGGTTGCTGAGCGGCTCGTCCATGAACAGGACGGTCGGCTCCGGAGCCAGGGTGCGGGCGATGGCTACGCGCTGCTGCTGGCCGCCGGAGAGCTCTGCCGGATAGCGGTCCATGAACATGCTGATCTTGACGATGCGGCTGACGCGGCGCACCGAGAGGTCGATCTCCTCCTTGGTGAGCTTGCGCACCTCTTCGACGACCTTGCCTTCCTTGACGTACTCATAGTTCTCGTTCAGTCCGTTTGCGGCGACGGCGTCCGCAGCCTTCTTGGCAAGAGACGCGGCCTCGGCCGAGACGTCCTTGCCGTCCTCGAGATGATAAGCGAAGAGCTTTTTCGCCGTGTACTGGGAGATCGTGTACTCGTCGATCAGCTTGATGATGGCCTTTTTCTCGTCGAGCTTGCCCTTCTTGTCGCGGCATTCCTCGATCACGCGACGGACGTCGGCGGGATTGCCAAGGATCTCGGCGAGGCGGGCGTTGTTCTTGGCCTCGAAATTGATCTTGGGCATGGACTCCTTGATGTTGGAAAGTCCGAAGGAGATGTTTTCATACACCGTCATGTTCGGCCAAAGCGCGTAGTTCTGGAACAGGAAGCCCACCTTGCGCTTGTTGGCGGGGATGTTGATGCCAAGCGCGCTGTCGTACACGACGCGGTCGCCGATGGTGATGCGGCCGCTGGTCGGCGTCTCGAGGCCGGCGATCATGCGAAGGGTCGTGGTTTTGCCGCAACCGGAGGGGCCCAGCAGCGTGACGAAGGCGTTGTTGTCGATGGTCAGGTTCAGATCATCGACAGCGTAAAAGTTTTTCCACCGTTTGGTGATATGTTCCAATTTGATTTCCGGCATTTCGTTATCCTCCTATTCCCTTGTCGAGGCTCGCACCCGTGACTTTGTTGACGATTGAGTTGAATACCAGGATCGTGATGATCAGCAGCAGGTTGATGCCGCTGGAGAACGCGTACAGACCCATTTCATCGAAATAGTCCAGCATCGTCGAGAGGATCTTGCTCTGTCCGCAGAGGAGCATGAACAGACTCAACTCACGCAGGCAGGTCATGAACGGCAGCAGATAGCCGCTGATGATCGACGATTTCTGGATCGGAATGATGATGCGGGTCATGCGGCGGATCCACGGGACATTCTGGATGATCGCCGCCTCCTCGATCTCGCCCGAAAGCTGCAGCATCGAGTTGAGCGACGAGCGGCTTGCGAAGGGGATATACTTGATCGTACCGGCGACGATCAGGCCGGTGTAGGTGTTGTACAGCTTGACCGATTCGCTGGAAAAGAGTACGAACAGCGCCGCGCCGACGGCGATGGACGGCATCAGATACGGCAGGAAGGCGACGGAGTTGACGTAGTTTGCCCATTTGCTGCGTCTCTGCTTGGCCACGGCGTAGCCGACAAGCGTGCCGATCGTGCCGGCCACCAAGGCGCAGCAGACGCTGACCCACAGCGTGCCGCGGAAGGCCTTCCAGATCTCGGCGTTGTAGAGGATGCCCTTCTGACCATACATGCCCTGCTCGGTGACGTTTTCGTTCGTCAGCCACCACTTGGTCGTCAGGTTGCTGGTGTCCCCGGTGTAGAGGAACGAGTAGTCGCCGGGGTTCGGCAGGAAGGTCTCAAAGGCAAAGGAGATAATCGGGAAGATACTCGTGAAGAAGGTCAGGATGACGAGGATGATCGCGATGATGTATTTCGCCGCCCCCAGGTTGATCTTGGAGATCTGGCCGGACTTGCCGGTGACGGTGGTGTAGCTCTTGCGGCTGGTCAGCGAGAGCTGGTTGAGCAGCATGATCGCGATGCCGAACACCATCATGATGATGGCCAGGATGCTCGCCTCGCCGGTGTACTTCGAGTTCATCGAAACGTACTTGGTCGAGAGCGTGGTCAGCTGCATGTAGTGCGGCACCGGGTAGGAGCCCATGGCGCTGCCGAACACGAGCAGGATCGTCGAGAGGATGGCGGGCTTGACCATCGGAAGCGTGATGCGGAACATGATGCGGTGCTTGGGCGTGTCAAGGATCGTCGCCGCCTCTTCAAGGTTCGCATCCATGTTGCGGAAGATGCCGCCGATGAGGATATACGCAAACGGCGCATAGTGCAGGCCGAGGACCATCAGGCTGGGGAACAGGCCCTGGCAGAACCATTTGGGCATATATATATGGAACAGGGACGCCAGCAATCCGTCGGATGTGCCGGTAATTTTCGTGGAATAAAACAGATTCTGCCACACGACCGCAAGGGTCCACTGCGGCATGATGTAGGGGAAGATGAAAATGGAGCTCAAATACTGTCTCCAGGCCAGGTTCGTGCGGGTGATGAGAAAGGCGAAGATGCCGCCATAGAGAATGGAGACCACACAGGTGCCCACGGAGAGAAGCACCGTGTTCCAAAGCGGTTTCCACAGGTTGGTCCTGGCCAGCTTGCTGGTGAAGAGGTCGGTATAGTTGACGATGGTCCAGCCGCTGGTCTGCTTGGTCAGATGGGCGTCGATCGTGCCGGCGTGGATCTTGAACGTGTCCTGCACGATGGCGATGATCGGCGCGACGGTAGTCACCGTCAGCACGATGCCCAGCAGGAGCAGGATCACGTTATAGGGCTTGGAAAAGAAGGTTTTGACCTTGTTCCATGCGATCGTGGCCGGACTTGCCACAAGGGTCGCAGAGTTGCTCATGGTGTTTCTCCTTCCTGTAACGAAGGCCGGTGAAAGAGAGCACGGCGCTCAGAGCGGCCGGATCTCTCCCGCCCGCCGGATACAAAGCGCCTCCGAATGCGCGGAAACGCACCCGGAGGCGAGGCGCCTGCCTGCTTTTTACGCAGGTGCAGTTGCGGTCGCTTGTTTATCAGCCGGCGCTGTACTTGTCGAGCATTTCGATCCAGCTGCCGACGGTGAAGGCGGCGTCAGCGCAGTATTCCGGATCCTCGAGAACCAGCTTGCCGGTGGTGGTCCACCAGTCGTAGCCGCGGTCGTTCTTGTTCGGGAACACGATCTCGCCGGCCTCGTCATAGCCGCCCTTGGAGTGGATGAACGCGCAGGCGGTCCAGGGCAGCGGGCTGTTGTCGGGAACGAACATGTAGTGGCAGTAGCCGTAGCCGCCGATGCCCTCATAGCCGTCCTCATAGGCCGCGACCTTGACGTTGTTGACGGAAGCGGACGCAGTCTCCTCGATGGAGCGGAGCTTGGAGTAAACCAGCAGGCCGAACTGATCGACAGCGGACTTGTCGGTCAGGTTCTTGCAGATCGGGCCGTCGTCGGTCTGGGCGTTGTAGCTGCCGACCCAGAGCTTGATCCACGCAAGAGCGTAGGCGCCGTTGGCGTCAAGGCCGAGATCCTCGGCATCGCCCTTGAGCTCGTTGATGGTGGGCTGGAAGTAAGCCTGCTCCTCAGCGGGGAGCTTGTCGAAGGCTTCCTTGAGCCAGCCGGCGTACTGAGGCGCGGTCAGCATGTACAGGAAGTTCTTGCCGACGATCTCGGAGTCGATGTCCATGAACTGGCCATGCTCGCCTTCAGCGACGAAGTCCCAAACGTTGTCATAGGTCTTGTCGCCCACGCAGTTGAACATGAAGACCTTGTTCAGGGTCTGCAGGGGGAGATAGCCCTCGTAGGTAGCGGCGTCAACGCCGTTGGCCTCGGCCCACTCCTTCGGGATGAAGGTGTCAAGGATACCGGTCTGGACCATCTTGCTCTCGATCTGGTTGCCGTCCTGGATCAGGGTCACGGCGAAGGTGCCGGTGCCCTTGGTGGAGTTGGCGGTCAGCTGGTCGAAGATCTTGTTGTTCTTCGGCTGCTGCCAGTCGAACTCGAGCGTGTAGCTGGGATCAAGGCTCTGCAGGTACTCGATGAAGAGGGGCAGCGCGCTCTTGCCGCGGCTGGAGTTGCCCACGCCGTAGAGCGTCTGGCCGTTGGACTCTTCAATGGCCTTGCGGGCCAGCTCTTCCATGGTCATGCCTTCGGCCTGCTTGATGATCTTCTGGACCTCGGTGAGGTTCTCGTCCTCGGCAGGAGCGGCTTCCTCGGCGGGGGCGGCTTCCTCGGCGGGAGCGGCTTCCTCAGCGGGCTTCTCGGCCGCGGGAGCCGGAGCAGCCTGCTGGCCGCAGGCGGCCAGAGCAAAGATCATGGCCAGGGCCAGGAGCAATGCTAATGCTTTTTTCATTTTTCTTGCCTCCAATTTGTTTTTTAAGTGTCCGCCGTCACAGGCGGATTCTTAATACACAGATATTACTTCTTTGTGGCATAAATGTCAAACCTTGCAGCCCCTTCCGCATGCGTCTTTGTAGCTATTGACAAAACAGATGTTAAATCTTTGTAAAGTCTGCCTATTGATTTCGTTATTTGAAGTGTTCTCCGCAGGCGCCTCGCGGCAAACCGGAAAACATTATAAAAAAAGAATAATCCCCTGTCGCGTCCGAGAGGAACGGCGGCTTTGCGCCGCCGGGGGCGGAGGAAGCAAAGCCGCCGTTTGTGCAGCCGCGCCCGCTGCCGGGGCGAGTCTTTACGGCGAGCCCCGGGACGGGCATCGCGGCAAACCGTAAAACAATATAAAAAAAGAATAATCCCCTGTCGCGTCCGACAGGAACGGCGGTCTTGCGCCGCCCGTGCGCGGATGAAGCAAGGCCGCCGTTTGTGCAGCCGCGCCCGCTGCCGGGGCGAGCCTTTACGGCGAGAGCCGGGACGGGCATCGCGGCAAACCGTAAAACAATATAAAAAAGAATAATCCCCTGTCGCGTCCGACAGGGGATTATTCTATACATCGAAATTACTTGATGCCGTACTTCTTGTTGAACTTGTCAACGCGGCCGCTGGTGTCGACCAGCTTCTGCTTGCCGGTGTAGAAGGGGTGGCACTTGGAGCAGATTTCAACCGTGATGTCCTTCTTGGTGGAGCCGGTCTCAATGACGGCGCCGCAGGCGCAGCGGATCGTGGTCTGCTCGTATTTCGGATGGATTCCTTCCTTCATGGGTCTGTTCTCCTTGATCAAGGCTGTCTTGATTTGCCAAAAGGCATAGTTACAAGACGCAAAGTGGATTGTAACACAGCGGTGACAGGAATGCAAGCACTTTTTTATCCCAGCTCCGCGAGATACAGTGAGATCTTCTGCTGGATGATGTCCGCCGTCTCCTCGGCGCTGCGTGCGCCGTCGAAATAGGCGGGAACGGTCTCGTCGATCACGCCGAGGATCGTGCTGTCCTGCCGGCCGAGACGGCGGCAGGAGGTCACGGCGTCATAGAGCTTGTCGATGCCCGCGTACAGGTTTTCCAGCGTAAAAAGCGGCGTCGGTCGGCGGCTCTCCCACTCCTCCCGGCTCATGCCCTCGGGCGGACGGCGGGATTTCCATTCGTCGCGCGCGTGTTCCATGTCGCTGCGGTTGATGCCGAACAGCAAGCCGTACCCGCTCTCCTCCGGCAGCAGGAACTGGCGTAAAAACTGCCAACAGGCCTGCTTGTGCGCCGAGGCGGCCGAGAGACCGAAGCTCTGGGTCAGCACCAGCGCGCTGCCGACCTCCGGATAGCCGATATAGCTGAAATCCGCACCGTAGAGCGCCACCTCCCCGTCCACGAAGTCCACCTCCTGGCACTGCTCGCAGTACAGCATCGCGTTCGCCGCCTGCTGGTGCTGCCAGAGATAGGGCGCGAAATCCGTCTCCAGGTCGACTTTTTCGCCGTTGATGCGCTTGGCCGTTTCGAGCAGGCGCAGGAAATAGGGGCTGTCGAAATAGCACGTGTTCTTTTCCCAGTCCACCAACTTGTCTCCGCAGACCGTGACGGCCTCGTTGAGCCACCAGACGCCGTCGCGCTGATAGTCGCTGATCTCATTGCGAAAGCTGCCCTCGCTCGCGGCATAGGCCGCGTCGATCTCCTCCCAGCCTGCGCCTTCTGTAAGGCCGGTCGAGGAGGGGGCGACGGCGGTATCAAAGGTATAATGGATCGGCAGCTCGTAGAGCCCGCCGCCGAGCTGCGCCGCCTGGATCACGTTGAGGCAGAGATCCTCCCAGCGGATCGTCTCGTCCTCTTCAATATACGGCATCAGGTTTTCCAGCAGCCCGACCTTGGCAAGCGCCGTGGAGTCGACGAACTGGCCATAGATGCCGGGGGTAAAGTCGTACATGTCCGGCCCCTGTCCCGCCACGATGTCCGCCATCAGGCGCGTCTGGGCGGCAAAGCCGTCCCCGTCGCCGTAGACGGAATAGTCCACGATCTCGATCGTCAGCTCCGGGTGCGTCTGGTTCCAGGCGTTGACCTTGCGCTCGGTCACGAGCGAGGCAGCGCGGTCGGTGACCGCGATCGTCACCGTGACCGGACCGTCGCCCTCCGGGGCGATATAGGGCGAGAGCCGGTAAAAGTCCCGCGCCTCGCCCGACGAGAGGCAGAAGAATTCCCCGTCGCCGAGCGCGGCGAGCTTCTCGCCGCGGATGCCCATGACCGACCAGTTAAAGAGCTTTTTCGTCGTGCCCGCCGCGCGGTCATAGCCATAGACGTTCGTGCCGTCGTTGAGATACAGATCCCAGTCGCCGCTGCCGTCGTAAAAGCCCCAGAGGCGCAGCGGAAACGTCACGCTCTCGCCAAGCGTTTTCTTTTTGGCGTCAAGCGGGCGGAAGGTGACGCCCTCCGGCTCGCTGAAGCTCACGATCACCGTGCCGTCGCGCAGACGGTCGAGCACCGCTCCGTCCGGGACGGAAAGCGAGAGCGTCTGCTTCCCGGTCTTCAGATCCACGCCGACAAGCTGCCAGCCGCCGTCGGATGTGACCATCCAGGCCGTTCCGTCAGCGACCGCGAAGCCATAGGCCGACCACGCGCCGGGCACGTCCAGAAGCGAGATCGTTTTTATCTCCCGCCCCGCTGTGTCAAACTGGCGCAGGGCGTTTTTCGTCACGGTATTGTCCTCGCCGAAAGCGAGCTCCATGATCCAAACGGTGCTGTCCTCCCCGGCGGCGAGGAAGCGCGCGGAGGGGGCGAGCGGCGCCAGCGTGCGGAGATCGCTGCCGTCCGTATCCATCGCGCACAGTGTTTTGCTTTCGCTTTGTCCCAGCAGAAACACGATCTCGCCGCCGATGAGGCAAAAGTCCTCTCCCCAGCCGTCGACGGAGATCTTCTCCGCGACAAAGCGATCCACGTTCTCCGCCGCCGTCGTGCGTACAGCTTCGGCGCGCAGGTCATTCGGGTCGCTCCTGCCCTTTCCGCAGCCGCAGCAGCCGAGCGCGAGCGAAAGCGCAAGCAGCGCACAGAAAAGCCTTTTCTTCCTCATGCCGCGCCTCCCTTCCCGATCGCGGAGAAGCAAAAGGCGTCGAGCGCGGCGTTGACAGCCTCCTCGTCAAGCGAGAAATCCTTTTCCGTGATGGCGTTGATCTGCTCGGCCGTCATTCCCGGCGCGGGCAGCTCGTCCCGCCAGGCGGAGATGTTCATGCTCATGGTCAGATAATAGTCGTCGAGATAGGCAAAGGCAAAGGCCTGGTGGTCATTCTGCATCACGGTCAGCTCCGTTCCGTCGACGGCGGTGTACGTCCGCGTGACAAGGTCGGTAAAGTCCTGCACGACAAGCCCGCCGACCGTATAGTCGCTGATCATCTCGTCATAGGCCGTCGTACATAGATAAAAGGCAAGCCGGCGGCCGTCCGGCTGCTTTACGTCCGCCGAAAGCTGGAACGCGCCGGTCTCATAGACCATATAGTGGTCGACGCGAAGATCTGCGGTGCAGAGCCGCCCGTCGCAGACCTGCGACGAGAGCGCTTCCATCATGGCCTCGTCGGAGTCGCCTTCCATCTTGATCCTGTTCTCCCGCAGCACGCGCAGCTTCAGGCCGTGGTTGTCCGCGATCTCGCGGAGCTTTGCCGCGCCCTCATCGTCCCACACGCCGTAGAAATAGGGGTAATCGCCGAAGGAGCCCATCGTGCTCTGCACGCGCTGGTATTCCGCGCTGTCGCTCTCCCGAAGCGCCTCGAGGCGCGGTCTGCGATAGGCCTCCCATTCCTCCATGGCCGCGGCTGCGCGCTCCTGCCAGTCCATGACCTCCTCCGTGCCTTCATAGACCGTCGTCATCGAGAGTGCGGCGCTGTTCTCGCTGTCCTCTTCCACGATGTTCCCCTCGTCGTCGAGGTGGCCGAACTGCTGTTCGCCGACGCTTTGGGGGATGATCACGCTCTTCGCGCCGAAAAACTCGGCGGCAAAGGCGCCCGCCGTCAGCAGCGCGGTCAGCGCCGCGGCCAGCAGCAGCGTGCGGGCAAGCCTGCGCCCCTTTCCGCCGGGCATCGGTATCTCCGTTGTTTCCGCGCGGCGGGGACGGCGGCTCTCCGTCTCGATGCTCTGCCAGAGCATTTCCGCCTGTTTTTCATCCAGGTCGATGCCGCTGTATGCGGCGATCACGGCGCGGTTACGCATGGAAATCACCTCCCAGACTTTTCTTCAAAAGGCCGCGGGCGCGGCGGATATGCGTCATGACGGTGTTCGGCTTTTCCCCGAGCATCGCCGCGATCTCCCGCGCCGTGTAGCCCTCGCAGTAAAAGAGATACACGGCCGTCTTGTACAGATCCGGCAGTGCGAGGATCGCCTCGAGCACCGCGTTCGGTTCGCTCGCCGGGGCGGGGAGCCCGCTCTGCTCGTCGAGACTGACCTCCGTGCGCTTGCGGCTTTTGAGCATATCCTTGCAGACGTTCGACACCGTGACAATCAGCCATGCCTTTTCGTGCTCGCGGTCTGCAAAGCCCGTCTCCGACCGGATCAGCCGCACAAAGGTCTCCTGCACGGCGTCCTCGGCGTCATAGGTGTTTTTCATATAGGTAAAGGCGATACGATATACCGTTTTCAAGTGATCCTGATAGATCTCGCGCATATCTCTGCGCGTACGCGACAGCGTACTTGGCATCTCTCCGGGATCCCCCTTTCTATCGGCGCTTGAAGGCGCCGTCAACATATAACACGATTGACGGCGGCGTTTTCGTTCAGAGAAAAATAAAATATTTTGAGCCGCCCGAATGGGCGGCTCGTTTACTTGTCGTTCTGCGTTACCCGATCTCCACACGCGCTTCGCGGCCCATTGAGAGGAAATAGAGCACGCACTCCCGGACCGGTTTGCGGAAGATGCGCTCCACGGCCGAGGCATAGGCGCGCAGCTGCGGGGTATAGAGCGCCGTGCGCTCGCGCATCTGCGCCTCGGTGCGGACGGCGTCGGTCTTATAGTCGATGACCGTCAGTTCGCCGCCCTCCTCGAGCAGGCAGTCGACCACGCCCTGCAGCAGCACCTCGTCGTCCCCGGCCGCGCCGAAGACCTCCTCCGCGCGGCAGAGCAGCGAGAATTTGAATTCGCGCGTGATCTTCTCCGCGCCGAGCATGCGCCGCCCCAGCGGCGAAGAGAAGAGCGCCGCGATCGCCTTCGCGTCGACGGCCTCGGCCTCGCGGTCGGAGAGGAAGCGCTTTTGCCGCATGCGCTCGATCTCGGTGCGCACGGCCTCCTCGCTTTCGGTGCAGGAAAAGTCCATATACTGCAGCACCAGATGCGTCGCGGTGCCGCGCTCGGCCCCGCGCAGGGGCTTTTCCGCGCGCGCAAAGTCCGGCACACGGAAGCTGCGCGGCGCGTGCGGAGCGATATACGCGGCGTCCTCGTCGGGCTCGGCACGGTCCTTCAGCTCGGTCGCCGTGACCTTGCTCGGCAGCGAGACGGCGTCTGAATGCGGATAGACAAAGCTCAGATTCCGGCGCAGCAGCGCGAGGAAATCCGGGTCCGGGGCGGCGGGCTCTTCCTCGCCGTGCGCGGCATCGGCATTCTTTTCCTCCTCACAGACGGTGAGCGCGAGATGCTCCTCGGCGTCGGCCAAAATCGCCGCCAGCAGCCAGTCCAGCGGGCACGAGGCGTCGGAGAGGATCTCCGGCGAGGGCGGCAGCGTGAGACCGCTGCGGATCTTTTCGAGCTTTGCCTCGGGATCCTTGACGCTTGCCGTCAGGAAGAGATATTCCTTCGCGCGCGTGAGCGCGACATATAAAAGGCGCATCTCCTCGGAGAGCGTTTCGCGCCGGAGCCGGCGGGCGATCGCCGTGCGGGCGAGCGTGGGATACTCCACGCGGCGCTCAAGATCGGTCACCTTGGCGCCGAGGCCGAGCTCCGGATGGACGAGCACGCGCGCGGCGCTGTCGCGCAGATTGAAGCGGCGCGAGAGGTCGCAGAGGAATACGATCGGGAACTCGAGACCCTTGGACTTGTGCACCGAGAGGATCCTGACGCCCGCGCCCGGCGCGGCGGCGCCGACCTCGCGTCCCTTCTCCGCGAGCGTACGCAGCCACAGCACAAAGCGGTGCAGCCCGCGGTAGCCGGTCGATTCAAAGGTCTCGGACAGCGAGACGAGCTCCATCAGGTTGCCGCGGCGCCGCTCGCCGTCGTCCATGGCGGAGGCCACGGCCAGCAGATCAAAGTCGCTGATGATCTGCCAGACCAGCTCGGCGCAGCTTATGTCCGGCGCCGCGTCACGCAGCGCGGAAAGCTTTTCCAGTACCGCGCGGGTCTTTTCGTCCGCCGCGGCGCGGGCGCACAACGCGCCGTACAGGTCGCTGTCGCGGTCGGCGGCGCGGAGAGCGGACAGCTCGTCCGCCGTATAGCCAAAGCACGGCGAGCGCAGCGCCGCGAGCAGCGGGATATCCTGGTGGGGGTTGTCGAGGATCGCAAGCACGCTCGTGACCGCGGTGATCTCCGGCGAGGAGAAAAACTCCTCTCCCTGCGCGGCCGCCACAGGGATGCCGCGGCGCAGCAGCGCCTTGCGGAAGGCCGCGCCCGCGCTGCCGGGCGAGCGCAGCAGGATCGCCACGTCGCCCCAGCTTGCCGCGCGCCGCACGCCATCCACCGTGACCATGGTTCCGTCGCGGATCAGCTGTTCGATGCGGTGCGCGGCAAGCTCGGCCTCTCGCTCGATGCGCGCGGGCGTCTCCTCGTCGTCCGAAGAGGCGCGTGCGGCTAAAAGCAGCAGCTCCGGCTTGCGGCTCTCGCCCTCGTAGGGGGCGGCGTATTTCAGCGCAGCCGCCTCGTCATAGTCGATGTCGCCGAGACTGCGCGACATGCAGGCGGAAAACACCGCGTTTGCCGCGGAGAGGATCTCGCGGCGTGAGCGGAAATTTTCCCGCAGCAGGATGCGCCGCGGCGCGCCGTCCCCGGCTGTCTCATAGTCGGCATAGGCATCGTATTTTTCGGTAAAGATGGCCGGGTCGGCTAAGCGGAAGCGGTAGATCGACTGCTTGACGTCGCCGACGAGGAAGAGGTTGCTCTCGGCGCGCGAGACCGCGCGGAAGATCGTGTCCTGCACGCGGCTGACGTCCTGGTATTCGTCGACCATGACCTCGGTATAGCGCGCGGCGACCTCGGCGGCCAGCGGCGTGGGCGCGCCGCTCTCATCCGTCAGAAGCCGCGCCGCGAAATGCTCGAGATCGGAATAATCCACAAGCGACAGGCGGCGCTTGTCCCGGGCGTACTGCGCGTCGAAGCGCAGCGTCAGGCGCAGCAGCGCCTCCATCGCGTCGTGCGTCAGCGCCATGCCGCGCAGCATCGTCTCCGACGGAGCGGCGAGCGCCTTGTCCATGCCCTTGCAGGCCGTTTTGCAGGCCTCGCGCCGCGCCTTGACGGAATCGGAAAGCGCGGGATTCGGGCTGTTGCGCAGGACCTTGAGCTTGGGGAAGGGAACGGGCAGGCGCTCGCGCGCACAGTCCCAGCCCACGCGCAGCGCGCGGGAGAGCTCCCGCAGCGCGTCGGCCGTCTCCCCGACGCTCTTTCCGTAGGCCGCGCGGATCTTCTCCTCGGCGGCCATGGACGCGCTCACGCGGTCCATCTCGTCGGCCCAGTAGTCGGCGCGGGCCTGGAGCGAGGCGAGGATCTCCCGGCCCCAGACCGTTTCCCCCGCGTCGGCGGCGGGGGCGCGCAGCTGCTCGATCATGTCCTCCGCCCATTTTTCCGGGCGGGCGTGGCACTGCATTTTATCATACAGCTCCAGCACCAGCTCGCACAGCCGCCGGTCGTCCCGTCCGGCGCCGACCGTGTCGGCCAGCGCGAGGAAGCCGGGATACGCCGCGGCGCGCTCATAGCTGTCTTCCATCACCTTTTCAAGCGCAGCGCTCTTCATGGCTGCGGCGCGGTCGTCCTCGATGATGCGGAAATCCGGCGCAAGGCCGAGCAGATGGCCGTGCCGGCGCAGCAGCGTGCCGCAGAAGCCGTGGATCGTGCTGATCTCGGCGCGGCGGCATAGCGCGCTCTGGCGGCGCAGGTGGCGGTTTGACGGGTCGGCCGCGATGGCCTTGGAGAGCTCGTCCATGATGCGGCCCTTGAGCTCGCCGGCGGCGGCGCGCGTAAAGGTGATGACAAGGAAGCTGTCGATGTCTTTGGGATCCGTGCGGTCAGTGAGATAGCCCATCAGCCGCTCGGTCAGTACCTTGGTTTTGCCGCTGCCCGCGCCGGCCGAGACGAGCACGGCGCTGCCGCGGCTTTCGATCGCCGCGCGCTGCGCGGCGGTGGGGGTAAACGCGCTCATTGCTCCTCGCCTCCTTCCAGCAGCTCCCACACCCGCTCGGCGGAGAGCTTGGGCAGATAGCGGCTGCTCTCGCCCGCCTCGCCGTCGGCGAAGTGGCAGGCGTCGCGATAGTCGCAGTTGTCACAGGCCGACTCGCGCGAGGGGCGAAGATAGGGATCGGCCGCAATCGCGCCGCGGCGCAGCTCCGCGGCCATGCCGCCGAGCGTCTTGCGGATATGGCGGTACAAAAGCCCCATCCGCTCGGCCGAGGCGGCGCTGTCGGCCGACGGCTTGCCGGAGCGGAACTTCAGGGGGATATAGCGCTTGTCCTCGCCCTTTTCCCAGGCCTCGATCAGCGCCGGATCGTCGAGCACAAGGCCGCTGCGGCGCGCCTCCTTTTGCAGGAAGGCCGCGATCTCCTCGTCCGTGCCCTCGCCGTCGAGCGAGGCCATCGCGCTGCGCGCCGGGACGTACATCACGCCCGCGGGCTCGATCGGGCGGCCGTAGCGACCCTCGCCATCGGCCGACAGGGCGAAGAGATACAGCAGCATCTGCAGCCCCATGCCGTACCACACGTCGCCGAGAGAAAAGCTCTTTCGCCCGGTCTTATAGTCCACGACGCGCAGATACAGCCGCCCGTCGTGCAGCCAGCCGTCCACACGGTCGGCGATACCGATGAGCTGCATCTGCGTCTCTCCCTCGCCCAGCAGGACGGGCGGGAGGGAGGCTGCGTCGGCAAAGTTCAGTTCAAAGTCCAGCGGCTCGAAGTCCGAGCGGCGCAGCTCGTCAGCCATGTCGTGCACGATCTGCCACGCGTCGCGCCGCAGACGGCCGAAGAGATGGCGGAAGCGCTCGGTCTTTTCGGAAAAGCCGCCGAGCGAGGAGGCGATATAGTCCTCGATCGCACTCTCGACGATCGCGCGCAGCGTCTCGTCGTCGACCGCGGCGAAGCCGCCGCGCGCCTTGACCGCGCGGGCGGTCTGCTCGAGCACGGCGTGGATAAAGGTGCCGACGTCGTTCGGCCGGAAGAGGGCGGGCTCATAGGGCTTCGCCTTCATGCCATAGCGGCAGAAATAGGCAAACTGACAGGAGGCGAGCGAGTCGATGCGCGACGCGCTCAGGCGAAGCGTCGGGCCGTAGAGCGCCGAGACCGCCTGCGGCGAAAGGCTGCCGCGCCGACGCGCGGCGGCGGTCTTCAGCGCGTCCAGCCGCCCCGGTTCATTTTCGGCAAACCAGGCTGCGGCGGCCCGTGCGATGGGGTCGCCGGGCGCGCCGGAGGCAAGCGAGAGTGCGCTTGCGCGCGACGAGGCGCGCACCGCGCGCATATCAAGCCGCTCGATCGGCAGCGTGAAGAGCGCCGCGGCGCGGTTCATGACGAACGAGGGGCGCTCCGCTCCGCCCTCGGCGGAGGAGAGAGAATAGCACATGGTGAGACTCTCCGACGGAAGGGAGAGCGTGTGGTAGATCAGCGAAAACTCGCGCCAGAGCTCGTTTTCCCCGGCACCGCCGAGGTCGATGTCCAGCTCGAGCAGCCGCTCGCGCTCCTCCGCGGAAAAGACGCCGCCGCTCTCCTCCGAGGCGGGGAGGCGAGCGTCGGACGCGCCGAGCACGATCAGATGGCGGATGTTGCGCCGGCGCATGCGGTCAAAGTCGCCGGCCGAGACGCGGTCGAGCGAGACCGGGATCGTGCCGACGTCGTATTTCGACAGCATCAGCGTGAACAGACGGCCGAACTCCTCGGCCTCCATGGCGCTCTCGCCGAGGACGGCGGCGCTCTGCTCAAGCGCGCCGACCGTGATCTCCCACAGCTGGGCGGTCTCGGCGGCAAGGCTTTCGCGTCCGTCGGCGGCGAGCGCGTCGGCGCGCGCGGCCAAAAGCTCCGGCAGCTTCAAATCCAGCAGCAGTCCGGACAGCGCCGAGGCCTGCTCGGAGGCGGTGCGGGCAAGCTTTGCGCTGCGCGCAAAGCTCTTCAGCGGCGCGGCCAAACGGCGGCGCAGCGCGTTGATGTGCTCCAGGCGCTCCTCCGCCGCTGCGTCAAACTCCGCGCCGTAGCCGTCGGGGTGCTGGCGCCAGTCGTCCTCGCGCTCCCAGGCGGGGGCGCGCAGCTGCCATTTATATAAGTAGTTGCCGAGCTCGTCGCACTCGTCGGGCGTGAGACCGGTGAGCGCGGTGCGCATATAATCCGTCACGTCGTCCACGTCCCAGCCCCCGCCGATGATCTCATAGGCGGCGGCGATCAGCGCGGGCAGCGGCTTTTGCATCAGCTCGCTCTTTTTCGCGACGAACAGCGGCACGCCGTAGTGGGCAAAACAGCTTTCGAGCGCGCGGCGATAATCCTCAAACCCGCGCACGGCCACGGCGATATCCCGCCAGCGGCAGCCGCCGTCGCGCACAAGGGCGATCGCCTTGGCGGCGGCGAGCTCGCACTCGGCCGTGAGATCGGGCGCGGCAAAGAGCCGGATGCCCTCCGTTTTCTTCTCCCAGGGGGCGGCAGAATAGGAAAAGACCCGCTCGCTGAAGAAGCGCAGCGTGTCGCTCCGGTCGCCCGGGACGTCCATCCGCTCCGTCTGGACGGAGACACCAAGCTCCTCCGCGCAGTCCTTCAGCCGCCTCGCCGCAACGCGCGAGAGGGCAAAGGTCTCGTCCGTGCCGTTGAGCTCGTCGAGCGTCAGACCGACCGTCACCTCCGCGCCGGAGGCGAGCATCGCGCGGATCACCTCGCGCTCCTGGCTGGTAAAGTCGATAAAGCCGTCGATGTAGATGCGGCTTTCCTTGCCGATCCCGCTCGCGGGGATCTGCTCCGCGAGGAGGGAGAGGCGGTCGTGCGGGTCGGCGCGGCCGTTTGCCACGACCGCGTCATAGCTTTCGAGCACAAGCGCCATGTCCCACAGCTTTTCGCCCAGCGCCCCGCTCTCCCTTTCCGCGGCCTCATAGAGCATTTCGGCCGTGACGGAGGCGGTCTTGCACTCGTCCACGGCGGCAAGCAGCGCGGATTGCAGCTCGGCGCGGCGGGCGGCCGCGCCGTAGAGCTTGAGGCGCGAGCTGACGGCGTTCACAGCCAGCGCCATGCACAGCATCCTTCCGCCCTTGTCGAGCCAGGCGGCGGCCGCGCCGCCCTGCTGCTGCATCACGCGCCTTGCAAGAGCGGTGAAGGAGAACACCTCGGCATAGCGCGAGAGGGTATCGCCGCATTTCTCGCACAGCTCGCGCTCGGCCTCGTGGCTGTATTGTTCGGGGACGATGAGCATGCTGCCGCCGCGGCCGCAGCGGACTGCCTCGGCGATCTCGGCGATCATGGCCGAGGTTTTGCCGCTTCCCGCGCGGCCGATGATGAGTCGAAGCACGATCTGTCCCC
>ONSW01000031.1 GCA_900320595.1 uncultured Eubacteriales bacterium | reverse complement strand
CGATGAACGCCCACGGCATGGAGATCGGCGACATCATCACGGCCACGGTCGGCGAGAAGAGCTTTTCCCTCCCCATCGGCACCGCCCACTCCGACGTCGACACCGGCAGCATGCTCTGCCGCTTTGACACCGAGGACAACGAGGTCTCGCTCGCGATCAACATGGGCTCGTTCGCAAGCGAAGCCGGGATCGGCGAGAAGCATTCGATCGAGGAAGAGCCCGGCTACCGCTGGGACGTATACATCGGCGAGGTCACGCTCGCGCTGAAGGAAAAGCAGGGCTACCGGGCGGAATACGACGCCCGCAACCTCACGCGCACGAACGAACGCGCGGACTATCCCGCTCTCACGGACGAGGAGTTCTCGAACTTCCGCGCGGTCGCGGCGACGGGGATCCGGGAGGACTGGCTCTACCGCAGCAGCACGCCGATCGAGCCGGCGCTCGGCCGGAACGAATACGCGATGGCGGCGATGGAAAAGGCCGGGATCCGCGCGGTGATCAATCTGGACGATTCCGTCGACGAGATGAAGAGCTATCCCACCTATCCCGGCAGCTGTTACAGCCGCTGCGCGGTCGTCAATCCCGAGATGACCTATGATTTCGGGACAGAGGAGTTTGCCGGGAAGGTGAAGGAGAGCGTCCTGTTCCTTCTTGAAAACGACGGGCCGTTCCTCATCCACTGCAAGGAGGGCAAGGACCGCACGGGCATTCTGTGTGCGATCCTCGAATGCTTCGCCGGCGCCTCCGCCGAGGAGGTCACGGCCGATTATATGCTCACCTACGCCAACTTCTACGGCATCCTGCCCGGCGACGGCGCCTATGACGTCATTCTGAACAACAATCTGGTCAAAACGCTCTGCGGTCTGTACGCCCTCGACACGCTCTCCGGCGCGGATCTGCAGAAGGAGGCCGCCGATTATCTCCTCTCGATCGGGCTTGACGAGGGGCAGCTCCGTCAGCTTGCCGCAAAGCTCGGCGCGTGACGGTCCGCTCATGACAACCCCTCCCGGGATCCCATGGGATCCCGGGATCTTCTATTCCCGCACAGTTGCGGGAGGGACAAAAAAGAATAGACTTTTCCGGCGAAGCAGACTACAATAAATTCATATCCAATGACCATGATGGCAGGTTGATCGACCATGAAAAAAGAAATCACGATCCTTCACGCCAACGATCTGCACGGCAGTTTGAACTTTACCGTGGGCAGTGACCTCGTCCAGCAGGGCGGCATCTCGCTGCTCTCCGGTTATGTGAAAAAGGTGCGCCGCAGCGGTCCCACGTTCTTCGGCATCTGCGGCGACATCCTGCAGGAAGACGTCTGGGGTTCGGATTACAAGGGAGAAAACACCGTCAAGCTCATCAACGAGATCAGCCCGGACGCGATCTCGCTCGGCAACCACGAGCTGGACTACGGTCTGGCGCATCTGATGATCTTCCGCGACTGTCTGTCCTCGCCGGTGATCTGCGCCAATCTGCAGACGAAAGGCATCACCCACAAGCTCTTCACGCCCAGCCTCGTAAAGGAGATCGGCGGCGTCCGCATGCTGCTGATCGGGCTGATCCCGCGGAGCTTTTTCGAGGGGATCGTGACGGACGTCTTCTGCCGCAACATGCTGGACTATCAGGAGAGCTATGAGGCGATCCGCGACGAGCTCCGCGCACACGAGCGCGAGCATATCGACCTTGTCGTGCTGATGACCCATTACGGTCTTGACGGCGACAGGGAGCTTGCCAAAAACATGCCGGAGGATCTGCATGTGGATCTCATTCTCGGCGGGCATGACCACATTCAAATGGACGCGGCCGAGGTCGTAAACGGCATCCCCATCGCCCAGTCCGCCTTCGGCACGACGCACATCGGCCGCTTTGATCTGACCGTGGACACACGCGGAGGCGGCATCGCCGACTGGCGCTGGCAGCTCGTCCCGCTGACCGAGGAGATATGCCGCCCCGACAAAAAGCTCGACGAGATCGCCGACAAGGTCGTCTTCGAGCGCAAAAGCGGCCAGGACGATCTGGTGATCTGCCGCTTTGACAAGGTCTACACCCAGGAAAGCCGCCTTTACGAATCGGATCTGGGGAACATCGTCGCCGACGCCTTTGCCGACATCTACGAGCCGGACGTCGTGATGATCCAGTCCGGCAGTCTGCGCGTGAAGGAGTGCGGGCCGGTTTTGACGGAGCGCGACTTCAATAAATTCTATCCCTTTGACAACCAGTTTCTGATCGTCTCGCTGACCGGGCGGGAGCTGCGGGAGGGCTTTGACTATCTCTTCTCCCTCAAGCCGGACGGCTCGATCATGGGCGGCACGTTTCAGTTCAGCCGGGGCTTTTTCTTGCGCGTCGACGCGACGGACTGCTGGGAAAAGGGCGCGAAGGTGGTCGATCTGCGCATCGGCGGCAGGCCGCTGAAGGATGACCGCGTATATCGCGTCGGCGTAACGCGCAACTGCGCCGAAAAGTTTTTCCGCTATTTCGGTCTTTATCTCTTGCCGGAGCAGATGCGGGTGGTATCCCTCTCCACCTGCGCCGATCTTGCAACGTACTTCCTGCTCTATCAGGGAGAGGTGCAGGCGCCGGAGCGCGGCCGTTTCCAGCTTGACAACTTCCCCGGCATGCGCTCCGAGGCCGGCGCGGAGAAGCGGGAATGAAAAAGGTTTTGACCGAGGAGCTGATCTACGAGATCCTCTCCGTCGTGGAAGAGATCCCGTTCGGCCGCGTGGCCTCCTATGGGCAGCTCGCGCGGCTCATAGGGCGCGAGCGCAACGCCCGCCTTGTCGGCAGGGTGCTGCGCATCGCCGACGAATACGGCGATTATCCCTGCCACCGCGTCGTCAACCACGCCGGGCGCCTTGCGCCGCACTTTCCGGGGCAGCGGGCGCTGCTGGAGGCTGAGGGTGTGGCATTCCTGCCGAGCGGCCATGTCGACATGGCGCGCTTTCGCTGGGACTGCTGAGAGAAGAAAACAAGAAAACGGCAGAGGAGGGGCAAAGATGCATTTTGTGGACGCAAAGGGCATTTTGACAAGCAGCGGCGGTTATCCGGGCTTCAACGTCTACCGCGGCTGCAGCCACGGCTGCATCTACTGCGACAGCCGCAGCGAGTGCTACGGCTTCACCCACCCCTTTGAGGACATCGAGGTCAAACGCAACGCGCCGGAACTGCTGGAGCGCGCGCTCCGCTCACGCCGCAAACGCTGCATGATCGGCACCGGCTCGATGTCCGATCCCTATCTGCCCTGCGAGGAGCAGCTGGGGCTGACAAGGCGCTGTCTCGAGGTCATCCGGAAATACGGCTTCGGCGCGGCGGTGCTGACCAAGTCCGACCGCATCCTGCGGGATATCGACCTGCTCGAGGCGATCGGACGCGAGAGCCGCTGCGTCGTGCAGATGACGCTGACGACGGCGGACGAGGCGCTGTGCCGCATCGTGGAGCCCGGCGTGTGCACCACCGCGCGGCGCGTCGAGGTGCTCGCGGAAATGCAGCGGCGGGGCATCCCCACCGTCGTCTGGCTCAGCCCGATCCTGCCGTATCTCAACGATACGGAGGAAAATATCACCGCGCTGCTGGACGCGTGCGTGCGCACCGGCGTCCGCGGCGTCGTCTGCTTCGGCATGGGGCTGACGCTGCGCCGGGGCGACCGGGAATATTATTACGCCGCGCTCGACAGACATTTCCCGGGGCTCAAGGAACGCTATATCCGCCGCTACGGCGAGGCCTATGAGCTGCCCAGCCCGCAGAGCGAGCGTCTCGGCGCGCTTTTTCACGAGACCTGCGAGACGCACGGCATTCTCCACACGCCGGAGGACTGCTTCCGCTATCTTGCGGAGTTCCCCGACCGCTATGAGCAGATGAGCGTCTTTGATGTATAACTTGCTTTTTCGGGGCGGAAAAGGTATAGTTGGCTTACAAGAAACATCATAAGGGAGGACGCGGACAATGGAAGCAAAACGGACGATCCGCAGTTATATCGGCCCGGGCGTTGTCGGCTGGGTCGTATTGGGTCTTTTCCTGCTTTGCGCGCTGCTTTGCGCGCTGACAGGCCGGGGAGAGCGCGAGGTCGCGCGCCCGGCGCCGGTGGCCTATGACCTTGTTGAGGATACCGGAGAGGAGCAGGACGTCTTTCTCGACGTGATCGCGATCAGCGAGGCGATCTGCCCCTTCAGCGACACCCGCTTTTATTATGTGGCCGAGGACGACGGGCACCAGTTCCATGTTGTTTGTCTGAGCGAGGAGGAGATCTCCGGGCTCGGCAACCAGCGCGCCTATTGGAACAACGCCGAGACCGAGGCGACCTTCAGTCGCCTCGTCGGACGAAAATATCCGATCCCCGATGACGTGAAGCAGAGCTTTCTGTCTGTTTTCGCGATGGAATCCGACGCTTTTGACGCCTTCTTCGGTGACCGCTGCCTGATCACGCAGCCCGCCGTCACGGCACGCAAAGCGATCGGCCACCCGGTCGGCTTCGCGCTGTTCCTGCTGCTGGCGCTGCTGACGGCTGTCTGTCTGGTGCTGCACCTCTCGGCGGTGTGGGCAGCGCTGACGCGTCTTGAGGAGCAGGACGCGCTCAAGAGCGCCGCCCGGGAGCTTCTCGGCGACGACGTCCGCCAGATGAACGCGGACCGGCTGCGCTTCGGCGAAAACTTCCTCTTCGGCTGGCGCGCCGGACTGGCCGCCGCCTGGAAGGATGTGCTGTGGTGCTACGGCCGCCATCTTCCCTTCCTGAGTCTGCTGATGATCTGCACGGCCGACGGAAAGCGCCATCCCATCTTCTTCTTGCAAAAGGAGGAAAAGGCGCTGAAGGAATTTACCGCCGCCGTCAGCGAGCACAACGGCTCTGTCCTGATGGGCGAGAGCGCGGCGAACCGCGCCGCCTGGGAGCGTGCCTTCCGTTCATAAAATAAAAAAAGCATAAAAAGGGCTGTTCAGCTTGAACAGCCCTTTTTTTCTTAGAATGACCATCGGATGGCGAAATCAATCGAGGAGTCGATTGATTTCGCTGCCTAACGACAGTTTTGACAGCGAATGATTCTATGAATCATTCTCCCGATGGTCATTGCAATGAGTATATGGCAAAACAGCCAAGCTGTTTTGCTGCGCCGTAAAGCGGCGCGGCGAAAAGCTTTTTTGCGTTTCGCCATCCTATAATCATTATGAAAAGAAATGCTCGTGGAGCGCTTCGAGCGCGGGCGCGGCCGGATCGGTCTCGACAAAGGCGCTGTCCGTTCCGGAAGCGCTGCCGAGACAGGCGATCTGCCGCGCAGCGAGGCAGCGCAGCATTTCCTCCCGCTTCTCCGGAGCCGCGCGCCCGATGAGCGTGATCCGGCCGCCGGTGCGCGCAAGGCCGGCAAGGGCGGGGCGCTCGTTTTCGCCGAGGAGGCGGACAAGCGTCCCCTCGCCCGCGCCGTCAGCGCCGCGAAGACGCAGCTCGACCCCTCGCTCCAGCGCCGTTTCCAGCGACGGCGCGTACAGCACCTGCGCCCCGGCATAGCTCAGGCGCAGCATGTCGCGTGTGTCCGCCTTTGAAAGCAGCTTTGCCGACGGGACGAGCCGCGGGTCGGCCGTATAGATGCCCGCGACGTCGGTATAGATGTCGCAGCTGTCGGCGTGCAGCGCCGCGGCGAGCGCGACGGCCGTCGTATCCGAGCCGCCGCGGCCGAGCGTCGTGACGTCGCCGCGGCTGTCGATGCCCTGAAAGCCGCTGACGACGGGCACGATTCCGCGCGCAAGCGCGGCGCGGACGCGCGCGGCCGTCAGCGTATGGATCCTCGCCGATCCGTGCACAGAGTCGGTAAAGACCCCGCTCTGCCAGCCGGAGAGCGAGACCGCCCGCTGCCCAAGCCCCTCAAGCGCGATGGCGCACAGCGCGGCGCTGGCGCACTCGCCGGTGCTCATCAGCGCGTCGAGCTCGCGCTCCCCCGGCGCGGCAGAGACGCTGTATGCCAGCGCGAGCAGTTCGTCCGTCGCGCCGCCCATGGCCGAGACGACCATGACCACGTCCCGTCCCCGCTCTCTTTCTCTTACGCAAAGCTGCGCCGCCCGGTGCAGCTTTTCCACATCGGCCAGCGAGCTGCCGCCGAATTTCTGGATTGTAAGCATATTTTTCCCTCCAATGACCTGCCGAAAAACAGCTCGGCACTCCATTTTATCCCGCCCGCCGTCTTTTTGTTCCCGGCGAGGGGATAAAACGCCCGGAGATCGGGAAAAACTGGTATAGAAGGAAATCCTGTGAGATCGGAGGGGCGTATGGGCCGGATCGCAAAGCTGACCCCCGCGCTGCTTGCCGCCGCTGCGGCGGGCGGCGCGCTGTGGCTGTTTGGCCGCTTCGTGCTGCCGCTGCTCGCCCCGTTTCTGGCGGCCTTTGCGCTTGCCGCGGCGTCGGAGGGCGCGGTCAGAGCGCTCGTCCGGCGGGGGCTTCCCCGGCGCTTTGCCGCGCTCGGGCCGGTGCTGCTGACGCTTGCGCTGCTTCTCGCGCTGCCGGTGCTGCTCATCGGGCAGCTTTCCTCCTTCTCGTCCCTGTTCGCGCGCGAGGCGCCGAGGCTCGCCGGCGCGGCGGCGGAGCGGCTCGGCGAGCTGGAGAGCTTTCTCTCGCGCTATGCCGAGACGCTGCCGGAGGAGCTTGGCGGCATGTTTCACGCCACGCTGCACACGGCCGGGGACGCGCTGCGCGCCCTGCCGGGCACGCTGTCGGCACGCCTGCTTGCCTTTGCGGCAAAGACCGCGCAGGACGGGCCGGGCATCCTGCTTTTTGCCGTGACGTTCTTTCTCGGCACCTATTTCTTTTCCGCCTCGTATCCGGAGGTGCTCGCCTTCCTGCGCGCCCAGCTGCCCGAGCGGCTGCGCCGGAGGGCGGATGAGCTCGCGGTCGAGCTCCGCTCCAGCTTCGGCGGCTGGCTGCGCGCCCAGCTGATCCTCGCCGCCGTGACCTTTTTTGAGCTGCTTGTCCTCTTCTGGCTGCTCGGGCTGCGGCTCGCGCTCCCGCTGGCCGCCGTGACCGCGCTGATCGACGCGCTGCCCGTGTTCGGAACCGGCGCCGTGCTGGTCCCCTGGGCGGCGGGCGAGCTGCTCTTCTCCCGTTTCGGCCGCGCGCTCGCGCTGCTGCTCGGCTGGGCGATCAGCGCGCTCGGACGCAATCTCCTGCAGGCCAAGCTTCTCGGAGATCAAATCGGCATTCATCCGCTGCTGTCGCTGCTTTCGCTGTACGTTGGATGGCGCCTCTGGGGCGTGGGCGGGATGATCGTCTTTCCGCTGCTGGCCGCGACGCTGCAGCAGCTCGGCGAACGCGGCGTGCTCCGGCTGTGGAAAACGCCGTAAAAAAAGAGAGGCAAAGGGCGCGCTCACATAGGGAGACGACAGGTTTTGAGCGGCGCTTTTCAGCGCAGGAATAATGGAGATATATTCCGAGCATTTTCAACGACGCATGGCGCGGCGATCTCCTTTTGAGGCTGCCGTATCCCTGTGTGAACGCGCCCAACGCGCCTCTCTGTTGAAGGAAAACCGGGGAATGTGATACCCACATTCCCCGGTTTGTTCTTATGCCCCCAGAAGGGCGGCCTTATAGGTGTTGAACACCTGCACGATCCATTCGTAATACCGCATGACCAGATTGACAAGATTGTTGTTCTCGGCCGTCTGATAGATGCGGGCCGTGTCCGCGCCGGTCAGAAAGCCGACCGCGATCCCGACGATTCCGATCAGGATCATGATGAGGACGATCGAAATGACCACTCGCCACATTTTCTGCATCAGTCCAGCACCTCCTTATAGCACCACTTGTCGCACAGCGCGGCAACGCCGTGGACCACGCCGACGATGGCGCCGCCGATGAACCAGATCGCCGTCCACAGGAAGAGCAGACCCAGCGCGAAGAGCACCAGCGCCATGCCGAGAACGACCATGATATCGGCGATGACGGCAAAGCCGTTGAGCGCCGTGCTGACCACCACGACGCCGCAGATGATCGACGCGACGGACAGCGCCAGGAACAGCACCGCCGGCACGAGAAGGATCACGATCGCGGCGAGCGTGAGCGGGATCGCAAAAAGGATGTAGACGATCAGCGCGAAGACCTTTGCCTTGCGGCGGGGCTGGCGCATCAGATCCGTGTCGATGTTGAACACGCTCTCCTCGCCCTCGTTTTCCGCGGCTTCTTCTTTGCCCTCTTCCGGCATCGAGAAAAACTCGATGTTCTCCTGCGTTTTGTTTTCCGCAGGCGCGGGCGCTTCCGCGGCAGGGGCGGCCTCTTCCGGCGCCTCGGGCGCTTCCTCGGCGGGGGCGGGCTCCTCCGTCTCCTCCGGCGCTTCCTCAGCGGGAGCGGGCTCCTCCGTCTCCTCGGATGCTTTCTCGGCGGGAGCGGTCTCTTCCGCCTCCTCGGACGCTTCCTCAGCGGGAGCGGGCTCTTCCGTCTCCTCGGACGCTTCCTCAGCGGGAGCGGGCTCTTCCGTCTCCTCGGACGCTTCCTCAGCGGGAGCGGGCTCTTCCGTCTCCTCGGACGCTTCTTCAGCGGGAGCGGGCTCCTCGGGCGTCTCCCGGGCAGGGGCGGGCTGCCTGGCAAACGCAGCGGCGCGAACGGCCTCGATTGCCTGGACATAATCCGGGATACCGTTTTCGTCCCGATCCTCCGGCGCGGCCTTCGTCTCCGTCGTGACGGAGAGCTTGCCGAGATTGGTATTGTAGGCGCGGGCCACGACGACAGCCTGTCTCGTGGGGGAAACCAGCGACTGGATCAGGGCGCTTTCGTCGGCCGCATCTTCGAACATCCGGCTGTACAGCTCCAGCGCGCGCAGACGATCTTCCTCGTACATGAAGGTCAGCAGCTTGCTGAGCTCGGCCAGAAATCTCTGCTTATTAATAAAAAGTCACCTCCGAATTGCATATCGCAATTTCGTGCAATCGCCGACATTATATCCGCAAACGCGCAAAAGGTCAAGAAAAATGCGTCGAAAGCGGGAGAAAGGGCGAATTGCGCAGTCTTTTCTCCTTTTCCGTTTTCTCCGGGCGAAAACAAGATGTTGTGGCGCTCCATTTCCCTCTTGTCGCGGCGGGTGCGCATATGGTATGCTTGTGTCGGCAGATCCTTATTCTTTATTTTTTAAAAACGGAGGGAAACTTATGTTCGATCTATCCAAGCTTTCCGAGATCAACATCGCCGGGCTTCCGCTCAGCGCACTGCTCGGCGCGCTGCTCACATTCCTCATCTGCGTCATCGTCATCAACGTCATCATGAAGCTGGTCGCCAAAGCGCTCGGCGGCGCCAAACGGCTGAACCACACCATGCAGCGCTTCCTCACCTCGCTGGTGCGCGCGCTGCTTTGGATCATCGCGATCGTGATCATCGCCGGCGAGCTCGGTATCCCCACGGCCTCGCTCGTCGCCCTTTTGAGCGTGGCAGGTCTTGCCCTGTCCCTGTCCGTGCAGGGCGTGCTGGGCAATATCTTTGCCGGGCTCACGCTGCTGATGACCCATCCCTTTGCCGAGGGCAACTTCGTTGAGGTCGCCGGCAAGACCGGTACGGTCAAGAGCATCAGCCTTCTCTACACGACGATCGATACGCTTGACAACGTCGAGATCTCGATCCCCAACAGCGACGTGATCGGCTCGTCCGTCACCAATTACAGCGCCGAGCCCATGCGCCGCGTGGACATGACCTTCTCCGCCTCCTATGACGAGCCGACCGAAAAGGTCAAGGCTGCGATCATGGAAGTGATCCGGGCCGACTCCCGCATCGTTGACTCCCCGGCGCCCTTTGTCGCGCTCAATGCCTATAACGAAAGCACCGTGGAATACGTCGTGCGCGTGTGGGTCAAGAACGCCGATTACTGGGACGTCCACTTCATGCTCAACGAGCAGGTGCGCGAGAGCTTTGCGCGCAACGGCGTGAAGATGAGCTATCCGCACATGAACGTGCACGTTGTGGAGAAATAATCTCGCCTCTTCTCTTGACAAGGGGATAATTGGATTATAGAATAGCGGAAGCGAGCGCCGTGCGCGGCGCTCGCTTTGTTTTCATCGATTACTGCGGCCGGAGGCATCTCCGGCGGAAATGAGAGGGATCAGGATATGGCAAAGGATAAAAAGGTCGAGCAGATCACCGATATGGAGGTCGATTTTGCCCAGTGGTACACCGACATCTGCCGCAAGGCCGAGCTGGTGGAGTACGCGTCCGTCAAGGGCTTTACGATCCTGCGGCCGTACGGCTATGCCATCTGGGAGAATATGCAGCGCATCATGGACGGCGAATTTAAAAAGACCGGCCACGTCAACGTTGCGATGCCCGTGCTGATCCCGGAAAGCCTGCTGAAGAAAGAAGGCGAGCTGGTCCAGGGCTTCGCCCCCGAGGTCGCCTGGGTCACCCACGGCGGCAGCGAGGAGCTTGAGGAGCGTCTGGCCTTCCGCCCGACGTCCGAGACGATGTTCTGCGACCACTGGTCACGCGTGCTGCACTCCTACCGCGAGCTGCCGATGCTCTATAACCAGTGGTGCTCCGTCATCCGCTGGGAGAAGACCACGCGTCCCTTCCTGCGCTCGCGCGAGTTCTGGTGGCAGGAAGGCCACACCATCCACGAGACCGCCGAGGAGGCCAAGGCCGAGACAGAGCAGCAGCTGAACTGCTATGCCGATTTCTTTGAACAGGTGCTCGCCATCCCGGTCGTGCGCGGCCGTAAGACCGACAAGGAGAAATTCGCCGGCGCCGAGGCCACCTACACCGTCGAGTGTCTGATGAAGGACCACAAGGCGCTGCAGGGCGCGACCTCGCACTACTTCGGCGACAAGTTCTCCCGCGCCTACGACGTGACCTTTACCGGCCGCGACAACACGCTGCAGTATCCCTTCCAGACCTCCTGGGGCTCGACGACGCGCATGATCGGCGCCGTCATCATGGCACACGGCGACAACAACGGTCTCGTCCTGCCGCCCGCCGTCGCGCCGATCCAGGTCATCGTGCTGCCCGTGGCGCAGCACAAGCCGGGCGTGCTCGAGGCCGCGAACGGTCTCAAGGAGCGGCTCATTGCCGCCGGGCTGCGCGTGGCGCTGGACGATTCGGACAACTCGATGGGCTGGAAGTGCGCTCAGTATGAGATGAAGGGCGTGCCGCTGCGCGTCGAGATCGGCCCGCGCGACATGGAAAACGGCCAGTGCGTGCTGGTGCGCCGCAACGACGGCGAGAAGACCGTCGTCGCCCTCGCCGATCTGGAGAGCGCCGTTGCCGAGCAGCTGCGCCTCGTCCACGACGGCATGTTCGAAAAGGCCAAGAAGAATCTTGACGAGCACATCTTCGCCGCGTCCTCGATCGAGGAGGCGAAGGCGCTGCAGGAGCGCAACGGCGGCTTCATCAAGACGATGTGGTGCGGCGATCTCCAGTGCGAGCTGGACATGAAGGAAAAGGCCGGCATGTCCTCGCGCTGCATCCCCTTCCGGCAGGAGAAGCTGGGCGAGGTCTGCGCCTGCTGCGGCAAGCCGGCCCGCCACATGATCTACTGGGGCGTGGCGTACTGATTCAAAAACTCAAACCACGCAAAAAAGGAGCGGTTGGGGCACCCTCCATAAGGAAGGTGCTTTGAGGCCGTAGTTACTGACTAAAAAGAACATGAAACAGGCGTGACCGCAGCGGTCACGCCTGTTCTTTGTCTGTTACGGATTAAGGGCCACAAAATCCGATGCTCGTTATAACTGCAGACAATAAAAGACCTATTCGGCAGATCGGAAGTTGTCGGAATCATTGTTCCAAAAACTTCGTTTCAATTCTCTTTTCAATGGCTTCGTCAGTTATAAACAAACTTATAAAGCTCATGAATTCTCGGTTTAATTCTTCCGGCGAATTATTATACACCCGCTCCATTGCCGTTTCCATATCCTGCTCTCGATACATTTCCAAGAACTGATTAATGCCATATACGGAAATCAACCAATCAGTAAAGGACCCCATGATCGGATATGTGATAGAACATTCCCGCGAGAAAAAGTATTCCTTATCAAGCAGTTGATTTACGGGAATATAGCGACCGGTTTTTAAATAGAAACCGACCCAATCCATATTCTGAATTCCCCACCATTTCCGATCGAAATACATTGCCAGTCCTTCGCGTATGGCCGGACAGTCAGGGCGGTTAATTACATAGCTGATCAGATGAGCGTCTTCGTGGAATCCAATGCACTGAATATGTTCATTGTACACTGCATAAACCTTATTTGGCGGAGACGCAAATCCATTGCAAGGATCGTTGTCTCCGTAAATTTGTCCCACTTCCTCCGGAGAATCACAAAGGTAGTATTCAATTTTGAACTCCGGGGTAACACCTAAAACAGCGCAGATATGTTGGAAACAACTCTCCTGATATGCGGCAATGGATTCTATATCCCGTTCTGCTTTTGTTGCTTCACCGAAATGAAATATATAATGTCTGCTTTCAAATTGGTTCATAGAATCTCCTATACAAACACCAATTTGTTTTAATCATTGTACCATTGCTGACTAGCGAGGTCAATTATCTCGTGTTTAAACGTGAAGGAGGCGCTTCCTTACGAAGTGCATCCCTTATCCGCTCCTTTTTCTTTTTCTTAAAGCTTTCCGCCGCCCTCTTCGAGCAGCCGGTCCTTGAGCGCCATCAGCTTCTCCGACAGATCGACATAGTAGCCGTGCGGATTCTCAAAGCGCCGCACCTCGGGCCACAGGGAAGCGACCTCCTTTTCGCAGTGCGCCTTGATTTCCGGGAGCGAGGGCAGGTCATAGACGAGCTCTCCCTTTTCAAAGACGGGCACGAGCAGCTCGCGCGCGGTAAAGTTCTCCATCGTCTTGCGCTTCCAGCGCGCATCCGGGTCGCAGATCTCCAGAGGCTTCGAGTCGTCCACGGTCTCGTCGCGCAGGCAGATATAGTCCGCCTCGGCCATGCCGGTAGAGCGGTTGTAGAACCGATACACCTTCTTGAAGCCCGGGTTCGTGATCTTGCCGACGTTTTCGCTGATCTTGATCTTCGGCACCAGCTCGCCGTTTTCGCCCTCGACGGCGCAGAGCTTGTACACGCCGCCGAAGACCGGGCTGCTCTTCGAGGTGATCAGCCGCTCGCCCACGCCGAAGGAGTCGATCTGCGCGCCCTGCCGCAGCAGATCCGCGATCAGCCACTCGTCGAGCGAATTGGAGACCGTGATCTTGCAGCCCGGCCAGCCCGCATCGTCGAGCATCTTCCGCGCCTGCTTGGTCAGATAGGCCATGTCGCCGGAATCAAAGCGGATGCCGCAGGAGGTGATGCCGAGCGGGCGCAGCACCTCGTTGAAGGCGCGGATCGCATTCGGCACGCCGGATTTGAGGGAATTATAGGTGTCGACGAGCAGCACGGCGTTGGTCGGATAGCTGCGGCAGTAGGCGACGAAGGCGTCATATTCGCTCGGGAACATCTGCACCCACGAGTGCGCCATCGTGCCGAGCGCCTTTACGCCGTAAAGCGGATCGGACACCGTGCAGGCCGTCCCGGCGCAGCCGCCGATATAGGCCGCCCGCGCGCCGACCACGGCGCCGGCGATGCCCTGGGCGCGGCGCGAGCCGAACTCCATCACCGCCCGCCCCTCGGCCGCGCGGCAGACGCGGTTTGCCTTGGTGGCAACAAGGCTCTGGTGGTTGAACTCCAGCAGCAGATAGGTCTCGATCAGCTGGGCCTGGATCGCGCTCGCGCGTACGGTAATGACCGGCTCGCGCGGGAAGATCGGCGTGCCCTCCGGCACGGCCCAGACGTCGCCCGTAAAACGGAAATGGCTCAGATAGTTCAGAAATTCCTCCCGGAAAATACCGCGCGAGCGGAGATAGGCGATATCCTCCGCGTCGAAATGCAGGTTTTGGATATAATCCACGATCTGCTCAAGCCCGGCTGCGACGGCAAAGCCGCCCCCGTCGGGGACGTCGCGGAAGAAGACGTCGAAGCAGCAGATCTTCTCACCGATCCCGGCGTCGAGATAGCCGTTCCCCATCGTCAGCTCATAGAAATCACAGAGCATGGTCAGATTGATGCCGTTTGCACTTTTCACTCCAAGCGTACCTCGTTTCCTGCGTTGTATACAGATATTATAGTCTTCCCGGCACGCAAAAACAACGACCGTCAGACATTTGTCAAAAAAAGCCCCGGAGCGGTTGACTTCACTGGATTTTTGGTATATTCTGATAAGCGGTGAATTGTGCGAAATACGCTTTATGGGAGATAGAAAACATGATGAAAGAACTCTTTACACCGGGCCGTACCGAGCTTGCGGGAAACCATACCGACCACCAGAAGGGCCGGATCCTCGCCTCCGCGGTAGACCTCGGTCTTTACGCCAAATATGAGGCGACGGATAACGACACCGTCACGATCCGCTCCGTCGGCTTTGACCCCTTTGAGGTCAAGACCACGCAGCTTGCCGTCCGCCCGGCCGAATTCGGCTCGCCGAAATCGCTCGTGCGCGGGATGATCAACGAATTCGCCGCCCTCGGGCTGCAGATCGGCGGCTTTACCGCCGAGGTGCGCAGCACGCTCGCGGCCGGCTCGGGTCTGAGCTCGTCCGCCGCTTTCTCGGTCATGATCGGCCGCATCCTGTCGGATCTGTTCAACGGCGGCACGGTCGACCCGGTTGTGATCGCGCGCGCCGCCCAGGGGGCCGAGAACAAGTACTTCGGCAAGCCCTGCGGTCTGATGGACCAGCTGGCCTGCTCGCTTGGCCACACGGTTTACGTCGATTTCAAGACCAACGAGATCGTCCCCCTGGTCGCCGACTTTGAGGCGATGGGGCTCACGCTCTGTCTGACCGACACCGGCGGCAGCCACGCCGGGCTCGACAGCTCCTATGCCCGTATCCCCGCGGACATGGTGTATGTCGCCAACCTCTTCGACAAGGGCGTCCTCGGCGACGTCGATCCCGCGGAGTTCCGCGCCAAGGGCTGGGATCCGGCCAACCGTCCGGTGCGCCGCGCGATGCACTTCTTCGACGAGAACGAGCGCGTGCCGCTGATGCGCGACGCGCTGCAGCGCCGCGACGGCGAGAGCTATATGCGTCTGATGAACGCCTCCGGCCGCTCCTCCGAGCAGCTTTTGAACAACATCGTCACCAGCGCCACCGGCGACACCAAGCTGGCCGAGGGTCTGGAGAAGAGCCGCAAGCTCCTCGAGGGCCGCGGCGCCTGGCGCGTCCACGGCGGCGGCTTTGCCGGCTGTGTGCAGGCGCTGATGCCGACGGACTATTTCCCCGTCTACAAGGAAGAGATGGAAAAGGAGTTCGGCGCGGGCACCTGCCGCCGCATCCGCCTCGTCTGATTTGGAAAAACCTTATAAGATAACAACCCCGTCCGGATCCAGAGCTTCTCTGTATCCGGGCGGGTTCTTTTTTGCTAATATATGGTAAAAAATGATATTATTTCTCAGTTATGTGTTGCTTTTTGTTTCTTTCGCTGATACAATTTAAATTGAAAAAGAAAACTGGCGAAAAAGATCGCTGGTCAGGGGGGGTGAACATGCGATGAGCATACGCGAGATCGACGACCGGTATCCCGAATTCGCAGAGCCCTACGAGCCGGTCAGAGGACGCCGGAGATACCGCAGATTGTCGCCCGGCGCGGCGACGCTGCTTGCGGCCGGTGCAGCTCTGATCCTGCTGAGCGCGCTTTTCGCTTCGCCGCAGCGCGCATCCCTGCCTCCGGTTCCGACGGTTCCTCTTGCCGAGGCGAGCCCTTCTCCTGCGCTTTCTCCCGATCCCACGCCTGTACCCACGCTTTCGCCTGCTCCCACACCTGAACCGACGCCTTCTCCCACACCTGAACCGACGCCTGCTCCCACGCCCGAACCGACGCCTGCTCCCGCGCCTGTGCCGATCCTGCGGCCCGTGATCACGCCGGAGACGACGCCCGCTCCCACGCCGACGCCTGTTACCTACCTTGATCCCGAGGTCACGCTTTCCGGCAGCACCTCCTGGTATTGTCTGGGTTATGGCGTAGTCAGCTATACGGTCACCGCAAACGACGGAGATAATATCACTTCCTCTGCCAGGATCGGGCTGAGCGATACATCGGGTATGGCGTTGTCTTTCCCTGAGGCAACGGGAAGCGGCACCTTCAGCCGCAGCTTTCCGACAGTTGAACTGTTCCCGCCCGGAACGGAGAGCCTCTGGCAGCTTTCGGTCGATTTGAGCTATACGCTCAACGGGGAAAGCAAAACGAAGACGGTCTCCCTCGGTGCGGTGCCGGAGGTCATCGACAATCTGCTCTTCTCCGCCGACAGCACGAACGCTACCGGACCGACGACGAACAAAACCGTGTCAGGCACGCTTGCGTTTTCCTACCCAAGTGACGATCCTCACAGTTATGCGCCGGAGGTCTGGAGCATCTACCTGTGCTGGGCAAAGGAGGCGAGCGGCGGCAGTCTTTTCGGCAGCTTTGAGCCCATCGAACAGCGCAGAGAGGTTTGGTCCAGCTTGTACGGTCCCGGCCCGATAAGCGATCCGGGGACGGCGACTGAAAGCGGCGGAAGGCAAACCGTTCCCTTCCGCTATTCCACGACCCTTGACGTGACGCCGGACGCCGAGGCCGCCGCACAGGGCGCGACGCATTTCTTTCTGGCCTTCGGTCTGTCCGGAACAGGCACCGACACAGACGGCACCCGCTATGAAATCCGCCACCCTGAAGAGGCTTTCAGCTATCCTGAGGCCTTGCTCACCGCGCCGACAGTGAGCTTCTCCGCGCTCCGCTACTGGGGCGAGTTCAACGCTCCCGGCTCCGGTATCGACCTGTTTGAGCTGAGCTATGTCCTCACGCCGAACGACGCGACCGACCTGTCTGCCGACGTCAGTCTCAGCTCGTCGTTCGAAATCAGCTATAACTGGAGCGACGTTACCCAGACCGGCGCCGTCAGTCTCAGACGCAGCGCCGGAGGCTCGCCCTTCAACGTCAGTGCCGCGCAGTGGACGCCGCAGGTCGTGCTGCATTATAAGCTCGGCGGGGTCGAGCGCGAGGAGACCTTCAACTTCGGCGTCGTGCCGCTGACAGGGTATCGGCCGATGTTCTCGCTCACATACAGCGGCGCGACGGTCACGGCCAGCCTCGGTTCGGACGGCGGCGATCCCTTCAGCTATTCCGTTCCCGGCATCACCGCCGTGGAGATCAAATGGCTGCAGCAGACGAGCGACAGCTCCTGGAACACCCTTTCGAGCACGAAGCTCTGGCCGGACGCAGGCACGATGGAAGCCGTCAGCGAGGGCAGCGTTTATCGGTACACCATCCCGGGTGCGATCAACCCGCCCGGTGATGCGACGCATTTCATGCTTTCTTTCCTTACAGACAGCTACACCGGCACCGATGAAAACGGAACAGACTATGTCTGTTCGACCTCGGTCGGAACAAATGACAGCTACCATCCCATCAGCGAATTGACGCCATAAGGAGGATCAGAATGAAAAAGAAGAAGAAAAAAAGCTCGAGATCTATCGTCGGCGCCGTGATCGCGGTGATCCTCACGATACTTCTGTTGAATCCGGCCTGGCTGCCGCTTCCCGCCGCTACGAAGGAGAACCTTGCGGAGCTTGAAAAAACGCATTTTCTGATCGAACGCAGCGGGCGCATCACGCTTGCGCATGTGTTGACGCTCATCCTGGCGATCTGCGTGCTGTGGCTGGCATACCAGCTTGTCAAGCTGATCCTCGGCGCGATCGGCAAGCGAAACGCGCATGCCGGCACGGTCACGGCGATGATCACCGGCGCGGCCAGGTATCTTGCCGTCATTTTCGGCGTCATCTGGGGGCTGAGCATACTGGGCGTCGATTCCACGGCCGTGCTCGCCGGCGTCGGGATCATCGGACTGGTGCTCGGCTTCGGGGCGCAAAGCCTGATAGAGGACGTGATCACCGGCCTGTTCATCATCTTTGAAGGAAAATACAGCATCGGAGACATCATCGTTCTGGACGATTTCCGCGGGATCGTGCGCGACATCGGCGTCCGCACCACAACGATCGAGGACGCGGGCTATAACCTGAAGGTCGTCAACAATTCTGACATCCGGAACTTCCAGAACCGCTCCTGCAAGACCTCCCTCGCCGCCTGCGAGGTCAGCGTGTCTTATGATACCGATCTGCCGGAACTGGAAAAGCTCATTTCCGAAAGCATGCCCGACATGTATCTCGCTCACAAAGATCTGTATCTTGCGCCGCCGCGCTGTCTGGGCGTGACGCAGCTTGCCGACAGCGGGGTCAATCTCAAGTTTGTCGTGGATGTAAAGGAGGAGAACATCTTCGTCGCGCAGCGCGCGCTGACGCGGGACATCCGCGTGCTTTTCGCCGAAAAAGGCGTCGAGATCCCGTTCCCGCAGGTCGTCGTCCACAAGGGGGATTGACGCCCTCTTCTGATCGAAAAAAGCAGCCGTCTTTAGGGCGCGCAGAATAGGGATACGGCAGCGCAAAAAGGATATCTTTCGCGCCGGGCATCGTTGAAAATGCTCGGAATATATAGCCATTATTCCTGCGCTTTTCGCCTCGCCCGACACAAAAATCTCACTTTTTGCGTGCGAAGCAGTTTTGAGCGAGAGATTTTTCGTCCAGACAATATAGAAAAATCCGGGAATACTTGACGTATTTCCGGATTTTTCTGTGCAGTATGGGCGAAAAAGGTCCGGTCAAAACCTGTCGTCTCCCTAATCTGCGCGCCCTTCGGACGGCTGCTTTTTTAGGGCTTGTCCCAGTCCGCGAAGCGGTAGAGGTCCAGAAATTCCTCGAGCGACAGGCGGTTTTCGACCATAAACTGCGCCGCCTCCACGCCGACATAGCGAAAATGCCAGGGCTGGTAGATCATGCCGGTGACGGCCTTTTTATCCTTCGGATAGCGCAGGATAAAGCCGTACTCGGCGCTGTGCATCCGCAGCCAGACGAAAAGCTCCGTGTTCTCGAGCGAGGCGTCCTTCTCCTCATAATACCGGTCGGTGATGTCCACGGCCAGCCCGCTGCGGTGCTCGCTCTCCTCCGGGCGGCCGACGATCGAAAGGGCGCGGAACTCGCCGTACTTCTCCGCGGCGCGGCTATATATGTGCTCCTGCGCGGCGGCGTCGGTATAGCCGCAGGAGAGGTAGACCTTCAGCCCCTGGGCCCGGGCGTCCGAGATCAGCTGCGAGAGCTCGTCCGCGATGCGCGCGTCCACCGGCACGCCGCCCACGCGCACGGTCGCGGGCGGCTCCTGCGTGACCGGCCTTCCCCGCGTGAAAAGCGAGAACTGCCAGGAGGTGACGTCCACGTCCGGCTTTGTCTCGCACAGCCGGCGGTAGGCAGCGCTGATCTGCGCCGCGCTCGGCTGGGGCGGCGCTTCCTCCTCCGCATCCGCCGCGGCATGCTGAACGCCGCGGGAATTGAACACGAACAGCAGCGCGCAGAGCGTGCACATTCCGGCCCGAAAGATACGCTTGAACGACAAAATGCTCGCCCCTTTCCTTTGATGAGACAAGCATAGCATCCCGTTTGAGGCGAAAAAGGGCGAAAAAAGGCCGCCGGAAAAACTTTTTCCGGCGGTTTTTCGTGAGAAAAGCACCTCCCTGAAGGAGGTGCTTTTGTTTTACTCGTAAAGCTTGACAAACTCCTCAAGCGTGAGGCCGTTTGCCATGATGTAGGTCGCGGCGTCGACGCCGACATAGCGGAAGTGCCAAGGCTCGTACATCACGCCCGTGATGCTCTCCTTGCCCTCGGGGAAGCGGAGGATGAAGCCGTACTCCTGGCAATGCTCGGCCATCCACACGCTCAGCGGATTGTTGCGCAGCGCGTCGGCCGTCTTGGTGCCGTACCAGCGGTCGGTGATGTCGCAGCACAGGCCGCTCTGGTGTTCGCTGCAGCCGGCAGGCATCGTGATGTAGAAGCCGTTCTTGTCCTTGCCGTCCGAAACGCCGTTGTTGATGCAGACGCGGTTGAAGTTCTCAAGCTGGGAGTCATAGCTCCTGTAGCCGGAGGCGAGATAGACGCTCAGCCCCTCCTCCTCGGCCGCGACGCCGAAATCGAGCAGCGCCTGGGCAATGCGGAAATCGACCTCGGTACGGTCGGGGTTGAAGTTCGTCTGGACGTCAAAGGCGTCGATCGTGGGGTTGATATAGCCGAACTGCTCCGGCTTGTACTGGTCGATGGAGTGATCGCCGTTGACGAGCATGAATTCCCAGCTCGTGATGTCCACGTTGGGCGGCTCGGGCAGGCCGAGCGCCGCGGCGCGGGCGGCGGGTGTGTTGGGCAGAGGCGTGGGCTCCGGCGCGGGCTCGACCGCAGGGCTTTCCGTACCGCCCTCGGCGGGCGCGGCGTTCTCGCCGTCCTGCGGCGCGGCGGAGGCGGGCTTGGGCATCGTCACGACAACGGGGGAAACGGGAGCCGGCTGCTCTTCGAGCTGGGCGAGGTAATCCCCGCTTTTCGGCGCGGCCTGGGCAAAGGTGTACAGGCCGAAGGCAAAGGCGGCGAGCAGCGCCAGCCCGAGAATAACACGAATGATGCGGATAAAGATCTTCATTTCCATGCCTCCTTGAAAAGGCGGTTTTATATGTAAAATAATATCATCCGCAAAATGATTGGTCAAGGCGTTTTTGTTGAAAGCCGTCCGCTGTGATGGTATAATTTCAAGCAGAAAAACAAGGAGCGTGATTTCATATGAAGCTTACCTGGTACGGCCATTCCTGCTTTCTTTTGGAGAGCGGCGAGGGCAGCATCGTGTTCGATCCCTATGCGCCGGGCAGCGTCCCGGGCTGGGAGCTGCCGAAGCTCCGGGCGGACGCCGTCATCTGCAGCCACGGCCACCGCGACCACGGCTGGCGCGAGGGCGTCGCGCTTTCGGGCGGCCACTTCACAGGATCTGTCGAGCAGCTTGCCGACGGCGGAGCAGATCGCCGCGCTCGGGCGCGTCGACGTGCTGATGATCCCGGTCGGCGGACACTACACGGTGGACGCGGCGGGCGCGTGGGAGATCACAAAGGCGCTCGCGCCGAAGATCGTGATTCCGATGCACTATCGCGGCAAGGGCTTTGGCTATGACGTGATCGGCCCGGTAGAGCCATTCCTGTCTCTTGCCGGAAACGTCAAAAAGCTCGACGGCATGAGCTATACGGTCGATCTGTCCGACGCCCCGGCGACGGTCGTGTTCGAAAGAGTATGAGCATGTCTCTTTTCTCTTGTCCAAGAGCCGCGCGGCTTCATTGGTCGTAAAATCCCGGGAGATTCAAAAGAGGGGCTCGCAAGCCCCTCTTTTGTCGTTTCAATTAGGGAGAGTCCAGAGAGGGGAAGAAATCGAAATCTTCCCCTCTCTGGTGTCGTTCTCTTTGCCCCTTTCAGCTCAAGCATAAGTTCACGTTCCCAAATCACAGATTTGGACGTTCACTTATCTTGGACAAGCAAGAGAAAGGGGGGACTGCGCAGCTTTTGATCGCCGGGTGCAAGCAAAAAAACGCAAGTGCCCCTAAATCATTCCGGAAAGAAAAGCACCCTGACGCGATGCGTCAGGGTGCTTTGGGTTGTGCTGTGTGAGGATTACTCGTAAAGTCCCTTGAGCTTCATCAGATGCTCGTAACGGGCCTTGGCGTTCTCCTCGGAGGCCACGAACAGGGTCTCGGCTCTGTTCGGGAACTCGCGGGTCAGACGGCTGTAACGCGCCTCGTTCATCAGGAACTCGCGGTAACCGCCGGCCGGCTCCTTGGAGTCGAGCGTGAAGGGCTTCTCGGCCGCCGGGTTGTAGCGGAACAGGTTCCAGTAACCGCACTTGACAGCCTTGTCCATTTCCTTCTGGCAGTTCTCCATGCCGCCCTTGATCGAGTGCATCTCGCACGGAGCGTAGGCGATGATGAGGGACGGTCCCTTATAGGCCTCGGCCTCGACGATGGCCTTGAGGGCCTTCATCTTGTTCTCGCCCATCGCGACCTGCGCGACATAGACGTAGCCGTAGGTCATGGCCATCTCGGCCAGGCTCTTGGACTTGATCTCCTTACCGGCAGAGGCGAACTGCGCCACCTGGCCGATGTTGGAGGCCTTGGAGGCCTGTCCGCCGGTGTTGGAGTACACCTCGGTGTTGAACACGAAGATGTTGACGTCCTCGTTGGAGGCCAGGACATGGTCCACGCCGCCGTAGCCGATGTCGAAGGCCCAGCCGTCGCCGCCGAAGATCCACATGGACTTCTTGTTCAGGTAAGCCTTCTGCTCGAGGATCTCGGCAGCCAGCGAGCAGGCGCCGCAGGTGCAGTGCTTGCGTCCGGCGGCCTTCGCGGCCTTCGCCTCGTCGAGCTTGGCATCGCGCGCGTCGCCGTAGACCTGCTTGCCCATGTCGGAGCCGAGGAAGGCGATGCAGTCGTCGATGGAGCTGATGCTCTCCTCCAGCGCCTTGACAAAGGCCTTGGCGGGAGCCTGGTTGGCGTTGCCGTCGTCATAGGTGTCGAGCCAGGCCTGGGCGGCCTCCTTGAGCTCGGCGCAGCAGGACGGAGCCTGGATCATCTCTTCGACCTTGGCCTTGAGATCGCCGCGGATCTTCTTCTGGGCCAGGTACATACCGAGACCGTGCTCGGCGTTGTCTTCAAACAGGGAGTTCGCCCAAGCGGGGCCCTTGCCCTCTTTGTTGACGGTGTACGGGGAGGTGGCAGCCGGGCCGCCCCAGATGGAGGAGCATCCGGTCGCGTTCGAGATCAGCATGTGATCACCGAAGAGCTGGGTGACGATACGGGCATAGCTCGTCTCGGCGCAGCCGGCGCAGGAGCCGGAGAACTCGAGGTAGGGCTGAGCGAACTGGCTGTACTTGACGTTGTCGGCCACGAACATGTCCTTCTTCTCGGCAACCTTGTCGACCATGTAGTCGAACACTTCCTGCTGCTCGAGCTGGCTCTCCATCGGGACCATCTCGATCGCGCCCACCGGGCACTGGCTGATGCAGACGCCGCAGCCCATGCAGTCGAGCGGGGAGACCGCCATGGAGAACTTGTAAACGCCCTTGCCCTTGCCGGCCTTGATGTCGGCGAGCTTGGTCTGCGCGGGAGCCGCGGCGGCCTCTTCCTCGGTCAGAGCGAAGGCGCGGATCGTGGCGTGCGGGCAGACGAAGGCGCAGTTGTTGCACTGGATGCACTTCTCGGCATCCCACTTCGGGACGGAGACGGCGATGCCGCGCTTCTCATAGGCGGAAGCGCCGAGCTCGAAGGTGCCGTCGGCGTGGTCGACGAAGGTGGAGACGGGCAGGCTGTCGCCGTCCATCTTGTCGATGGGATCGAGGATGGACTTGACCATCTTGACGGTCTTGGCGCGGCCGGTCTCTTCGACAGCTTCCTTGTTGTCAACGGCGTCGGCCCAGGAGGCGGGGACTTCGACCTTGACGTAGGCGGTGGCGCCGGCGTCGATGGCCGCATAGTTCATGTCGACGACGTCCTGGCCCTTCTTGAGGTAGGAGTGCAGGGCGGCGTCCTTCATGTACTGGATCGCTTCGGTCTCGGGCATGACCTTGGCCAGGGAGAAGAAGGCGGACTGGAGAATGGTGTTGGTGCGCTTGCCCATGCCGATCTTCTTGGCGAGGTCAATGGCGTTGATCATGTAGAGCTGGATGTTGTTCTTGGCGATATAGCGCTTGGAGGCCGCGTCGAGGTGATGCTCGAGCTCGGCAAAGCTCCACTGGCAGTTGACCAGGAACACGCCGCCGGGCTTGACGTCGCGGACGATCGGGAAGCCCTTGGTGATGTAGGACGGAACGTGGCAGGCCACGAAGTCGGCCTTGTTGATGTAGTACGGGCTCTTGATGGGCTTGTCGCCGAAGCGCAGGTGGCTGATGGTGACGCCGCCGGTCTTCTTGGAGTCGTACTGGAAGTAGGCCTGGACGAACTTGTCGGTGTGGTCGCCGATGATCTTGATGGAGTTCTTGTTCGCGCCGACGGTGCCATCGCCGCCGAGACCCCAGAACTTGCACTCGATGGTGCCGGCCGCGGCCGTGTTGGGGGCGGGCTTCTCCTCGAGGGAGAGGTTGGTGACGTCATCGACGATGCCGATGGTGAACATACGCTTGGGCTCGGCCTTCGTCAGCTCGTTGTAGACGGCGAAGACGGAAGCGGGAGGCGTATCCTTGGAGCCGAGACCGTAGCGGCCGCCGATCACGGTGACGTCGGTCTTGCCGGCGTTGGCGAGAGCGGTGACAACGTCGAGGTAGAGCGGCTCGCCCTGGGCGCCGGGCTCCTTGGTGCGGTCGAGGACGGCGATCTTCTTGGCCGTCGCGGGGATCGCGGCAAGCAGCTTGTCCGGGCAGAACGGACGGTACAGGCGGACCTTGACAAGACCGACCTTCTCGCCCTGCGCGGTGAGGTAGTCGATGACTTCCTCGGCCACGTCGCAGATGGAGCCCATCGCGATGATGACGCGGTCGGCGTCGGGAGCGCCGTAGTAGTTGAACAGCTGGTAATCGGTGCCGAGCTTGGCGTTGATCTTGCCCATGTACTCCTCGACGATCGCGGGGACCGCTTCATAGTACTTGTTGGAGGCCTCACGGTTCTGGAAGAAGATGTCCCCGTTCTCGTGGGAGCCGCGCATCGTCGGATGCTCGCTGTTCAGGGCACGCTCACGGAAGGCCTTGACGGCGTCCATGTCGACCATGTCCTTGAGATCGTCGTAATCCCAGACTTCGATCTTCTGCAGCTCGTGGGAGGTGCGGAAGCCGTCAAAGAAGTTCAGGAACGGAACGCGGCCCTTGATCGCCGCAAGGTGGGCGACGGGGCTGAGGTCCATGACTTCCTGGACGTTCGACTCGGCCAGCATGGCAAAGCCGGTCTGGCGGCAGGCCATGACGTCGCTGTGGTCACCGAAGATGTTCAGCGTGTGGCTGGCAACGGTACGGGCGCTGACGTGGAACACGCCGGGCAGCAGCTCGCCCGCGATCTTGTACATGTTCGGGATCATCAGCAGCAGGCCCTGGGAGGCCGTGTAGGTGGTGGTCAGCGCGCCGGCATTGAGGGAGCCGTGAACAGCGCCGGCCGCACCGGATTCAGCCTGCATCTCCTGGACCTTGACGGTGCTGCGCCGACCACTGGTCGACATAGTCGGCCATCGGGCTGGACGGGGTGATGGGGTAAATCGCGGCGACTTCGGTAAACGCATAGGATACATGGGCGGCAGCGTTGTTGCCGTCCATCGTTTTGAAGTGTCTCATAACGATTATCTCTCCTCATTCAAAGTTGCGTTTTGGGGATTTGCTCAACAGGTATAGTTTAGCATTAATTTGTCAAAAAGGCAACATGCTCCGCTGTGTTTTTTTGACGGTTTTTTCTGACAGCGGCGCGCGTCCCGCATCGGCCGCGCTTTTTCGCTGCGTCGGCCCACGGCGGCAAAATTTTGCTTGTGCTTTATCGCCGGATGTACTATAATACTTAAACGGTTTGCGCGGCTTTTGCCGCGCAGCCGCCAACAGACATGCTGAAAGGAGCATGACCGCCATGGTTAAAATCAAAAGTGCTGACCTATCTTGCCGGCGACGCGGCCACCAGCTGCTTCGGCGTCAAGGGCATGGTCGCCTGCACCAAGGAGGGCGGCCCCTGGCAGCTGCTGCGCCGGGAATCCATGTCCAAGGGCGTCGTCGTCCATTATGACGACGAGGGCAGCGTCTCGCTCGAGCTGCATATCGGCGTCGACTACGGCGTGAACTTCAGCGCTGTGGCGCGCAGCATCATGAACGGCGCCAGCTACCGGCTTGAGCAGTCCACCGGCGTTCCCGTGAAAAAGGTGGACGTGTATATCGACACCATCATCAGATAAAGGTTGGGTGCATTCCCATGAAAAATTATATCGACGCCGCCGCATTCGGCGAAATGATCCTCTGTGCCGACGCGGCGCTGCATGCCAACATGCAGGCCATCAACGAACTGAACGTTTTCCCCGTCCCGGACGGCGACACCGGCACCAACATGGGCCTTACGCTCAACAACGCCGCCTCAGAGCTGCGCAAAAAGAGCTTTTCGACGATCGACGAGGCCGCCGCCTGCGTCGCCTCGGCGCTGCTGCGCGGGGCGCGCGGCAACTCCGGCGTGATCCTCTCGCTGCTCTTCCGCGGGATCTCCCGCCGGCTCAAGGGGCTTGACACCGCCGGGGCCGAGGAGTTCACCGCCGCAATGAACGAGGGTGTGGACGCCGCCTACAAGGCCGTCATGAAGCCCGCCGAGGGCACGATTTTGACCGTTTCGCGTCTCGCCTCCGCCGCCGCGGCCCAGGCCGCCGGCTCGGGCTCAGATCTCGAGACCTGCCTTGTCTGCGCGATCCGCGTGGGCGACAAGGCGCTGGAGGACACCGTCAACCAGAACCCCGTGCTGAAAAAGGCCGGCGTCGTCGACGCGGGCGGCATGGGTTATCTCGTGATCTTAAAGGCGATGCTCGCCTCGCTGCGCGGGGAGATCTCCTCCGCCGACTCCGCCGTCTCCTACGACTCCGCCGAGGAGAGCGTTGTCTTTGAAGAGGGCAAGGTCGAGGTGCCCGAGAAAAACATCTTCGACACGGTCTATATCGTGCGCAAGGCGCGCTTTGACGTCGATCTCGTCCCGCTGCGGCAGTATCTCGATTCAATCGGCGACAGTCTTGTCATCAGCGACGACGACGAGATCTTCAAGGTCCACGTCCACACCGACATCCCCGGCCAGGCGCTGACCGAGAGCCAGAAATACGGCTCGCTGGAGCTGGCGAAGATCGAGAACATGCGCACACAGGCGCTCGACAAGCTGGCCGGCCGCAAGGCCCAGTCCACCGACGATCTCGAAGAGGTCGACAAGGAGCTCGACGAGCTCGCCGAGAAGCAGAAAAACGGCGAATCGGAATGTGACTTTGCCGCTCCGACCAAGGACTACGGCATCGTGACCGTTTGCGCGGGCGAAGGCATGGCCGCGCTGTTCCGCGACCTGGGCGCCGACGGCATCGTGACCGGCGGCCAGACGATGAACCCCTCGACCGACGACATCCTCCTTCAGATCGACCGCACCCCGGCCTCGACCGTGTTCGTGTTCCCGAACAACAAGAACATCATCATGGCGGCCGAGCAGACCGTGCCGCTTGCCGCGGAAAAGGGCAAAAAGGTCGTCGTCATCCCGACCAAGACCGTGCCGCAGGGCGTGAGCGCGCTGTTGAGCTTCAACGTCGACGAGGAGCCCGAGCAGCTTACCGCGGACATGACGGCCGCGGCCGGCAACGTGCACACCGCGATGGTGACCTATGCCGCGCGCGACAGCGAATTTGACGGCCACAGCATCCACGCGGGCGAATATCTGGCGCTGCTCGACGGCGCGCTGCTGGGCAGCTATTCCTCGCTCCCCACGCTCTTCAAGGAGCTCAACTGGGCGATCAACGATTTCTCGCCGGAGTTCATCACCGTGTACTACGGCGCGGACGTGGCCGAGAGCGACGCCAACGAGGCGGCCGCTACGATCACGGGCTGCTTCCCCGACGCGGAGGTCAGCGTGGTCAACGGCGGCCAGCCGGTGTACTACTATATGATCTCGGTGGAATAAACCGGATACCAAAAAGAGCTCCGTTCGTGTGAACGGAGCTCTTTATTTTAGTTTTGGCCGTAGTCGCCGCACCAGCCGCACTCCCAGTAGGAGCCGTGGTCGATGACCGGGCTGCCGCAGTTGGGGCAGCGTGTCCGCCGCGGGCGGGGGCGCGACGTCCCGCCGCCGTCTGTTCCCTTTTTGCCGTCATGGCGGGAGGCGAGCAGAACGAACGGCAGCGCAACCACGCCGATGACCAGAAGGATCAGTGCTTCCATGGCCGCTTATCCCAGCGCGATGCTGATCAGCACCGGGTTGTGGTCGGAATTTTCAAAGCCGAGATCAAGGCCCTCGACGCTCTCGACCGTGACGTTGGGCGAGACAATGAAGCCGTCGATCACATAATACTGGGTGTTCGCGGCGTCGGACGGATCATAGGGTTGGTTGAGCAGGCGGCAGCTGGGCACAGAGAGATCGAAAAGATAGCGGAAGCCCTCGGGCAGGCTCTCCTCCTCGAGCAGACCGGGCGTCCAAAGCTCCGGGTGCGTGTTGGGGTAGGTCTCCAGCCCGCCGGGGAAGATCTGGTTGAAATCGCCGCCGGCGATGACGTAATTGCCCTTGAGATACTCGTCCTCCAAAAAGCCCATCAGCTGACGGGTCTGGGCGATCTTGCCCTCGCCGCTGTCATAGGCCTCGAGATGGAGATCGACCAGCACAAGCTGCTTGTCGCTGCCCTCGATGGGCAGATAGTTCACGAGCAGGCAGCGCTTCAGGTTTGCGATGCGCAGCGGCCAGGAGAAGGGGCAGGGCAGCGAGTGGCGCTCGGCCCGCGCGATTTGCAAATCGTCCGTCATCGTGTACAGGCCGCTGTTGACCTTGCCGATCGGCGGGACGGGCACGGGGACGAAGGGGCAGGAATAGTTCAGCGCATAGCTCTTGCACGACATGCCGCCGTCAAGGAAGCCGCGCTCGTCGATGCTGTAGGTACGGGAGGAGTTGATGTCGACCTCCTGCAGCAGGACAAGGTCGGCGCCGGTCTCCTCAATCGAGGCGGAGATGCCGCCGAGATAGCGCTGCACGGTGTCGCGGCTGTCGGGCTTGGAGCGCGTGCCGCCGTCCATAAAGAAGTCCTCCGCCTTGCCGAGACCGGCATAGCCGACGTTCCAGCTCAGCACCTTGAGCGTTTCGCCGGGCTTGATCATGTCGACGTCTCCGGCGCGCACGACGTCCGCCGCCTCGATCGAGGCGGGGTCAAACTCCGTCGCCGTCAGCCAGCCGAGCAGGCCGCCGACGCCGAGAACGATCACAAGAACGAGGATCAGCAGGATCTTCAAGACCTTTTTCATGAAAAAAGCCTCCCTGTGTTTGATGAACCTATTGTATCATCTTTCCCGTCTCTGTTCAAGGAAAAACGCGGATCGTGCAAAGGCACGTTCCGCGTTTTCATTCTATGACTTCGGGGCTTTCGCCGCCGCCGATGCTTCCGGCGTCTCGCGCGAGAACTCCTCCGTTTCCTCTGTCACCGGCTCCGCGCCGGGGACGAACTTGTTTTGGAAGAAGATCTGCATACAGTTGTACAGTCCTATATCCCAGGTGGAAAAGGTATGGGCCGTTTTTTGCGAGGCGAGGAACAGGATGTTCTTCCCCTCCTCAAAGCAGCCGCATGCCTTTATGAGCGCTCCGATGCGGTTTCGATACGCCAGCCAGCCCTCGGCCCGGTTCCCGTCGCCGGCATAGAGGAAGCGGACCGGATTCGTCTCCCCGATCGAGGTGTTGATCTTTTCGACCATGTCCTCATGCTCGCGCTTTTGATACACGCCGGACAGAAGCCCCCAATAAGAGAACAGATCCGTGCACCCCGGCAGCATCTCCCAGCCGATCATCGCGCCGAAGGAGGCGCCGATGAAAGCAAAGTGTTCGGGCGCCGGCACCAGCTGCCCGGCTTCATCCAGCGAGGCATAGGTGGCGTAGTTTTCCGCCAGGAAGGGCAGGATGTATTCGCGAAGATTCTGCTCCAGGTAGACAGAGCTTTTTGCGGGCTGGCCGTGGAGGTAATACTCTGTCACCACAAAGATCGCCGGCTTGACGTGGCCGCTTGCGATCATGCTGTCGAGCAGATCGGCGCCCTTGATGCGGCCGGTCGAAACACTCAGCTTGTTGGCCCGATCCAGCCAGTAGTGCGCGTTGTGTCCGGCTCCGGGCGCAATGATCACCACGTCATACTGCTGATCCGGATCATAACCATAGGGCGTGTAGACGACGAAATCAAGCATCGTCTTGTCTTCATAGCGCTTGAGATTCCGGGCGCCGGGAAGGACCTCTCCTCCCGTTCGGGGCAGATGATAGGTCTCCTGTTTTCCTTTTTTCTCCGTGGCTGCTGCCGCAGCTTCGGGAAAGTCCAGCAGCTTTTCAATAAACCCGGGGCCTTCTCCGCAGCGCGTGCAGACAGCATTGACATAGTCGTGTTCGATCGGCAGCCAGCACACCGTGCAGCGGCCGGTTTTGGGATCGTGCTGCTCGTGGAGGCAGATCGTGCCGCAGATCCGGCACACCCCTCTGTCCCAGTGATGCGTACAGGAAACGCCGCAGAGGGTGCAGACGCCGTCCTCCCAGACGTGCTCACAGCTCTCAGCGCAGATCGTGCAGACGCCGTCCTCCCAGATATGCTCACAGCGCTCTCCGCAGATCCGGCAGACGCCATGCAGCCAGTCGTGTACATGCGCCGTCGGCTCCGGAGCGGGCGTTTCCGCCGCAGCGGCTTCCGGCGCGGGAAGCGTGCGCCCGCCGGATTCCTGCGCGCCGCAGGCCGCCGCGGACAGCAGCATCGCCAGCGCCGTCAGAAGCCACATGGTTTTGGTTATCTTTCTGTGCATGCTCAGTCCTCTTACCGGGTGATCGCAGGATTGTCCGTTCGATCGAGAAGATAGTCGATCGAGACATTGAAATAATCGGCAAGCGCGACCAGCGTCTTATAATCCGCCTCCCGCATGCCGGACTCGTACCGGCTGACGCTGTTCTGCGTCAGACCGAGGTCCATGGCCAGCTTCAGCTGCGATATTCCACGCTTTTCGCGAAGTTCTTTTAATCGGCGCATCGCGTTTTCCCCTTTCGTTCGCGTTTCAGCATACCAAAACGGAATATCTGAAAAATCCCGCTTTGGTATATTTCGCTGTTTTTTGCGGCTTTATTCGCCACTTTTATCCGCTTTTCTCGCAAAAAATGGATAAAAATAACAGCCGCGGAAATCGATTCCGCGGCTGTTAACGCCTTTTCCTTTATTGTTTTGTTTCGCTTTTGCGCTTGGGAAGGGGATGCTTTTTCCCGTCCGGCGTCACGATCCGGGTGTTCTCGAGCACGGCGATCGTGCTCGCGCGCCATTCGGCAATGTATTCCTTGCGCAGCGCCTCGCGCTCGGCCTTTTCCGCCGGAGAAAGCTCGCGCGCCCGCGAGAGCGCCGTCAGCTCGTTGATGCGGTCCAGCTTTTTCTGTTCCATCTTCTTCCCTCATTCGAGCGTGCCGAGCTCGTCGAGCGTCAGCTCAAAGGCGGGGATGAAGTGCTCGAGGAAATAGCCGACTTCCTTCAGACCGCTCTGCTCCAGCGCGGCGCGCGTCTGCTTCTCGGCCTGGAGGAACTCGTCGTTGCCGGCCTTGCGCTCCTCGATGCATTTGATATAGGCCGACAGCTTGTCCGCGGCCTTGACCAGGTCGTGGCAGCGCTGCGCGCTCTCGCCGGTCATCACATCGCCGAAGGCCGCGCGCAGCTCCCCGGGGAGCGTGGCAAGCAGCTTGTCGCAGGCGAGCTGCTCGATCTGGGCGTAGGCCTCGCGGATCTCGCGGCTGTGATACTTGATCGGCGTGGGAAGATCGCCCGTCAGGATCTCGGAGCTGTCGTGATAGAGCGCGACGGCGGCGTACTCCGCCGGGTCGCAGTCGACGCCGAAGACGTCGCGCCGGATCACGCCGAGCGCGTGCGCCAGCACGGCGACCATGTGGCTGTGCTCCTGGATATTTTCATCAAGCGCGTTGCGCATCAGGCTCCATCGCGTGATATAGCGCATGCGCGAGAGGTAGGCAAAGAAAGAATGGTCCATGCGTTTCTCTCCTCTTTTGCAGATTGTGTGAGCGATCATACCATATCCGCCGCGGCTTTTCAATCCCGGAAAAGGGACAGAGCGCCGACCGTTCTCAAACGGAACGATCGGCGCTCTTGTGCTGCGCTCTTCGCGGAGAGGGTCAGCCCTCCTCCGCCTCGCGGACCTCGACGATGGCCTCGGACGTGGTCTTGGTGATGCCGCCGTCGTCGGTGATGACGCAGCGGTATGTACCCGCGGCGTCCTGCGTGATGCCCTGGGCCCACAGGATCGTCGTGTACTCGCGGTCGGCCTGGTTGAGCTGGTTCTCCAGGCGCAGACCGTACTGCTCGTTGGTCGTGGCGTCGCCGGTAAAGACGATCGAGACCCAGCCGCCGGTGGACTCGTTGTAGCGCTGCCAGTCAAAGGCCGTGTCGACGTTCAGATTGCCCTTGGCGCGCACGATGAACATCTGGTTATACCGCCCCTCGTCCACGGGGCCGGCAAGCGGCGTGAGATCCTTCGTGATGACGATTGACTGGCTCGCGACCTGCTCATAGGCGTCGGACTGCACCGTGGCCAGCGTGGCGTCAAGCTGGTCGAGCCGGTCGTTGGTCGCGCTGACGGTTGCGTTCACCGCGTCGAGGCTGTCCGTCACGGCCTTGTTCATCTCCGCAATGCCGCCGCGCAGCGACATCAGCATCACGAGACAAACGAGACTCAGGATAAAGGCGAGCAGGGACAGCGCGAATGCGGGGGTAAAGAAGCTCTTTTCCTTCCGGAAAACCTCGGGTTCATTCTCTTCGACGCCGCTCTCCGGAGCGCGGCGCAGCTCCGCGGCCGGGTGTTTGCCGGACAGCGTGACCGGGATCGGGCCTTTCTCTTCCGGCCGGTCGTCGGTTTCCGGACCGGCGGGTTCGATCATGCTTCCGCAGAAGGGGCAGACCCGGACGTCGTCGTCAACGGTCCTGCCGCAATTTTGACAGATCATAGGCACCTCCTTGTTATGCAAGAATATACCATAATGGCATATCACGGAGTATTGTACCACACTTTCCCCAATTCGTCAAATCCCATGCATCTTTTTTCGACTTTTTCCCCCACCGAGCGACCGATATTCCCAAAACATGACAGTGAAAAGATAAAAATATTGCAATTCGGAAGACGCCGTGATAGAATTTGTTTTCGTGTTAATTCTGTTTCAAGAGAGTGAAAAGACTATGGATAAACTGAGAAACGTCGCCATTATCGCACACGTCGACCACGGCAAGACCACGCTCGTCGACGAGATGCTCAAGCAGTCTGGCGTCTACCGCGAAAACCAGGAGGTCGTCGACCGTGTGATGGACTCGAACGACCTTGAGCGCGAGCGCGGCATCACGATCATGGCGAAGAACACCGCTGTCTGGTACGGCGATACGAAGATCAACATCGTCGACACGCCGGGCCACGCCGACTTCGGCGGCGAGGTGGAGCGTATCCTGAAGATGGTCAACGGCGTTATCCTGCTCGTCGACGCGGCCGAGGGCCCCATGCCCCAGACGCGCTTCGTTTTGAGCCGCGCGCTGGAGCTCGGCCACCGGGTCATCGTCGTCGTCAACAAGATCGACCGCCCCGACCAGCGCATCCACGAGGTCATCGACGAGGTACTGGAGCTGCTGATGGACCTTGACGCCACGGACGAGCAACTCGATTCCCCGATGCTGTTCTGCTCGGGACGCAACGGCACGGCCAGCTATTCCCCCGACGTCGTCGGCACGGATCTCAAGCCGCTGTTCGAGACGATCCTGGAGTATATCCCCGCCCCGGAGATGGACGAGGACGCCCCCTTCCAGATGCTCGTGAGCAGCATTGATTATAATGAATACGTCGGAAGGATCGCCATCGGCCGGATCGAGCGCGGACGGATCGTGCAGAACCAGGAGATCGAGGTCTGCAATTTCCACAGCCCGGACGAGCCGCCGATGAAGGCCAAGGCCGTTTCTCTCTATCAGTTTGACGGCCTTAACCGCGTCCCCGTCACCGAGGCGGGCGCGGGCAACATCATCGCGATGAGCGGTATCGGCGACATCACGATCGGCGACACGATCTGCGCGCGCGGCTTTGCCGAGCCGATCGAGTTCGTCAAGATCGGCGCGCCGACGCTGGAGATGACCTTCTCGGTCAACGACAGCCCCTTTGCCGGTCAGGAGGGCAAATTCGTCACCTCCCGCCAGATCAGCGAGCGGCTGCACCGCGAGACGCTTAAGGACGTGTCGCTGCGCGTGACCGACGTCGACGGCAGCACCGACAGCTTCAACGTCGCCGGGCGCGGCGAGATGAGCCTTTCGATCCTGATTGAGACGATGCGTCGCGAGGGCTATGAGTTCCAGGTCTCCCCGCCGCGCGTGCTCTACCGCGAGATCGACGGGAAGAAGTGCGAGCCGATCGAGCGCGTCGTCGTCGACGTCCCGCAGGAGTCGATGGGCGCGGTAATGGAAAAGCTCGGCGCGCGCAAGGGCGAGTTCATCCAGATGAACCCGGTCGGCAGCCGCGTCAAGCTGGAGTTCCTCGTCCCCTCCCGCGGTCTGTTCGGCTATCGCAACGAATTTCTCACCGACACCAAGGGCGAGGGCATCCTGGCCAGCGTCTTTGACAGCTATGCCCCCTACAAGGGCGACATCGCGAGACGCGCGACGGGCTCGCTGATCGCCTTTGAAACCGGCGAGGCCGTGGCCTACGGCATCTGGAACGCCCAGGAGCGCGGCGCGATGTTCATCACGCCGGGCACCAAGGTTTACGGCGGCATGGTCATCGGCGTGTCGGGCAAGAGCGACGACGTGCCGGTGAACGTCTGCCGCACCAAGCATCTGACCAACACGCGCGCTTCCGGCTCGGACGAGGCGCTGCGTCTCGTGCCGCCCAAGCAGCTTTCGCTCGAGCAGTGCCTGGAATTCCTGGCCGACGACGAGCTGCTGGAGGTCACGCCGAAAAACCTGCGTCTGCGCAAGCGCATCCTCGACCACAGTCTGCGCATGAAGATGCTGATGCGGGGGAAATGAGTTTCTAGTTTCTAGTATCTAGTTTCTAGTAAAGGCGGACGGCCTTCAGCCGCCCGCCGTTTCCTTTCTCCCGTCTACTAGAAACTAGAATCTAGAAACTAGAAACTAATCTCTTGACCTTTTTCGTTCTTCTGTTAGAATGGATAAGGTTAGACCCTTCTATAAATGAACAGGAGTTGATCGCCATGAGCTTTGACCATATCAAACACCAGGATCCCGCCGTATACGAGGCCATGATGAAAGAGCTGGAGCGTCAGCGCACCTATATTGAGCTGATCGCCTCGGAGAATTTTGTCAGCCCCGCCGTGATGGAGGCCATGGGCAGCCATCTGACCAACAAGTACGCCGAGGGCTATCCCGGCGCGCGCTACTACGGCGGCTGCGGCTTCGTCGACGAGGTGGAACGCCTTGCCATCGAGCGCGCCGTGCGGCTGTTCGGCGCCGAGCACGCCAACGTCCAGCCCCACTCCGGCTCCCAGGCCAACGCCGCGGTGTACCTCGCCCTCTTAAAGCCGGGCGACACGATCCTCGGCATGGACTTAAGCCACGGCGGCCATCTGACCCACGGCTCGAAGGCGTCGTTCTCCGGCAAGCTCTACCACGCCGAGTTTTACGGTGTGGACAGGGAGACCGAGACGATCGACTATGAGGCCATGGCGCGCAAGGCCGAGGAGGTCAAGCCCCGGCTGATCATCGGCGGCGCCAGCGCCTATCCCCGCTTTATCGACTATAAGCGCATGCGCGAGATCGCCGACAGTGTCGGCGCCTATCTCATGGTCGATATGGCGCACGTGGCCGGCCTTGTCGCCGCCGGCGAGCATCCCTCGCCCGTGCCCTATGCCCACGTCGTGACCACGACGACGCACAAGACGCTGCGCGGCCCGCGCGGCGCGCTGATCCTCTGCACGGACGAGCTCGGCAAGAAGATCGACAGCGCGGTGTTCCCCGGTTCCCAGGGCGGCCCGCTCGAGCACATCATCGCGGCCAAGGCCGTCTGCTTCGGCGAGGCGCTGACCGACGAATTCCGCGCCTATCAGCACCAGATCGTGCTCAATGCCAAAGCGCTGGCCAAGTCGCTCTCCGACCACGGTGTGCGTCTTGTCTCCGGCGGGACGGACAACCACATGATGCTCGCCGACGTCTCCGTCTGCGGCCAGACCGGCGCGGCGATGCAGGAGATGCTCGACCAGGCCAACATCACCGCCAACAAGAACACGATCCCCTTCGATCCGCTGGGCGTCAAGGTGACCTCCGGCATGCGCTTCGGCACGCCGGCCGTTACGACCCGCGGCATGAAGGAGGCGGAGATGGGTGAGATCGGCGAGATGATCTCGCGCGTGATCCACGGCGGCGAGGAGGCTGTCCCGGCCGTGCGCGAGCAGACGCTTGCGCTCTGCGCGCGTTTCCCGCTGTACCCGGAGCTTTGATCGGTTTCCTGCAAAGAGCAGAAAAAGCGGGCGGTTTTTTCGCCCGCTTTTTTGAAAATCAGGCGAAAAGAAGAAACTATTTCTTGACTTCCCGCACCTTTAATGGTAAACTTGCAAAGTCCGCGCCCGTGTTCTGCGCTTCGGGGTCTGCCGCCATCCGCGGTGTCCTTTCCACCCGCAGCTCTGACATTGGGTATAGCGATAATAAGAAAGGAGTTTTTCCCATGATCACCAAGGAAAAGAAAACCAACGTCATCAACGCCAACGCCACGCACGAGAACGACACCGGCTCGCCCGAGGTTCAGGTCGCCATCTGGACCGAGCGTATCCGTGAGCTGACCGAGCACCTCAAGGCTCATCCCAACGACGACCACAGCCGTCTCGGCATGTACCAGCTCGTCGGTAAGCGCCGCCGCATGCTCGACTACCTCGCCAAGAAGGACATCGAGCGCTATCGTGCCATCATCGCAAAGCTGAACATCCGCAAGTAATTTCCGGATTTTCGGCCTTCCCCCGCATTGCTGAAGGTTATGAAGGTTTTAACGTGGAGACAATTGAATATTGTCTCCACGTTTTTTTGATCTTCACCCCCGCCCGCGGGCCTCTTCCTTTAGTATTTGAAGGAGAGCAGCGCGCCGCTGTTTTGCTTCAAGTGCTAAACGGTGAGGCTCCCGGAAACAAGAGAAAAGGAGTTTGACCCATGATTATCACCAACAAGCAGTTCCCCAACTACAAAAAGTATGAAATGACCTTTGAGGGCCGCCCGCTTTCGATGGAAGTCGGCAAGATGGCCGAGCTGTGCAACGCCGCCGTTCTGGTCCGCTACGGCGAGACCACCGTGCTCGTCACCTGCACCGCCTCCGCCCGCCCGAAGGACGGCATCGACTACTTCCCGCTTTCCGTCGACTTCAACGAGAAGCTCTACGCCGTCGGCCGCATCCCCGGCAGCTTCATGCGCCGTGAGGGCAAGCCCAGCCTCAACGCCGTTCTCGCCTCCCGTCTGATCGACCGCCCGATGCGTCCCCTCTTCCCGACCGACCTGCGCAACGACGTCGTCATCGCCTGCGAAGTGCTGAGCGTTGACCGCGACTGCAGCCCCGAGATCACCGCCATGATCGGCGCCTCCGCCGCCGTTTCGATCTCCGATGTGCCGTTCAACGGCCCCATCGCCGGCATCGTCCTCGGCTGGGACGGTGAGAAGTACCTCTTCAACCCCACCAAGGAAGAGCGCGAGCGCAACCGCATGATCACCACCATCGCCGCGACCCACAAGAAGATCGTCATGATCGAGTCCGAGGCGAAGGAAGTTCCCGAGGAGGTCATGTACGAGGGCATCGTGCAGGCGCACGAGCATCTGCAGCCCGTTCTCGATCTGATCGACCGCATGGTCGCCGAGATCGGCAAGCCCAAGTTCGAGTATGAGCACGCCGCGTTCGACGACGAGCTGTTCAACAAGCTCGTTGAAAACGAGTTCCAGTCCATGGAGTACTGCATGGACACCGACGACAAGAACGTGCGCGAGAGCCGCGTCAACGACTGGATCACCATGGTCCAGGAGAAGTACGGCGAAGAGCATCCCGACATGATGCAGTACATGGACGAGATCCTCTACAAGCTGCAGAAGAAGGTCGTCAAGAAGTGGCTGCTGGCCGGCAAGCGTGTCGACGGCCGCGCGATGAACGAGATCCGCCCCCTCGCCTGCGAGGTCGGTCTGATCCCGGTCGTGCACGGCTCGGCGCTCTTTACCCGCGGCCAGACCCAGGTGCTCTCCATCGCGACCCTCGCCCCGATGAGCGACGCGCAGAAGCTCGACACCATCTGGGAAGAGGAAGAGAAGCGCTTCATGCACCACTACAACATGCCCTCCTACTCCACCGGAGAGGCGCGTGCGAGCCGCTCGACCAACCGCCGCGAGTACGGCCACGGCGCTCTCGTTGAGAAGGCGCTCGAGGCCGTCATCCCCGAGGTCGAGGACTTCCCCTATGCCATCCGCGTCGTCTCCGAGGTCCTGTCCTCCAACGGCTCTACCTCCCAGGGCTCGATCTGCGGCACCACGATGGCGCTGATGGACGCCGGCGTTCCTCTCAAGGCGCCCGTCGCGGGCATCAGCTGCGGTCTGATCCAGGACGGCGACGACTTCACCACCTTCATCGACATCCAGGGTGTTGAGGACTTCCACGGCGAGATGGACTTCAAGGTGGCCGGCACCAAGAAGGGCATCACCGCTATCCAGATGGACCTCAAGAACGACGGTCTCAAGCACGAGATCGTTAAGGAAGCCTTCTCCATCACCAAGGAAGCCCGCTTCCAGATCCTTGACGCGATCATGCTCAAGGCTCTTGCCGAGCCGCGCAAGGAGCTGGCCAAGACCGCGCCGAAGATGATCCAGATCAAGATCAACCCCGACAAGATCCGCGAAGTCATCGGCACCGGCGGCAAGGTCATCCAGAAGATCACGGCCGACACCGGCTGCAAGATCGACATTCAGGACGACGGCAACATCTTCATCGCCTCCAGCGACATCGAAGCCTGCCGCACCGCGCGCAAGATCATCGAGGACATCGTCTTCGAGCCGGTCGTGGGCGCCCTGTACTACGGAGAGGTCAAGCGCGTGATCTCCAACCTCGGCGCTTTCGTCGAGCTCGCGCCGGGCAAGGACGCGATGTGCCACATCAAGGATCTCGAGTTCAAGCGCACCGAGAAGGTCGAGGACGTGCTCAACGTCGGCGACAAGACCTGGGTCAAGTTCACCGGCATCGACGAAAAGGGCCGCTGGAACATCTCCCGCAAGGAAGCGCTCAAGGAGCGCGGCGAGGCCTGATCGCCCGATCTGACAAATATAAAAAAGGAACTGTGGTCACACAGTTCCTTTTTTGCTCTCCGCGCGCCCGAGGGCGGAGGATTTTTCGTCCGGGATGCGATCCCGCGGGCGCCGATTTTGCAGTTTCGACAAAAAATCGCGGAAATTTGCGGCAAATATAAACAGATTACGCCGCGATTACGGATTGACTTTTTTGCTTTAAAAGGCTAAAATATTAAATAAATATTCATATTTAACCAGAATGAGACGGGACAGGAAGCATGAAGACAAAACAGGAACTGAAAGAAATGGTCTGTGCGGCGATCGACGCGCGCCGGGACGAGATCATCGCCTTTGCCGACGCCGTTGCCGCCGAGCCGGAGCTTGGCTTTAAAGAAACGAAGACCGCGGCCAAATTCACCGCGCTGCTTGAGAGCCTCGGCCGCACGCCGCGGACGCACATCGCACACACCGGCGTGATCGATGCGTATCAGGGCGCGCACTCGAATATCCGCGTCGCCGTCATGGGTGAGCTCGACGCGATCCTGGTGGCCGACCATCCCGACGCCGATCCGTCGACCGGCGCCGTCCACGCCTGCGGCCACAACGCGCAGCTCGCTGCCGTCGCGGCGATCGCCTACGCGCTGCACGACACCGGCCTGATGGAGGAACTCGACGGCGACGTCGTCCTCATGGGCGTTCCTGCCGAGGAGAATGTGGAGATCACCTATCGCAACAAACTCCGGGAAGAGGGAAAGCTCTGGTTCCTCAGCGGAAAGCAGGAATTCATTCGCCTCGGCGAGTTTGATGATATCGACATCAGCGTCATGCAGCACAGCGCCGTCGCGGCTCCCGGTTTCCGGGCGGGCGCGACCTCGGTGTGCAACGGCTTCACCGTCAAGCTCATCAACTACAAGGGCAAGGCGGCCCACGCCGGCGCCGCGCCCTATGACGGCGTCAACGCGCTCAACGCGGCGATGCTGGGGCTGATGGCGGTCCACGCCCAGCGCGAGACCTTCCGGGATGAGGATCATATCCGGGTCCACCCGATCATCACCAAAGGCGGAGACATCGTCAACATCGTCCCGGCGGACGTCCGGCTCGAGAGCTATGTGCGCGGCAGCAATACCGACGCCATTATGGGCGCCTCGGAAAAGGTCAACCGTGCTTTCCGCTCCGGCGGTGACGCGGTGGGCGCCGCGTGCGAGATCATCGATCTGCCCGGCTATCTGCCTCTGATCCAATGCGAAAAGCTCAACGAACTGATGTATCACGAGCTCAAAACGCTCGTTGGCGACGGCGTTTTGAACGACTGCCCGGGCTTTGGCGGCGGCTCGACGGATCTCGGAGACGTGTCGCATCTGATGCCGTCGATCCAGTCCTTTTTCGCCGGCGTCGAGGGCGGGCTCCACACAAAGGACTTCTGCCTCCGGGACAAGGAGCTTGCGATCCTCACGGCGGCCAAGGCGATGCTCTGCCTCGTCATCGAGCTGCTCTATGACGGCGCCGCGGCGGGCAAGCAGATCAAAAAAGATTTCAAGCCTGTCTTCACCAAGGAGGAATACCTCCGCAAGTGGGGACGGTTGGAATAAAACATCTGGGACAAGAGAAAGGTAGGTACACATGAAGGATTTCAAGGAGAACTTCAACCTCAAGGACTGGAAAGTCCACGTTCTGTGCCTTGTGATCATGGTCATCGCCGAGCTGATCGGCACCCAGAAGATCTCGATCACCGGCCCGGGCGGCAAGGGCATCGCGTTCTCGCTCATCCCGATGCTCTTTGCGATCATCATCGGCATCGTCCTCGGCGGCACGAAGAGGATCAGCAGAAAGACCATGGAGACGGCTTCGCCGTATATCGGCATCTGCGTCATGTTCCTCATCGTCAAGCTCAGCTGCTCGATCGGCCCGGCGTGGAAATCGATCGTAGCGGCCGGCCCGGCGCTGATCCTGCAGGAGTTCGGCAACCTCGGCACGATCCTGCTGTCCATGCCGCTGGCGGTGCTCGTTTTCCGTATGGGCCGCGCCTCCATCGGCGCTGCGTTTTCCATTTCGCGTGAGCCGTCCATCGCCATCGTCGGCGAGAAATACGGCCTCGACGGCCCCGAGGGCTCGGGCGTCATGGGCGCGTACGTGACCGGCACCGTGCTCGGCACGATCTTCTACGGCATCCTCGCTTCGATTTTTGTCGGCGCGAAGATCTTCCACCCCTATTCCCTCGCCATGGCAGCCGGTATGGGCTCAGCTTCCATGCTGACCGCGGCGCTGGCTCCGCTGGTCGAAGCCTTCCCCGATATGGCGGATGAGATCCAGGCCTTTGCCAGCACCTCGAACACGCTGACCAACGCCGACGGCCTGTACATGAGTCTGCTCATCGGTCTGCCTCTGACAGAGTGGATGTACAAAAAGCTCAGCAAAAATCATCCTCAGAAGGGTGTCAAGCCGGTCGAGGCCGCGTCCGATATCGTTGTAGAGAAGGAGGATATCTAACATGACGGAGAATAAGACGGAAAGCATGGGCAAGGTTTGGGCCAACCGCATCAAGGTCCTTCTCATCAGCGGCATCCTGGCCTCCATTGCCAACATGATCTACGAGTGGCGCACCCACGCCGCCACGATCCATATGCCCTGGGAAGTCTTCCCCGCCCTGCTGTACATGTTCATCATCGTTGTCGTCAGCTGCCTGCTCCACGACCTGATCGCCAGGCTTTTCCCGAAGCTCAAGGTCCCGGTCATCCTCTATGTGGCGCTGATCACCACGATCCTGAGCTTCCCCTTCACGGGCTGGTTCGCCACCACGATGGCCACCGAGTTTGCCAAGATCGGTCTGCTCCCGCTGTGCACGCCGATCCTCGCCTACGCCGGCATCTCCGCGGGCAAGGATCTCGACACCTTCAAGGAGCAGGGCTTTGCGATCGTCTGCACGGCGATCCTCGCCTTCATCGGCACCTATATCGGCTCCGCCATCATCGCCGAGATCGTGCTGCGTCTGACGCACGTGATCTTGTGAACTGAACCAGTAAAAACGGACAATAGACAAAAGCCCCCTGATGTAGGAAAATGAAAGTACTACATCAGGGGGTATCATTATGCCAAGAAAGTATCAGCACACAATAGAGTCATTGCCTCGTATCAAGCGGATGTTGTCAGAGGGGATGACACAAAAAGAAGTGGAGGACGCATTAGGTCTCACGGGCTACCGTCCTGTTCACGAACTCTTAAAGCGAGAGCGGAAGAAAGAAGTACAGGGTTTACTGAAACAACGTGGCCGTAAGCCAGCCAAGACCTTGCAAGAATACAAGTATGAAAACAAGCGGCTGAAAATGGAAGTGGAATTGTTGCGGGATTTTCTCTCGCTCACCGGAAAGGAGTGAAGGCAAGCGTTAAGTATACGGTAATCTATCGTCACAGGGAGA
>ONSW01000046.1 GCA_900320595.1 uncultured Eubacteriales bacterium | reverse complement strand
CAGGCGGGTTGCGATCTCATTCATCGTTATCACCATGGCCATCATAGCACGGCCGTCTCAAATTTGCAATAAGTTTTTCAAAAAGATTTTCGTTTCGTCCCATTTTTGGGTTGACAGAAGAGGGAAATTGTGGTATCCTATACTCGTCTCAAAAATGAAACGTTCGCTTCTGTCGCCGCGATCCGAAGACCGGGGAGGAATTTTTTGCGCCTTCTGTCCCATTTTTGAGACGGCGTTGGCCTTTTTCGCGCGGCAGCGCGGATCACGGCGGCGAAAAAACGGGGCGGAAACGTCAGGGAAGGGAGGGCTGCGATGCTCAAGGCCGATTGGCAGGCGATCGCCGAGGAATATATCACGGGAGAGATCAGTATGCGCTCGCTCGCGATCAAGTACGCGCTGCCCCGCAGTACGCTGCGCAGCCGGGCCTACCGCGAGGGCTGGATCGAGCGGCGCGAGGCCTTTCAGCGTGCCTCCGCTCCGGCGGAGGACGGCGCAGCGGCAAGTCCGGCGGAGGACGAGGCTCCCTCTTCTCCCGAACGGGCGGCGTATGAGAGCGAGATCTTCCGCGTGACGGACAAGCTGGTGCGGCGCGCCGAGGAGATCCTCGACGGGCCGGAGAGTGTCGGCGCGCGGGAGCTCGGCGAGCTGATGCGCGCGATCAAAAACGCAAAGGAGATCCGGATGCTGCGCTCCGAGCTTGACGAGCGCGAGCAGCGCGCCCGTCTGCGCACGCTGGAGGAAAAGAGCGCGGCGGCAGACCGGACGCTGCAGATCGAGTTCGCCCCGGATGTTGAGGAGGCGGCCAGATGAAGTTGCTCCTTTCCCCGCCGTCGGCGACGCAGCGCCGTTTTTTCGCCGCAAGGCACAAATACGTCGCCTTCGGCGGCGCGCGCGGCGGCGGCAAGAGCTGGGCGGTGCGCGTCAAGGCGGTGCTTCTGTGCGAAAGATATCCGGGGATCAAGGTGATGATCGTGCGCCGGACTTATCCGGAGCTGCGCGCGAACCACATCGTGCCGCTGTGCGCGCTGCTGCGCTGCGGCGCGGAGGACGGCGGGGCGCTGGCGAGCTATCACGACGCGCGCAAGGAGATCTCTTTTCCGAACGGGAGCGTGATCCTCTTCCGCTACTGCGCGACCGACCGCGACGCCGACCGCTTTCAGGGTACGGAGGTGGACGTGCTGTTCGTCGACGAGGCAACGCAGCAGCCCGAGGAGCGCATGGACCGGCTCAAGGCCTGCGTCCGCGGCGTGAACGATTTTCCCAAGCGGATCTATTACACCTGCAACCCCGGCGGCGTGGGACACGCGTGGGTCAAGCGTCTGTTCCTCGACAGGCGCTTCCGCGATGGAGAGAGAGCCGAGGATTACACCTTTATCCGCTCGCTCGTGACGGACAACGCCGCGCTGCTGCGCAGCGACCCGGACTATCTCCGCCGGCTTGAGGCGCTGCCGGACAAGCTGCGCGAGGCGTGGCTCCACGGCAACTGGGACATCTTCGAGGGCCAGTTTTTCGAGGAATTCCGCTCCTCGCCCGATCTCGCCGCCGCCCGCGCGGCAGGCTGCGGGCTCGGCGAGGAGACGCTGAGGCGGCAGGGGCGCTGGACGCACGTGATCGAGCCGATCGATCTTTCAAAGGGCGCGGCGGCGGGCTGGAAGATCTGCCGCAGCTATGACTTCGGCTATGGAAAGCCCTTTTCCTGCGCGTGGTGGGCCGTGGACTATGACGGCGTCGTCTACCGCGTGCTGGAGCTCTATGGCTGCACGAAAACGCCGAACGAAGGCGTGAAATGGACGCCGGAGCGGCAGTTTGCCGAGATCGCCCGGATCGAGCGCGAGCACCCCTGGCTGGCCGGGAAGAACATCACCGGCGTGGCGGACCCGGCGATCTGGGACGCGTCGCGGGGCGAGAGCATCGCCGAGACGGCGGCGCGGCACGGCGTCGTCTTCTCCCCCGGCGACAACAACCGCATCGCGGGCTGGATGCAGGTGCATTACCGGATGCAGTTTGACGAAAACGGGTATCCGCGGCTGTATGTGTTTTCAAATTGCCGCGCCTTTATCCGCACGATCCCGCTGCTGTGCTACGACGCGCACGCGGCCGAGGATCTGGACACGGCGATGGAGGATCACGTCGCCGACGAGACGCGCTATTTCTGTATGTCGCGCCCCGTGCGGGCGCTGCGTGCGAAAGACGAGCCGCCGTATGTGATCGATCCGCTGAAATAAAAGGAGGATAAAAATGGACGAGAACACAATCCTGCCTCCCGTCGGCAGGGAACGAATAGAGGAGCTGACGCGCATCCTGCAGCGCTATAAGACCGGGAAGGCCAATCTGGAAAGGCGCGTCGTTGCGGCGGAAAACTGGTGGAAGCTGCGCAACAGCGCCGAGGAGAGGAAGGAGAGCTCGCTGGGCGACGGCGGCTTTCGCTCGAAGAGCGGGTGGCTGCACAACGTCATCGTCTCCAAGCACGCCGACGCGATGGACGCCTTTCCCGAGCCGGTCGTGCTGCCGCGCGAGCCGGACGACAGCGGCGAGGCGAACGCGCTGAGTTCGATCCTGCCGGTCGTGCTGGCGCAGAACCGCTTTGAGGACGTGTATTCCGACGCGATCTGGCAGAAGCTCAAAACCGGAACAGGCGTGTACAAGGTGACCTGGGACGCCGACAAGCTCGGCGGGCTGGGCGACGTGGCCATCCACGCGGTCGACCTGCTCAATCTCTTCTGGGAGCCGGGCGTGAAGGACATCCAGGAAAGCCGCTATCTTTTTCACACCGCGCTGCGGGACAACGACCTGCTCTCTGAGCGCTGGCCGCAGCTGCGCGGCGCGCTGAAGGCAAACTCCTTTGCGGCGACGCGCTTTCTGTACGACGACGCCGTGCCCACCGACGGCAAGAGCACCGTGATCGACTGCTATTACAAAAAGTGGGAGGGCGGCAGGCAGGTGCTGCACTATGTCCAGTATGTGGGCGACACACTGCTGTATTCCAGCGAGAACGAGGGCGCGCCGCTTTATGAGCACGGGCGCTATCCCTTTGTGTTCGACGCGCTCTTCCCCGTGGAGGGCAGCCCCTGCGGCTATGGCTTCGTCGATCTGTGCAAGAACGCGCAGACCGCGATCGATCTGATGGACAGCGCCTTTATCCGCAACACGATGGTCGGGGCGATGCCGCGCTATTTCAAGCGCCAGGACGCGGGCGTGAACGAGGAGGAGCTGCTTGATCTCAGCCGCCCGCTGGTCGCCGTGGACGGCAACCTGGGCGACGACGCGCTGAAGATCATCGACTTTCGTCCGCTGAGCGGCAATTACATCGAGTATCAGCGCGAGCGCATCCGCGAGCTGCGCGAGACCTCCGGCAACACGGAGACCTCGACCGGCAACATCGCGCAGGGCGTGACGGCCGCCGCGGCCATCGCCGCGCTGCAGGAGGCCAGCGGCAAGGGCAGCCGCGACAGCGCCAAGACCTCCTATCGCGCCTACGGGGAGATCGTGGAGCTCGTCATCGAGCTGATCCGCCAGTTTTACACGCTGCCGCGGCGCTTCCGCATCCTCGGGAAGGACGGCGCGCAGGAATTCATCAGCTACTCGAACGCCGCGCTCCGTCCGCGCAGCCAGGGGACGCTGGCCGGGGTCGAGCTTGGGCTGCGCGCGCCGCAGTTCGACATCGAGGTCAAGGCGCGCAAGGCCTCGAGCTATACGCAGCTGAGCCAGAACGAGCTGGCGCTGCAGTTTTTCAATCTCGGCTTTTTCGACCCCAGCCAGGCCGATCAGACGCTGCTGTGTCTCGAGATGATGGACTTTGACGGCAAGGAGGCGCTCATGGGGCGCATCCGGCGTCTGGCCGGGGAGAGAGAAAAGCTGCTCGCCTTCCGCGAGCTGGCGCTGACGCTGGCAAAGAAGTACGAGCCCGGTCTGGCCGCGGGGCTGGAGAGCGCTGCGGCCGAGCAGGATGCGCCGGCAGAGAAAGGCGCCGCACCGAAGCTCACCCGTCCCGCCGCCGTGAGCAAGGGCACGCAGGCGTCGCGCGCGCATGCATCGGCTGCTTCTCAGCCGGGGCGTGTACGATGATCCGCGCACGCTACGGCCGCCGCGCGCTGACGCTTGAGCTGCGCGGCCACGCCTCGAGCGCGCCGAAGGGCCAGGATCTGGTGTGCGCCGCGGCGTCCACGCTGGCCTTTACGGCGGCGGAGGCGCTGCAGAACGAGGCCGATCGCTTTTATCCGCGGCTGGTGCGTCAGCCCGGTGAGCTGCGCATCGCCTGTGAGCCGGCTGAGGGCTCGCGCCGGGCCTGCCGCCGTCTGCTCGACACGATCTGGGTCGGCTTCGAGCTGCTGGCGCGGGATTATCCGGCCTGTGTGACGGCCGAAAAGGAGGATTAAATGGCTATTACACTCAAAGACAAAGTTAGCAGCGGCGCGAAAAAGGTCTCGTCCGCCGTGGTGAACACGCCCGGGGTCAAGCCGCCGTCGACGATCGAAAAGAGCAGCGTCCGCACGCTGCCGCAGCTGCCGGAAAAGTTCCCGGCGACGGTGATCCATCCGCCGAAGGCCGAGACCGCGTCCGGCGCCGTCAAGGCCGTGTCCGGCGGCGGGGCGGGCTCTTCTTCCGGCGGCTCCGCCTCTTCCGCGGCGTCCGCTTCTTCCGCCGCCGCGCCGGCAAGAGCGGCGCTGCCCCAGTTCACGGCACCCGCTGAAGACGAGGCGGCAAGGCTGCGCTATGAGGGCGCGCTTGCGGCGTTCGAGCAAAAGCGGGACGAGACGCCGACTTACGAGAGTCAATATGACGAGCAGATCCGCAGTCTTTATGACCAGATCACGGGGCGCGCGCCGTTCCGCTATGACAGCGCGACCGACCCGCTGTATCAGCAGTACGCCAGGCGCTACACCGAGCAGGGCGCGGAGGCCATGCGCGACACGATGGGGCGCGCTGCGGCGCTGACGGGCGGCTATGGCTCGTCCTATGCCCAGAGCGTGGGGCAGCAGCAGTATGACGCCTATCTGCGGCGTCTCGCGGACGTGCTGCCCCAGACCTACGGCATGGCGCTGCATGCTTATGAGGCCGAAGGGGACGAGCTGACGCGGCGTTATGAGCTCACAGCATCGCGCGAGAAGAGCGAGTATGAGCGCTATCTCGATTCGCTGGGGCAGTATAACCGCGAGCTTGCGCTTGCCCGCTCCGACGTGGACGACGCGCGCGAGGCGCTGCGCTACGGCGACGAGACGGCCTATCGCCGCGCGGTGGACGATTATAACCGCCGCATGGCGGAGGACAAGCTCGATTACAGCCGCGAGCAGGACGCCTATGACCGTCTTGTGCGGCTGATCGCAGCGGGCTATTCGCCGAGCGCGGCCGAGTACGCCCAAGCGGGCATGAGCCCCGCGCAGGGCGCGGCGCTGCGTGCGCAGGCGACGGCACCCGGCAGCCCCACCGTGATCATCCGCAGGGAGAAAGCAAGCGGGAAGAGCAGCTCGTCCAAGCGTTCTTCTTCCAAAATTTCTTCGTCCAAAGGGGTCAAAAAAACGCAGGGCAGCCTGAAGAAGTAAGCGCGGCAGATACAGAAAAAACAAGTCTAACTTTGCAAGAAAAGGGGCTCTCCCCTTTTGATTCTTGGGAGTCGTGGGCCATACCCACAGAAAGGAACGGAGGCATCCATGATCGACATGCAACATCGGACGGATCTTCAATTTTTCGCGGACGGCGCAGCAACAGCCGCCGGAGATCCCGCCGCGGGCGTAAGCGCTGCCGACGCCGGGCAGCAGACCGGCGCATCGGCTAACGTCCCGGCCGCGCCGGAGAGCGAAGCGCGCCAGGACTGGGCCGAGGTGCGCGAGGCCTACCGCGCCGAATTCGACGCGGAGGTGCAGAGCATCGTGCAGCGCCGGCTCAAGGGCGCGCAGGAAAAGCTGCGCCGCTATGAGGAGCGCGAGAGCGCTCTTCTCGCCGAGGGCGAGCAGAGCCGCCTTGCCGCGGAGGCCGGAGAACGCAGCCGCGCGCTTGCCGCGGCGATGCGCCGGAGCGAGGCCGCGTCCCACTTCTCTTCTCTCGTGGGCGCGGCGGACGAGCTGCGCCGCCGCGTGCCGGATTTTGATCTGATGCGGGAGCTTGAAAACGACGCCTTCGCCGAGCTGACCCGGCCCGGCTCAAAGGTGAGTCTGGAGCAGGCTTATTTTGCGCTGCATCCGGAGCTGCGGCTGCGGGAGGCGGAGGCCGTTGCCCGGCGCACGGCCGAGGCTGTGAGCGCGGCGGTGAGCGCCGGTGCGGCAAGGCCGCACGAGAACGGCGCGCAGGCCGCCTCGCTGGGCTCGATGAGCCACCGCGACATGAGCAAGGGACAACGACAGGAGCTGCGCCGGCGGATCTATGCCGCGGGCGCGCGGGGCGACCATCTGCCCGCCGGGGGCTGATGGGACGCCGCAACGACCACACTTTCAAGGAGGAATTATGGAACATACGCTTGATCTTCAGTTTTTCGCCGACGCGGGCACGCTTGTGAACGCGACCGGCAACTACGTCAACGCCTCTACCGGCGAGACGACCGCCTTCTCCGGCGCGAACACGCTTTCGGCCGAGATGAAGGACTTTTACGACACGGAGCTGCTGGAAAACGCGCGCGTGGAGCAGCTCTACGCCCAGTTTGCCAAGCGCCAGCCGCTGCCCGTCAACCACAAGGGCACCGTGGAATGGCGCAAGTGGAACACCTTTGCCCCGGCCACCGTTCTGACCGAGGGCGTGATCCCCACCGGGCAGAAGTTCGGCGTGAGCGCGATCACCGGCTCGATCAGCCAGTACGGCACCTATACGGCCATCACCGACCGTCTGGAGCTGAGAGCCTATGACGACGTGATCCTCGGCGCGACCGAGGAGATGGGCGCCTCCGCCGCCGAGACCCAGGAGAAGCTGATCCGCGACGCGCTGCTGACCAACGCCAACGTGCTGTACTGCGACAACATCAAGGACGGCGCCTTCGTCTCGACCCCGACGAGCTGCGCGACGATGCTCGACAATGCCACCGGCCGCTCGGTCCTGACGCCGGCCATGGTCAACAAGGCCGTGACCATCCTCAAGAAGAACCGCGTGCCCCGTATCAATGGGCGCTATTACGCGGTCATCCACCCCAGCGTGGCGCACGATCTGCGCGAGTGTGAGGGCTGGATCGAGGCGCACAAGTACGCCGCCCCTGACGAGCTGTTTAACGGCGAGATCGGCGAGCTGCACGGCGTGCGCTTCATTGAGGACGTGTTCGCCCCGGTGCTGGGCGGCAGCACCTACAAGAACGCCCAGGAAGGCGTGACCTACGCCACCTACTTCTTCGGCAAGGACTCCTTCGGCATCATCGACCCCGAGGGCGGCGCGCTGGAGATGATCATCCACGACAAGGGCGAGATCGGCGGACCGCTCAACCAGTTCTCGACGATCGGCTACAAGTTCGAGACCAACGGCGCGACGATCCTCTATCCCGAGAGGCTGCTGCGCGTGATGAGCTGCAGCTCGTACAGCGCGAGCGACGCGACCAACTGACAACAGGAGGGCAATACGATGAAGAACGAAACCATGATCGAGGTCTTTATCCCGCGCAGCGCGGCCAACCGCGACCCCAACTTTTTTGTCGCCGTCAACGGCGTGAGCTATCTGCTCCCGCGCGGCAAGTCCAGCCTCGTCCCGGCGGCCGTCGCCGCCGAGATCGAGCGCGCCCGCGCCGCGGAGGACGCCATGTACGAGGCGCAGGAAGCGCTCAAGACGCCGGCGGAATAAGCCGCGGGAGGCGCTCATGACCGTAAACGACATCATTGCAGCCGTGGATCTCAAGGAGCCGAACAGCTATTCGCGCGAGGAGAAGCTCCGCTGGCTGTCCGCTCTTGACGGGAAGGTGCGCGAGGAGGTCCTGCTGACGCACGAGGGCTATGACGGCTCTTCGGACTTCGCGCCGTATGAAAGCGGCGAGGAGGAGCTGCTGATCCCCTTCCCCTACGGCGAGGGGGTCTATACCCATTATCTGATCGCCATGATCGCCGCGGCCAACGCGGAGGCCGCGCGCTATAACCAGCAGATTGCCATGTACAACGCGGATTACAGCCAGTGGTGGAACGCCTATCACGCCGCCCATATGCCGCTGCACCGCGAAACGCGCTTTTGCTTTTAAGGGGGTGGAGGCATGCCGCTTTATCCAAGACTTCATACACAGTTGACCGAGCAGGAGATGATCGACGGCTTCGGCGGCTATGACCACCGGCTGCGGATCGCCGACGGAGCCTGGTTCGACACGGAAAACCTCAGCTCGGATCTCGCCCCGATGCTCTCCGTCCGCCGCCCCAGGGGCAACACGCATCTGCGCGCAGCTGCGCTGCTGGAAAAAGACGCGCTCGCCTATGTGTCGGAGGACGGCACGCTGTATTATAACTTTCTGCCCACGGCGGTGACGGGCCTTTCCGCCGCGCCCAAGCAGATCGTCGGCATGGGCGCCTATCTTGTCATCTTCCCGGACAAGGTCTATTTCAACACCGCCGACCAGACGGACCGGGGCAGTCTGGAGGCGCATTTCGCGCCGCAGAGCGCCGGCTATGAGCTGTGCCGCTTTGACGGCACGGCGCTGCGCGCCGATTATATCCAGCCGGATGAGCCGGACGCGCCGCAGAACGCGCAGTACTGGATCGACACCTCCGGCGAGAGCAACGTCCTGCGCCAGTGGTCGGGGGCGCAGGGCGACTGGGTCACGGTCGAGACGGCGTATGTCCGCATCGGCTTTGAGACCCGGGGCGTTGTGCCGAAGCTGTTTTCCGCCGGGGACGGCGTGACCGTATCCGGCTCGTCGCTCGGAGAAGTGAACGGAGAAAAGCTCCTCGCCGCCGTGGGCGGCGGCGGGGAGGAGAGCGACTGGGTCATTCTGACGGCTCTGCCCGCCCATCTGCCCGACGACCCCGACACAGCGCTCCGGATCGACCGCAGCGTGCCGGAGCCGGACTTTGTCTGCGAATGTCAAAACCGACTCTGGGGCTGCCGCTATGGGCTGGGCGAGGACGGCCGTCCCGTCAACGAGATCTTCTGCTGCGCGCTGGGCGACTTTAAAAACTGGAAGCAGTTCCGCGGTCTCGCCACCGATTCCTGGGTCGGCTCGGTCGGCTCGGACGGGCCGTGGACCGGCGCGGTCAACTATCTCGGCTCGCCCACCTTTTTCAAGGAAAACCGCATCCACCGCGTGGGCGTCTCCCCCGAGGGGGCGCACACAATCAGCGAGACCGTCTGCCGCGGCGTGCAGAAGGGCAGCGAAAAATCGCTGCGCGTGGTAAACGAGACGCTGTATTACAAATCCCGCTCCGACGTCTGCGCGTACCAGGGCGGCTTCCCCGCCGGCGTGTCCGCGGAACTCGGCGCGAAAAGCTATCACGGCGCGGTCGCCGGCGAGGCGCGGGGAAAATATTATCTTTCGATGCTTGATGAGGACGAGACGCCCTCGCTCTTCGTCTATGACATCGCAAAGGGGCTGTGGCTGCGGGAGGATGCGCTGCGCGTCACAGACTTTGCCCGCGTCGACGACGAGCTTTACGCGATCGCGGACGGCGAGCTGATCACGCTCTTCGGCTCGCTGCCCGTCGCGGGCTCGACGCGGGAGGAGACGGTCGCGTGGCAGGCGGTCTCGGGGATCCTTTGCTATCGCTATCCCGAGAACAAGCGCGTCTCGCGTTATAACATCCGTCTGAGCCTGGCGCAGGGCGCGGCGATGGAGGTGTATGTTCAGTATGACTCCGACGGCGTATGGCGCAGCGCGGGCGGCATCTCCGCCGCCAAGTCCATGACCGACGCCTGTCTCTTTCCGGTGCGGCCGCACCGCTGCGACCATCTGCAGCTGAAGCTCGAGGGCCTCGGCGAGGTCAGGATCTTCTCGCTCGCGCGGATCCTTGAAGTGGGGAGTGATTACCGATGATGCCCGAGATCCCTCCCCAGCTGCAGGGCAGCCCGGAGCAGCAGCTCGTCGCCATGCGCGACTATCTCGTGCGGCTCTCGCAGAGTCTCGAGCAGGTCAGCCGGAGCGCCGCCGCCCCGGCCGTTTCCAAAGCCGGCACCGCGGCGAGCGCGCAGGAGAATGCCGCCGAGCAGGTCAAAAGCACGGCGCGGGCGCTCAAGGCGCTGATCATCAAGACCGCGGACGAGATCACGGCGTACACGGATTCGCGGGTGGAGAGCTTCGAGTCGCTGTACGTCGCGAAGTCGGACTACGGAAGCTATTACAACCAGATCGAAACCCAGGTCGCGCAGACGGCGCGGGATACCGTCGAGTCCTATCACTATATCGAGGCCTTCGGAGAAATGAACGCGTATCTCACCGACCTGGGCGGCCAGATCCGCCGCGGCGTGATCGAGGATCCGGAGACGCACGAAGTCCATCTCGGCATCGCGATCAGCGAGCAGCTGTCCTTTACCGGACAGACACAGACCGAGGGCGGGCTGACATATTATGAACTGGCGCCGGGGCAGACGCTCGGTCTGTACACGTCGCGGGGCTGGCAGTTCTGGATCGGCGGCGTGAGGCGCGGCTGGTTCTCCTCGGAGGACAGCATGCTGCACCTCTCGAACATCGTCGTCGAAAACCGGCTGCAGCTCGGCAGCGAGTGGGACGTCACCAGGACAAACGGCTTCGGTCTGCGGTATATAGGAGGATAACATGGCAAGCGGATATACACAGGAATGGTCGAAAACCGGCCGCTTTACAGGCAAGTTCCGGTTCTATTACTCGACTTCCTTCAATGCCTCCACAAACCGGTCCACCGTCACGATCCGCCCGCAGTTCTGGTGTTCGGCAAACTACGGCAACGACTACCGCATTTTCAGCTATGGCGTCAGCGGCGCCGGTGTCTATGTGAACGGGAGCTGCGTGTATGCCTTCGGGTCAAACTACGGCTCCGGCAATTATCTTTCCTGCGGCTCGGCGACCGAGTCGTGGGCGAATCTCGACTACTCGACGAGCTTTGAGGTCGCGCATGACGGCAACGGCGACGCGAGCTTTACCGTCGGCATCTACGGGTCTGTTCGCGCCATGTACGACGGCACGACCGTCAGTCCGATCGGCGGGACGGCGTCCGACAGGATCTATCTCCACGAGAATGCCGCGTCGTCGATCGCGTCCGCCAGCTCAAGCGTGGCCACGCAGGGCACTTTTTCGCTGACGATGAAGCGGCTCGCGTCCACGAACTACCACATTGCGACGGTCCGATACGGCAGCAGCGCGGCGCTGTATACGAGCGGGCGCTTTGATACCTCGCTGAGCTTTTCCGTGCCGAGATCCTGGTTTGCAAACTATCCGGATCTCGCCGCACTGCCGCTCACGGTATCGGTGCAGACCTACAACAGCTCCGGCACGGCGATCGGCAGTCCGGCTACGAAAGCGCTGACGGTGAACGCGGACGCGGACATGCGCCCGGTCATCGCTCCCGGATGGGTAAGTCTGGCGCCGTACAACACCGGCGCGGTCGCCGGCATCACGGGCTACGTCAAGGGCTACTCCCGGGCGGAAGCGACCTTCGACAGTTCCAGGATCGACATGACGGCTGCCGTCGGCGCCTCTATCGCGTCGTTTTCCGTGACATGTCAGGGCGAGACGGACAGCGGCGCGCCGTATCTGACGTCGGTGCTGTCGTCCACTTCGGTTCCCGTGGTCTGCACGGTCACGGACACGCGAGGGAGAACGGCAAGCGAGAGCTTTCCGCTCACGGTGATGGACTATGCCAAGCCGGTGCTGACCGGGATCGCGATCTTCCGCTGCGACGCGCAGGGAGAAGCGGCCGAGGACGGCACGCATTATTCCGCGAAAGCCGTGCTGACGTATTCCCCGCTGGGCGGGCAGAATCTCCCGGCGCTCTCCTCCACCGTCGCCGCCTCCGGCGGCGCGTACGGAGCGGAGGAGGTGTTGACGAGCGGCGCGGCGCGTATCTCGACCGCGCAGATTTCGGCGGACATCACGTACAGGGTGCGCATCACGGCGACAGACACGCTCGGCAACACGGCTGTGTACTATCAGGTGCTCCCGACCCGAAAATGGGCGATGAAGTTCCG
>ONSW01000097.1 GCA_900320595.1 uncultured Eubacteriales bacterium | reverse complement strand
CATGAAGGGCAACTATAACATCGGCGACACCGTCCACTTCACCTTCGACGGCAAGGTCGCGCACGTCTTCTCCAAGGAGACCGACAAGAACCTCGAGTTCTGAGCATAAGCAGGATTTTCCGGCCGGGGCAGCTGCCCCGGCCGGTTTTTGTTTTGTCTGATTTGTCAAGTTTCACGGGAAAAAGGACGCGCGTCGGCGAGGGGAATCGGCAAAACCGACGAACTGAAAAAAATGCGGAAAAAAGGCTTGCAATTTTGCCGCTTGTCGCGTATACTCCCACACAGAAAACAGATTTTTAAGCGCGGTACGAGAGACCGGCAAAATCGCTCATATAGATCGGATGCCACGGATGCATCCCCAAATCTTGTTGTGCTTTGCCGTATCTCGGCAAGGCTTTTTTGTTGCTTTTTAAAGCAAACGCGGATTCGTACGCCTTCGGCGTTTCGCGGACAATTTGCACACCGCCTTCGCCGCTTTTTCTTGAAATACACAAAGTATTCCTGCGAAAAAGCGTCTTTGCCGGAGCACAAATTCTCTCGCGATCCGATCTCGCCGCACAAATCCTTGTTTGCAGATAATTCTTTAGAAAGGCGGGTGCGATGACGTGAAGCTCAAGGCGCAGATCATGGACGAAGCGGCGCTCGGCCGCGCGCTCATGCGCATTTCCCACGAGATCGACGAGCACAACCGCGGCGTGGACAACGTCGTCCTCGTCGGCGTCCGCCGCCGGGGCGAGCCGATCGCCCAGCGGATCCGCGGCAACATCCACAAGATCGAGGACAAGGACGTGCCCTGCGGCAGTCTGGACATCCGCTTCTATCGCGACGATCTCAGCCAGCTCGCCGCCCAGCCGGAGACCCGCCGCGCCGCGCTGCCCTTTGACGTGACCGACCGCGACGTCGTGCTCTGCGACGACGTGATTTATACCGGCCGCACCGCCCGTGCGGCGATCGAGGCGATCTTCTCGCTCGGCCGCCCCCGGACGATCCAGTTGGCCGTGCTGGTGGATCGCGGCCACCGCGAGCTGCCCATCCGCCCCGACTATGTCGGCAAGAACATCCCCACCTCGCGCAGCGAGCTGGTGGAGGTCCGCCTGCCGGAGTTCGACGGCGAGACGGGCGTTTATCTGATGGATCTGGCTGAATAAGCCATCCATATATTTTCATTAATTTTATTTGGAAAGGTAAAGATGAAAATGGGAAAAGAGAAAAAAGCGGCCGTTGACGGCCCGATCTACGACGCGCGTACGCTCGGTACGCCGAAAATGCTTGTCCTCGGTGTGCAGCACCTGTTCGCCATGTTCGGCGCGACCGTGCTCGTCCCGATCCTGACCGGTCTGAGCGTCTCCGCGACGCTGCTCTTCGCCGGCCTCGCCACGCTGTTCATGCACCTGGTCACCGGCAAGAAGGTCCCCGTCTTCCTCGGCTCCTCCTTCGCCTTCCTCGGCGGCTACTTCGGTGTCGTCGCCTCCGGCGCCGAGCTGGGGCTGTCCCAGGCTGAGGCGCTTCCCTACGCCTGCGTCGGCGTCGCCTGCGCCGGTCTTCTCTACCTCATCCTTGCGGGAATCTGCAAGGCCTTCGGCTCGAAGAACGTCATGCGCTACTTCCCGCCCGTCGTCACCGGCCCGATCATCATCGCCATCGGCCTGATCCTCGCGCCGTCCGCCATCAACAACTGCTCCACCAACTGGTGGATCGCGCTGGTCGCGATCGTCGTCGTCATCGTCTGCAACATCTGGGGCAAGGGCATGATCAAGATCATCCCGATCCTGATGGGCGTGCTCGCCTCCTACCTCGTTGCCGCGATCACCGGCAACGTCGACTTCTCCGGCGTCAAGGACGCCGCCTGGATCGGCCTGCCTGTCGCCATGCAGAACACCGTCTTCGGCCTCTTCTCCTCCGGCAGCGTCAACACCGGCCTGCTGGTCTCCTCGATCATCATGATCGTCCCGATCGCCTTCGCGACGATGATGGAGCACGTCGGCGACATCTCCGCCATCAGCGGCGCCATTGAAAAGAACCTCATCGAGGATCCGGGCCTGCACCGCACGCTGATCGGCGACGGCATCGGCACCACGATCGCCGCCCTCTTCGGCGCCCCGGCCAACACCACCTACGGCGAGAACACCGGCGTCCTGGTGCTCACCAAGGTCTATGACCCGAAGGTCGTCCGCATCGCGGCCTACTTTGCCATCCTCCTCTCCTTCTGCCCGAAGTTCGCGGCTCTGATCTCCGCCATGCCCGCCGCCACGATCGGCGGCGTGTCGATCATCCTCTACGGCATGATCTCCGCGGTCGGCGTCCGCAACATGGTCGAGAACCACACCGACTTCCAGAAGTCCCGC
>ONSW01000098.1 GCA_900320595.1 uncultured Eubacteriales bacterium | reverse complement strand
GACCGCGCACTTCTTGCCGATCTCGGGCTTGTTGCCGAGGTTGACTTCACGCAGGAAGTCGACGCCGCCGTAAACGCCGGTGAGATCCTCGCCGGGGATACGGAGCTTGGAGCTCTTCTGGGCGCCGATGGCGACATAGAAGCCCTTGTAGCCCTCGTCACGGAGCTGCTGGATCGTGATGTCCTTGCCGATCTCGGTGTTCATCCGGAAGTGGACACCCATCTTTTCAAGGACTTCGATCTCGCCCTTGAGCGCGCTGCGGTCAAGGCGATAGCTGGGGATGCCCATGACGAGCATGCCGCCGGGAGCCGGGTTGCGGTCGAAGACAGTGACGTTGGTGTAGCCCATGCGCGCGAGGTAATAAGCGCAGCTCAGTCCGGCAGGGCCGGCGCCGATGATGGCGACCTTCTGTTCATAAGGAATATCGACGGGACGACGGTAAAGCTTTTCCGGGATGTAGCGCTCTTCGCTCTTGAGATCCTGCTCGGCGATGAACTTTTTGATCTCGTCGATGGCGAGAGCCTTGTCAAGAGAGCCGCGGGTGCAGGCCGCCTCGCAGCGGCGGTTGCAGACATAGCCGCAGACAGAGGGGAAGGGGTTGTCCTGCTTGATAAGCTTGAGCGCATCAAGATAACGGCCTTCCTTCGCGAGCTTGATGTAGCCCTGGATGGCAATGTGAGCAGGGCATGCGGTCTTGCAGGGCGCGGTGCCGGATTCGTGGCAGTTCTTGCGGTTGTCGGTGACATAGTCGGGATTCCACTTGTCCTTGCCCCACTTCAGGCCGGTTGGCAGCTCCTGCTTGGGATACTCGACCTCGCCGTTCTTGGTGCAGAGCTTCTGGCCGAGCTTGACAGCGCCGGCCGGGCAGACCTCGACGCACTTGCCGCAGGCAACACAGTTGTCCTTGTCGACGTGGGCGCGATAGGCGGAAGCGGAGAGGTTCGGGGTGTTGAAATACTGGCTGGTGCGGAGGGCAAAGCAGACGCCGAGGTCACAGTTGCAAAGACCAAAGATCTTGTCAGAGCCGTCGATGTTCGTGACCTGGTGTACATAGCCGTTCTCTTCAGCGCGCTGGCAGATCTGCAGGACTTCCTCGCGCGTGATATAGCGGCCCTTGCCGGTCTCGACCAGGTAATCGGCGAAATCACCGAGGCCGATGCAGCAGTCGTCCTGAATCTCGCCGGAGCCCTCGCCGAAAAGCCGGCGGGCGTTGCGGCAGGAGCAGTATCCGACGGAGAAGTGTCCGTCGTATTTGTCGAGCCAGTGGGAGATATGCTCGATGGAGGCTGATTCATTTTTCGCAGGGATCGCTTTTTCCACGGGGATGACGTGCATGCCGACGCCGTCGCCGCCGGGAGGAATCAAATGGGTCTTGCCTTCGAGCGGAAGGAAGGTCATCTTGTTGAAGCTGTCAGCCAGCTCGGGATATTTCTCGACCTGCCAGAGGACCATGTTGGTCATCTCGGCGATGCCGGGAACGAACAGCTGGACGTACCACTGCTTCTCATGCTTGGGGTTTTCATAGTTGTATTCGACGATGCCGTGGTTGGCGGCGTCCGTCAGCAGCTCGACGATGTGCTCTTCGGATTTGCCGGTGAGCTTTGCGATTTCCGCCGTGGTTTTGGGTTTGCGAAGTTCCATTTTGAGCATGACTTCGGCGATCTCGTCGCTGGAGCATGCACGGTCAAGAATGATGTACTCCGGATCGTTTTCGGTCAGCCTTTTGATACCGAACTTATACGGGAGACGGTCCGTGATCATTTTGCCGAGATCAAACAGAATCTCTCTTGCCATATAGTTTTCCCTCCAAGTATTGAATGTCCCTCTTTATATAAGAAATGATCCCATTTCTAATCCATTTTATCTTATCATAGCCTCGTGAAAAAGTCACGAAAAAAATAAAAAGCAGCACCGCATTTTTTGCGGTGCTGCACAAACGCAGGGGATTTGTTTAGACAGATTCTTCCGGAAGTTTACACACATCGATCCATTCAAGGGCGTTGGAATACCGGTAAAGCTCGTCGAGATTCAATTCAATCGCGCTGCTGGCGCTGCCGACAGCGGGGAAGACCGTTTCAAAGCGTCGGAGACTGACGTCAAGATAGACCGTGATGCCGTCATTGATGCCAAAGGGGCATACACCGCCGACCGGGTGACCGACAAGCGCCAGTACTTCGTCGGGGGAGAGCATTTTGGCCTTCATGTGGAATTTGTCCTTGAACTTGTGGTTGTCGATGCGGGCGTCGCCGGCGGCGAGAATCAGCATGCAGCCGTCCGCGGTTTTAAACGAC
>ONSW01000099.1 GCA_900320595.1 uncultured Eubacteriales bacterium | reverse complement strand
CAGGTCGGCAACATCGACCACGCCAACGTCCACCTGGGCAAGGCCGGCCGCAAACGCCACATGGGCGTCCGCCCGACGGTCCGCGGCTCTGTCATGAACCCGGTCGACCACCCGCACGGCGGCGGCGAAGGCAAGTCCCCCGTCGGCCGTCCCGGCCCTGTAACTCCGTGGGGCAAGCCCGCACTCGGTTACAAGACCCGCAAGACGAAGAACCACACCGATAAGTTCATCGTCAAGCGCCGCAACGCGAAGTAAGGAGGGAAAGAGAAATGAGCAGAAGCATCAAGAAGGGCCCGTTCGCCGCGCCCGAACTGCTGAAGAGAGTCGACGAGATGAACAAGACCGGCAACAAGCAGGTCGTCAAGACCTGGTCTCGTTCCTCCACGATCTTCCCGTCCTTTGTCGGACACACGATCGCCGTCCACGACGGCCGCCGTCACGTCCCGGTGTACGTCACCGAGGATATGGTCGGCCACAAGCTGGGCGAGTTTGCTCCCACCCGTACGTTCCGCGGCCACTCCGGCAGCAAGAACGCCGTGAAGTAAGGAGGCAAGAGGAATGGACGAAAAGAAAATCGCTCGTGCCGAGCACAAATATGCCCGCATCTCTCCCCGTAAGGTCGAGATCGTCTGCAACATGATCCGCGGCAAGGACGCCAAGGTCGCCATGGCCCTGATGGAGAACACTCCCAAGGCCGGCTGCGAGCTGATGATCAAGGTGCTCAAGAGCGCCATGGCCAACGCCGAGAACAACTTTGAAATGGATCCCGAAAAGCTCTACGTCTGCGAGACGTACGCGGGCGCCGGCCCCATCCTCAAGAGAGGCATGCCGAGAGCCAAGGGAAGCATGTACCGCATCAACAAGCGCACCAGCCACATCATGATCGCTGTGGCTGAGAGAGACTAAGGGAAGGAGGCAGAATTAAATGGGACAGAAAGTTAATCCTCACGGCCTGCGTGTCGGCGTTATCAAAGACTGGGATTCCAGATGGTACGCAAGAGAAGAGAAGGTCGGCGATCTGATCGTCGAAGATTACAACATCCGCAAATACCTCAAGAAGGCCCTTTATTCCGCCGGCGTTCCCACCATCGAGATCGAGCGCGACAGCAATAAGGTCCGCCTGTTCATCCACTGCTCCCGTCCCGGTGTCGTGATCGGCAAGGGCGGCGCAGAGATCGAGCGCCTCCAGAACGAGGTCTCCAAGATGATCGGCAAGCCGGTCGCGATCTCCATCATCGAGGTCCGCACCCCCGACACGAACGCTCAGCTCGTGGCCGAGAACATTGCCCAGCAGCTCGAGAAGCGCATCGGCTTCCGCCGTGCGATGAAGAACGCGATGGGCCGCGCGATGCGCATGGGCGCTCGCGGCATCAAGGTCAAGTGCGGCGGCCGTCTGGGCGGCGCCGAGATCGCGAGAAGCGAATGCTACCACGAGGGCACCATCCCCCTGCAGACGATCCGTGCCGACATCGACTACGGTTTCGCCGAAGGGTCCTTTCCCAGACGCTGCGCACGACCCCGCGCACCATGGATCCCAACAAGCCTCTGGGCGAGCGTCGCCGCAGAGACGACCGCCGCGGCGATCGCCGTCAGGGCGGTTACAACCGTGACAACCGTAACCAGAGCGGCGACCGCCGCCAGAGCTACGGCAGCCGGCCCCAGGGCCAGGGCAGCTTCAACCGCGATAACCGCGGCCCGCGTCCTGCCGCCCCCGCCAAGGAAGGAGGCAACAACTAATGTTAATGCCTAAGAGAGTTAAATACCGCAGAGTTCAGCGCGGCCGTATGAAGGGCAAAGCCACCCGCGGCAACGTTGTCACCTACGGTGAGTTCGGCCTTCAGGCGCAGGAGCCCGGCTGGATCACGTCCAACCAGATCGAAGCGGCCCGTATCGCTATGACGCGTTACACCAAGCGCGGCGGTCAGGTCTGGATCAAGATCTTCCCCGACAAGCCCGTTACCGCGAAGCCGGCCGAGACCCGTATGGGTTCCGGTAAAGGCGCGCCCGAGTACTGGGTTTCCGTCGTGAAGCCCGGCCGCGTGATGTTCGAGATCGCCGGCGTCCCCGAGGAGACCGCCCGCGAAGCTCTGCGTCTGGCCAGCCACAAACTGCCCATCAAGTGCAAGATCATTGCCAAGGGCACCGAGACCGAGAACGGTGGTGAAGAAGATGAAGGCTAATGAAATCCGCTCCATGTCCGTTGCCGAGCTCCAGAGCAAGCTCGTTGACCTGAAGAAGGACCTTTTCATGCTCCGCATGCAGCACGCCACCAATCATCTTGATAATCCCACCAAGATCTCTGCCGTGCGCCGTGACATCGCGCGTGTCAAGACCGTGCTGCGCGAGAAAGAGAACTGAGGAGGTAAGGAACAATGAGTGAAGAAAGAACTACTTCCCGTAAAGTCCGCGTAGGCAAGGTCGTTTCCGACAAGATGGACAAGACTGTGGTCGTCACGGTGGAAGACCGTGTCGCGCACAAGACCTACAAAAAGATCATCGGACGTACCTATCGTCTCAAGGCCCACGACGAGAACAACGAGTGCGGCGTCGGCGATATCGTCCGCGTGATGGAGACCCGCCCCCTGTCCCACGACAAGCGTTGGCGCGTGGTCGAGATCGTTGAGAAGGCTAAGTAAGGAGGCGCCGAGATATGATTCAGCAGGAAACTTATCTGAAGGTCGCCGACAATACCGGCGCCAAAGAGCTCAAGTGCATCCGCGTGCTTGGCGGTTCCAAGCGCAAGTACGCCAGCATCGGTGATGTTATCGTCTGCTCCGTCCGCAAGGCGGCCCCCGGCGGCAGCGTGAAGAAGGGCGACGTCGTCAAGGCGGTCGTTGTTCGCACGGTCAAGCCCGTTCGCCGCGCCGACGGCACCTACGTTCGCTTCGACGAGAACGCGGCCGTTCTGATCAACACCGGTGATAAGAACCCCCGCGGCACCCGTATCTTTGGACCCGTCGCCCGTGAGCTTCGCGACAAGGAATACATGAAGATCCTGTCGCTCGCTCCCGAAGTGATTTAAGGGGAGGACGAAGAGAATGAAGATCAAAAAAGACGATAAAGTCGTTGTTCTGTCCGGCAAGGACAAGGGCAAGCAGGGCAAGGTCCTGATTGCCGACCCCAAGGGACTTAAGGTAGTCGTCGAGGGCGTCAATGTTGCCACCAAGCACCAGAAGCCCCGCAAGCAGGGCGAGGAAGGCGGCATCATCAAGGTCGAGACCCCCATCTACGTCAGCAAGGTTCAGCTTGTTTGCCCCAAGTGCAACAAGGGCGTCCGCGTTGGCTACAAGATGGACGGCGACAAGAAAGTCCGCATCTGCCGCGCCTGCGGCAGCGAAATCTGAGAGAAAGGAGTAAACTCGCCATGACACGTATGAAAGAAAAATACCTCAAGGAAGTTGCTCCTGCTCTGATGGAGAAGTTCCAGTACAAGTCCACCATGCAGATCCCGAAGATCGAGAAGATCGTTGTCTCCGTCGGCTGCGGCGACTGCAAGGACAACGCGAAGGCGCTCGAAGCCGTCATCAAGGATATCTCCGCGATCACCGGCCAGCACGCCGTCGCCACCGTGGCGCGCAAGAGCGTCGCTAACTTCAAGCTCCGCGAGGGCATGAAGGTCGGCGTCAAGGTCACGCTGCGTCAGGACCGTATGTGGGAGTTCCTGGATCGTCTGTTCAACGTTGCGCTGCCCCGTGTCCGCGACTTCCGCGGCATCAGCGCCGACGCCTTCGACGGCCGCGGCAACTACAGCCTCGGTCTGAAGGAACAGATCATCTTCCCG
>ONSW01000102.1 GCA_900320595.1 uncultured Eubacteriales bacterium | reverse complement strand
GAACCTGAACCGCAGGAGCTATGCCAGATCCTACTGGTGCGCACTGCTGCTGGCTTTTATCATCGCGATCGCGCTTGTTGTGATCGGATTCGCGACGAATTCCATGGATCAGATCATGGAAGCCCTTCAGGAAATCCAGAATTTGTATACTTGATAGTAATCAGCACAAAAAACGGAGAAACACAGTTGTGTTTCTCCGTTTTTTAATAAAGCACGTTATTTCCGGAAGCTTTCCTTCAGTGCGACTGCACGATTGAAGACAAGTTGACCGGGACGGGCGTCCTTGTTATCAAGGCAGAAATAACCCTGACGCATAAACTGGAAGCTCATTGAGTCCTTGCCTTTTTCGGGCATCGCAATCTCGGCAAGGCACTTTTCAACCTTATCTGCGTCCGCGCAGTTATCCGCGTCGACCCAGTGGATCGTTGCGCCCTTGACCTTGCGCCCGTCGGCAGGATCGCCGCCGCGGCTTTCCGGATCATATTCGCAGAAAATCTCGACAACGTTGCCGTTATCATCCTTGCGGCAGCCGGTGCAGGTGACGAGATACGCCCCTTTCAGACGAACCTCAAAGCCGGGATACAAACGCTTGAACTTCGGCGCGGGGACTTCCATAAAGTCGTCCGCTTCGATGAACAGGTCGCGGGAGAAGCTGACTTCGCGCGTGCCGTCCTCGGGACGCAGCGGATTGTTTTCCACAGAGAGAAGCTCTGTTTTTCCCTCGGGATAGTTGGTCACCGTCAGCTTGACGGGGTTGAGCACGGCCATGACACGGCGGGCGTTTTCGTTCAGATCATCGCGCAGGCAGCTCTCAAGCAGCGCCCAGTCTACCGTGGAATCGACCTTGGAAACGCCGATCTTTTCACAGAACGTGCGGATCGAACGGGAGGTGTAGCCGCGGCGGCGGAGACCGCAAAGCGTCGGCATACGCGGATCATCCCAGCCGGAGACGCGCCCTTCTTCGACAAGCTGGCGCAGCTTTCTTTTCGACATGACGGTATAGTTGATGCCGAGACGGGCAAACTCGATCTGACGGGGCTTGATGCCGGGGATCGATACATTGGAAACGACCCAGTCATAAAGCGGCCGGTGCGCCTCATATTCAAGGGAGCACAGCGAGTGGGTGATGCCCTCAAGTGCGTCCTGGATGGGATGGGCAAAATCATACATCGGGAAGATGCACCACTTGGTTCCCTGACGGTGATGCTCGATGTAACGGATACGGTAGAGGACCGGATCGCGCATATTGAAGTTGCCGCTCTCCAGATCGATCTTTGCGCGCAGCGTGTAGCGCCCTTCTTCAAACTCGCCGTTCTTCATGCGCTCAAACAAATCGAGACTTTCCTCGATCGGACGATCGCGCCAGGGGCTGACAGCGGGGTGCGTTGTATCGCCGCGGTATTCGCGGAACTGCTCGGGCGTCAGCTCGCAGACATAGGCGAGTCCCTTGCGGATCAGCTCGAGAGCATATTCATAGGTTTTATCAAAATAATCGGAACCGTAGAAGAAGCGATCGCCCCAGTCAAAGCCGAGCCAGTGGATGTCGTCCTGAATAGCGTCGACATACTCGGTGTCTTCCTTGGCGGGATTGGTATCATCCATGCGCAGATTGCAGATGCCGCCGAAATGCTCGGCCGTGGAAAAGTCGATCGTCAGCGCTTTGCAGTGGCCGATGTGCAGATATCCGTTCGGCTCGGGCGGAAAGCGGGTGTGGATCTGCATGCCGTAGCAGCGGTTGCCTTCCTGCAGGTCTTCTTTTACGAATTCTTCGATAAAGTTTCTGGTCTCATCCATTCGAATTTATCTCCTATTTGTAAATTCTTTGCCATTATAACTGATTTGAGTAGCAATTACAATAAAAATATGTTAGACTAATGAGCCAAAGGAAGTGATTCGTTTGAAGGATAAATATGATGTTGTCATTATCGGCGGCAGCATCGCCGGCGTCTCGGCGGCACTGACCTGCGTAAATCGCGGGAAAACGGTTGGTGTGATCACGAACAGTGCCGAGACGAGCAGCCTGTATAAGGCCGAAAGAATCACGAACTATCCCGGGATCCCCGCCGCGACGGGCAAGGAGATCAGCGAGATTCTCTCCGCCCAGCTCCGTGCCTGCGGGGCGGATGTGATCAGTGGCCGCGCGCTCAGCGTCATGCCGATCGGCAAGAGCTTCGGCGTTGCTGTGGGCAGCGATTTCTGCAACTGCTCCGCCGTTATCATCGCAGCAGGTATTACGAGAGAAAAGCTCTACCCCGGTGAGGGAGAATATCTCGGCCGCGGCGTCAG